>JALELH010000037.1 GCA_022768865.1 Spirochaetia bacterium
GCAGCACAGCTGCTTGCTGCCTGGTCTGTTAAGCTTCAGTATTCATAGGATAATACGGTGCAGGCACTGAAACATAACGGGCGGCGGCCTTTGCATGCTGGTATTCCAATGACTGCGGTAGCCTCGTGCAGCTCACCGGTATGTTACAATATACCACATCGGTATATTACAGTATACCAGAACGGTATATTACAATATACCTAATCGGTATATTACAGTATACCAAACCGGTATATTATAATATACCGATTCAGTATACGATCGTATTCCAAACCGGTATACGACCATATACCGGTCTTGTCATAATACAGTGCGATGTGGCGGCAGGCTTAAGGTTTACGGGCGGGATAATAGGGAAGTTGAGTGTGTGCTGCCATAGCACACCAATGGCAGATAATCATTTTAATTTGTAAGGAATAATGCTAGAATAGACATACAGCACGGAGTTAATGGTGAACCAGAGAGAAGAAATTACATTTATGCAGGCACGCATAATCAGGCTTTTCATTAAAAAATACAGTCTGCCTATGGAAAAGGTGATTTCTATTTTAAAATCTGCCAGTGTGCTGGAATACATAGAAAAGTGCTATAACATTTTTCATTGCGAAGGCGACAATGCTGTTTTTGAAGACGTATGTCAGTATCTGAAAAACAAGGGAGTTACGGTCGGGTAAAATGATTTTATACCATGGCAGTTATTGTAAAGTAGAAAATCCTCTTTTAGAAAAGTGTGCAGCAAATAAAGATTTTGGCAGGGGCTTTTATTTAACTTTCAGCAAGGAACAGGCAGTCAGTTTTTTAAGGACATCAATTTATAAGGCAATTGCAAATGAAAGTATTTCTGAAAGTCAGGATTTTGGCTTTGTTTCTTCCTTTGAATTTTCTTTGATTCCGGAATTAAATGTCTATTCCTTTAAAAGTGCAGATATTGAATGGCTTCATTGTGTTGCCAGCCACAGGACAGAAAATGCCTTTGCTGAAATTCATGACAGAATGAAAAAATACGATTTAATTACCGGCAAGATTGCAAATGATGCAACAAATACAACCCTTACTGCCTATATTTCCGGTGCCTATGGACAGATGGGAACATCCGATGCTGATGAATTCTGTATAAAACGGCTTTTGCCTAATAAGCTGCAGAATCAGTTTTGCTTCAGGACAGAAAAAGCCTTAAAATGCCTTGCATTTATAAAAGCGGAAAAGATATGGCTCAGATAAATACGGCAATAATGGAAGAAAATAAAGAAGCTCAGGCTGTTCCCGAAAAAACTGTGGAATATACCATTGATTTGTTAATCTCCATGACGGTAGAAATTCTTGCAAGGGATTTGCACAGGGATACAAACCAGGTGCTTCAGGATTTTCTGCTTTCTAAAACCGGCAGGGGATTATACGATGCAGATACAAAACTCTGGTGCAATGGTCCTGCCTATATTGCAGAAATCTACAGGGATGAAGTTAAGAATAGAAAATAAAAAAAACCAAGCATTGAGAAAAGCTCTTTTTTGATGTATTCTATAACCCTATGGCTTATGAAGTAACAGCAACAAGAAGAAGGCCGCAGACTTTTGCAAATCTTGTAGGTCAGGAATTTGTTGCAGAAACATTAAAGAATTCAATTCAGTCTGGCAAAATTGCCAATGCATATTTATTTTCCGGCCCGCGCGGATGCGGCAAGACATCTACTGCACGCATTCTGGCAAAGGCATTAAACTGCCGCAAAGGACCTACGGCAACTCCCTGCGGCGAATGCGATGCCTGTAAGGAAATTACGGCAGGTTCTTGCCTTGACGTAATAGAAATAGACGGAGCGTCAAACAATTCCGTAGACGGCGTGCGCCAGATTAAGGACGAAGTTCTTTTCCCTCCGCAGACGTGCCGGTACAAGATTTACATAATAGACGAAGTCCACATGCTTTCTAACAATGCCTTCAATGCATTGCTTAAGACCATAGAAGAGCCGCCGCCGCACGTTGTATTTATTTTTGCAACGACGGAACTTCAGAAAGTGCCGGCAACAATTAAATCAAGATGCCAGCAGTTTAACTACCGCCTTGTTCCCGTAGAAAAAGTCAAGGAACAGCTTGCACAGGCTGCGGCAGAACTTGGAATTAAAGCCCAGGACGAAGCCCTTTACTGGATTGCCCGTGAAGCAGGCGGTTCCATGAGGGACAGCTATACTCTTTTTGATCAGGTTGCGGCATTCAGCGGGGACGAAATTACCTACGAGAAAATCCGCGACAAGCTTGGCCTTGTGGGCATTGACCGCCTTAATGAACTTTTTGGCCTTTGCGTTAAAGGCGACAGTGCCACCGTCCTTCTTAAGTTTGATGAATACCTGCAAAACGGCGTAAGCATTGAACAGCTTATTTCCAACTGCACGGACTATCTGCGTTCTGTTCTATTTATTAAAAGCGGAATTAAAAAGGAAGCTTTGCTTGGCCAGAGTGCAGAAAGGTTTTCTGCAGATGTTGTAAATGCTTGGTCTTCCATTCAGGTGGAGCGTGCATTGAATATTTTCATGCAGCTTTACCGGGATATTAGATATTCCATAAGTCCCCGTTTTGAATTTGAACTTGCACTTTCAAGGCTGTGCTGGCTTAAGGATTTTGTTTCTGCACAGGAAGTTAAGAAAGCCATTGATGCAGTTAAGCCTGTTTTAATGAATGCGGCAGGTCCAAGAAAACTGCAGGCATTTTCTAATGCAGGGGGAACTTCAATGGCCGCTGCTTCAGCTGTTTCTGCAAATGGTGCAGTTCAGCAGGCTCAGCAGATAAGGGAAGAAAAAAAAACTGAATCTGAAAAAGCAGTAGCACAGAATAATTCTTTTAGAAAGAATGTGGCTGGCAACGGCCTGCCTACTTTCAGCGCACTTACAGAAGAAGCACCTGAAGCAGAAGTAAATGCAAATTCAGCAGAAGAAGAATACGACCCTTTTCTTAATGGCGGAGCTGAACCGCCGGCAAACAATTCAGCATGGACAAATGTAAGTCCTGAAGAAATTGAAACAGGTGCGGTCAGTGAAGCTGAGCAGAGCAGGCAGGAGACGGAAAAGGCAGGGCAGGCAGAAAAAAATGCTGCGCTTAAAAACATTGATTCAAGCGATGTAGAAAAAGTGCGCAGTGCCATAATCAGCGATTTTGCTGCAGAAGATGCCATGCTTTCTAACAGCCTTTCTGAAACTGTAAACTGGCAGTTTGACGGAAGCAGAATGACCGTCTATGCAGAAAATAAATTTGTTCAGGTTCAGCTTTTGTCTGAAGTAGAAAAGGTTTCTGCATATCTTTCACAGGCCTATGGAAAACAGGTTTCCATTGATATAAAGGTTCTGGAAAGAAAAGAAACGGCAGAAAAAATTGAACTTCCAAAAGAAGTAGAAGTTTTGTGCGACGTGTTCAAAGGTTCACTTTTAGGAAGCTGATAATCTTAGCTTAATTAAAAATATAAATTTAAATGGGAGAAAACTATGGCAGTAAAAGTTTTTATTGATGGAAAAGAAGGAACAACAGGCCTTAAGATTTTTGAACGCTTTGCAAAAAGGCCGGACCTTGAAATAATTGAAATCAGCGAAGAAAAACGCAAGAACAGCGCAGAACGTGCAAAGTGCATCAATGCTTCTGACTTTACTTTCCTTTGCCTGCCGGATGCTGCATCAATAGAAGCAGTAAGCCTTTGCACAAATCCAAAGACAAGAATCATAGACGCTTCAACTGCTCACCGTGTAAATCCTGCATGGGCTTATGGTTTCCCGGAACTTGATAAAAGCTTCCGTGAAAAAATCATGACTTCAAGCCGCGTTGCAAACCCGGGCTGCTATGCCAGCGGATTCAATGCAATTGTTTATCCTCTTGTTAAAAGCGGCATTCTTCCAAAAGACTATCCTGTCTGTGCCAATGCAGTTTCAGGCTATTCCGGTGCAGGCAAGAAAGCTATTGCAGTTTATGAATCAGAAAACAGGAATAAGGAATTTGATTCCCCTCGTCTTTATGCACTTACCCAGGCTCACAAGCATTTGCCTGAAATGAAAATTATCTCCGGCCTTGACTATGAACCTGTTTTTAATCCCTATGTCTGCGATTATTTTCAGGGAATGACAGTTACTGTAGGACTTCATTCAAGATTGCTTGCAAAGAAAGTTTCTGCAAAAGATGTATGGGAAATGTTTGCTGCTCATTATGACGGCTGCAATTTTGTTAAGGTTCCTGCCTTTATGGGAGAAGGCACTTTGGCTGATCCGTTTATTCCTGCCAACACCCTTGCAAATACAAACTTGATGGAAGTGTTTGTTTACGGTAATGATGACCGCATCTGCATTACAACAAGGCTTGATAACCTTGGCAAAGGTGCATCAGGTGCTGCAGTTCAGTCCCTGAACATCATGATGGGCATTGATGAAACAACAGGTTTAATTTAAGGAATATTATATGAATCCATTTGAAATGATAAAGAATCTTGGCGGGCTTCAGAGCCAGCTTAAGGAAGCACAGGAAAAAATTGCAACGTTAAAGGCAACCGGTTCTTCCGGCGGAAATATGGTGCAGGTGACAATTAACGGAAAGTTTGAAATGACAGACATTAAGCTTGATCCGATCTGCGTAGATAACCGCGATGTTGCCATGCTTCAGGATCTGATTATTGCTGCACATCATGCCGCCTGCGAATCAATGCAGGAAACTTTCAAGGCTCAGTTTGGACCCATGCTTTCAGGAATGAATATTCCGGGAATGTAATTCTAAGGTTGAACTATAAACTAAAATGAATGCACTTGATGAACTTACAGAAAGCTTTTCTCATCTTCCGGGCATTGGCAAAAAGTCTGCATCCCGCATTGCAAACAGCCTTTTAAAAGCTGACAGTTTTTTTATGGAACGCTTTGCAGAACAGATAAGGACTTTGCAGGACAAAATCAGACCATGTTCAATTTGCGGCACATGGACTGAAGAAGACCCTTGCCCTATTTGTTCTGACCTTACCCGGGACCGCACCGTCATCTGCGTTGTTGAACAGCCGCAGGATGCAGCAACCATAGAAAGCAGTCACGAATTTCATGGCCTTTTCCATGTTTTAGGCGGCGTAATTTCCCCCCTTGAAGGAATGACGCCCGACAAGCTGCGCATAAATTCCCTTGTGGAACGCGTAAAGTCAGAAAACATAAAGGAAGTTATTCTTGCAACAAACCCGACGGTAGAAGGAGACACAACTGCCCTGTATATCCAGCGCATTCTTGCTGATACGGAGGTAACGGTTACGCGCCTTGCTTCCGGCCTACCTGTCGGCGGCGACCTTGAATATGCAGACCGCCTTACCCTTGCAAGAAGTTTCCGTGGCAGAAGCCAATTCTAGATTTATGTGCTGCTAGTTTTGTTCGATCTCCAGTCCAAGTTCTTCAAGCATTTCCAGGTCTTCCTGATTGCTGCTTCCTTCTACCGTTAAAAAGTCTCCGCTGATTAAGGCATTGGCTCCGCTTAAAAATGCAGCACGTCCGTTTTTGCCAAGCTTTTTTCTTCCTGCTGCGCATCTTATAAACTGTGCAGGCATTATGAAACGGAAAACTGCAATTGTCTTTAGAATTTCTTCCTGTGAAAGTGGTTCAAGATTTTCAAAAGGAGTGCCTTTAATAGGATTTAAAATGTTTACGGGAACAGACTGAACTTCTAAATCCCTTATGGTCATGGCAAAATCAATTCTGTCTTCTATTGTTTCTCCCATGCCTATTATTCCGCCGGAACATATTTCAAGGCCTGCTTTTTTTGCGTTTTTAATTGTTTCTATTCTCTGGTCATAAGTATGGGTGCTGCATATTTTAGGAAAATAATTCCTGCTTGTTTCAATGTTGTGATGGTATCGGACAACGCCCGCTTCTTTCAGCTGAACCATCTGTTCGTAAGAAATTATTCCGTGGGAAGCACAAAGCAAAAGCTTGCCTTCAGTTACCTTTATGATTTCCCTGTAGCAATCAAGGGCCTGGTCAAATTCCTTTCCTTTAAGACCGACTTCGCTTGTAACAAGAGAAAGCCTTGAAACTTTATTTGCAATTGCTTTTCTGCACTGGGCAATGGCATCTTCTGCCTGAATCATTGGGTGGCACGTGCAGCCTGTTTTCCACCATGAAGACTGTGCACAGTATTTGCAGTCTTCTCCGCATTTACCCTGCCTTGCACTTATAATTGAACATACGCTTGTAGATTTTGGCGCGCATGCAATCCTGATTTCGTTGGCAGCAGCGGCAAGCTGTTCCAGTGGTTCTTTAAAAAGCAAAAGGCATTCTTCTTTTGTAACCTTGTAGTTTTCATTGATGATTTTATTTTTAATTGCGTTAATCATATTTATGCTCCTTGTGACTATTTATTGTCTTTCAGTCCATCTGTTTAGGATGGCTTTTCTCTTTGTTTCTGCACGGAAAATAAGGCAGGATAAAGTTGCATCCAGCTGCGAAAATAAAGTTTTTGATGCTGTAAAAATATTTTTCTTTCCATTGCTTCTTGCCTGTGATGCAAGCTTAACTTTGGTCCAGGTTTCAAAAACCATTGGTATAAAATTAATGGCAAGGGAAATTAAAAGTGCTGCATGAAGTTTCTTTACCGGCGGTATTACTTTTGCAAAGGCATTTTCTATTTTTTCAAGGCTATCCTGAATCTGTGCACTTGATGTAGTTTCAAAAATTATCTGGCATGTTAAGGTTGTAATGAACAGCCGTGCCGTATACAAAAGTCCGGAATAAAAACCGTCAGCATTAAAGCTTATCTTTGGAATAAAATAGAACATCCTTAATGCTGTAACAAAAAGACCCAGTATAAAAACAAAAGGCAATGCTTTTAGTGTTGTCTTATTTCCGCCTCCAAGAAAAAATAAAACAACAGAAAAAGCAAAGCACAATAACAGTTTAATAAGTTCAAATTCTGTTTCCATAAAGCAGAAAATGCACATTGAAAAAATGACTATAAGTTTAGCAAGGGGATGAATCCTGTGCAAAAAAGAATTTCTGTTCTTATAAGAAAATAACGCTACAGCCATAAAAGATTTTCCAGTTTCATTCCGCAGACAAGGGGATTTTTAATGCTCCACTGTTCAAGGTCTAGTTTTAGTCCTTCCTGTGCCGTGCCATTGTAGCGGACTTTTCCTTTATCAAGCACAATGAACCGGTCTGCAAGGGCAAGGATTTTTTCAAGTTCGTGGGTTAAAACAACTACAGTTTTTTTCTGCTCTTTAAGCTGCTTTAATATGGCACAGGTTTTTTTTATGCCAGGCCAGTCAAGGTTTGCAAAAGGTTCATCAAAGATAAAAATGTTCCTGTCCATGGCAAGAATTCCAGAGACGGCAAGCCTTCTTTTTTCTCCGCCGGACATAGTTCTTGCTGCAGAATCTTTTTTATAAAGCAGGCCTGTTGCTTCTAAAGCGGCATTTGTTTTCTGGTTCATAATTTCTTTTTTGTAGCCGCAGTTTCTTATGCCGAATGCCACATCTTCACTGCTTGTTTCGCCAAGAATCTGTGCATCTGCATCCTGAAAAACAAGTCCTGTCTGTGTTGAAGTTTTAATTGTTCCGGAACTCGGGGAATCAAGCTTTGCAATTAAAGACATGAGGACGCTTTTGCCGGAACCGTTGGAACCTGCAATTACGACAAATTCACCTTCTTCTATTGCAAAACTTACGTCTTCCAGTGCCTTTGTTTTGTCCGGAAAAATCTTGCTTACATTTTCTACTTCAATAGCCTTCATTTATAAAACCTATGCAAGCTGAACTGTTTTTCTGAATTTCTTTGCAAGGGGAATCATTACTGCAATCTTTATAAGGTTTCCCGGAATAAAAGGAACTACAACCATAAGAAAGCTTTCTGCCAAAGTTTTATGCGTTACGTGCATAAAGCCAATTATTCCGCAGGTAAAGGCAACAACTGTGGCAGCAACGGCAGCGATGGCAATAAAAATATATTGTCTTGCATTTGAATGTTCAGTTTTTTTGTTAAGAAAAATTGCAAGGATTAAACCGCCGACTATGGCAGACAAAAAATAGCCGATTAAAAAACCGCCTGTTGGTCCAGCCGTAATTACATGAAGGCCTGCCTTGCCTGAAAAAACAGGAAGACCAATTGAACCTAAGACAAGGAAAACAAAAACTGCAATTGCTCCGTAAACAGAACCAAGAATAAGTCCGCTTAACATTGCCATCATGTCCTGAATTACAATTGGGATTCCGCCTGGAAGTGGAATAATGATAAAACATCCTGTTGAAATAAGTGCTGCAAAAAGTGCGCTTAATACAAGTCCTTTAAATTTGCTTTCCATTTTAATTGCCTCCGTTTTTCTGGAAATTTATTGTGCATGGCGGAAATAATTTTTCTTTTCCTTCCATTTCTGTAATTGCCCATCCGTAAGAATTGATTCCTTTAAAAACACAGTCAGTGCCGGATTCCTTTATCCTGATTTTTTTGTTTACATCAGGACAAAAAAGATTCCATTGTTTTTCAAGCTGGCTGTCTTTAAGTTTTGCAATCTGAATTTCTTCTTTAAAGTTATTTATGATTTCTTTAAGAATATCCTTGCGCAGTATTTTTTCTTTGGTTGAAAAAATACAGTCTGTGCCTTCAAGTTTAGGTTTAGAAGAAAGGTTCAGCCCAAGGCCAAGGTTTACCCAGTTTGTCCATGAACCTGTTGCGCTTAAGTCGTCTAAAATGCCGCCTGCCTTGCCTGCTTTTGTCCATATATCGTTGGGCCAGCGCAGGAAAATTTCTTTGCCGTGGCTTTGCAGTGTTTTTGCTGCTGCTATCTGGCATGCCATTAAAAACCTGTGGTTTTCTGCAAGGGGAATCTTTTCTTTTAAAACAAAGGTGCAGGCAAGGCTTCCTTTAGTTGTGGTCCATTTGTGGTCTGCATGGCCTTTGCCTTTTTTCTGAACGTCGGCAGTAACTATCTTTAAATCTCCGGCAGAACTTTTTTCTGCTTCTATTCTGCCCTGAATCATTGTGGAGTCTGTTTCTGTAAAATGAAAATATGATGATTCTTTACCTTCAAATTCCCACGGAAAAAGACTGTCTTCCAGGTCTTTTTTTAGAAGATACCCGTTTCTTGTAGAATCAATTTTATATCCTGATAGTTCAAGGGACTGAATTGCTTTCCATACGGCAACCCTTGAAATGCCTGTTTCTTTTGCAATGGCATCGCCGTTGACAGGAAGGGTAGAACTTCTTAGTATTTCAAGAATTTTATGTTTGGAAGAAGGTTTTTCGTTAACCATATTTATGCTTAGGTTAACGAATTTCAGCTCTATTTGTCAATTGTCTTTAAAAGCTGAACACAGCGTTCTGCCATGTTTGTATAACCGCCGGCCGTAAAGATTTCCTTTGCCCACTGTGCGTTTTCTTTTGCCTGTGCTTTTTCTGCTTCTATATAATTGCCTTTTGTTAAGACCAGTGCCTTGGCAAAATAGTCGCTGCCTATGGCGGTGGTGTTTTCTGCGTCCCTGTCGTATTTAAGTGCAGAATCCAGTGCCTTAAGTGCGTTTGCCTTGTCTCCGTTTAAAGAATACATTCTTGCAGCCTGATACCAGTCTAAGCCTATTTCTGCAAGGTAACATTCTTTTGTGTGGAGTTCAGCTGCCTTTGTGTAAAACAATATGGCAGAGTTGTAGTTCATTTTCTGTGCATAGCAGTTGCCTTTTATTCTGTAAAGCAGGGCAAGGTAATATGGATTTTTAGAAACGTTTTTTTCCGTGGCATTTACTTTTTCGAAATCTGCATCAGCACCTTTTATGTCAGCTTCGTATAATGTGCATAAAGAAAGGAGGAAATCTTTCTGACCTGAAGTTTCTGCAAAATGCCTTGCTTCATTTAAGTCATTTGAATAATCAGTTCCCGTGTAGTAGCAGAGAATTGCTTTTGAAAGTGAGATTTTACACAGCAGTTCCTTGTTGTCTACGGAAACAGCCTGAACAAAGGCTTCTTCAAGATGACTGTCTGCAAGGATATATTTAGAAGATGCAATTTCTGCATTGGCATTTTCATAAAGAATGGTTGCCTTTTCAGAAATATTATTATACTTCATGGGCCTTGTCTGTTTTTTTGCAAAGCATGGCAATGTTAAAACAGAAAAAGATATTAAAATAAATTTCCTGATTCTCAGATTCATTTTAGAACTCCGTGCTTCTTAATTGAATTGTAGATGTATTGGCTCCTGCATGGTCTTCTACGCCCTTTCTTATAAAGCCGATGTTTTTGATTCCGCTTAAAACATCACGCATCTGAACAAGTGCCTGATCAACCTGTGCTAAAACAGAAGAAACCTGCGGATCAAGATTTGCAACAAGATGGGAAGCGTCACCTGAAAGGGAATCAACATTTTTAAGAATGGCAGTAATCGCTTTAGAATTTTCTTCACCAAGCAAAGCTGGAATTCCTTCTTTGTTAATAGAAGAAAGCAAATCATTTATTTCTGCAAGGATTTTATTTATGTCGCTGCCGCCAGTGCCGGAAAGAATGCCGTCTGCATCACCAAGAATATTATTTATGTTGCCTACAATTTTACCGATTTCTGTCTGGTCAGTTCCTGCAAAAGCCTGATTAACCTGGCCTAAAAGAACATTTATATTGTCTACAAGAGTGGTAACTTTGTTTAAAATAATTGCAATGGAATCTGCACCGCCTTCTATGGTTACATAACCTTTTGCAATGTATTCTGTTCCCGTTGCAGAATCTGTCCTGAAAATCTCACTGCCGCTTTCTATTTTGCCCTGACCATTGCCAGGATGAAAAACAAAGGAAGAACCAAAAGGACTGGATGCAAATTCAACAAGGGAATAGGGCTTTATATATTCATCATAGTCCGCAAGAATATAATAATTTACCCGTACCTGAGAACCTTCTAAAGAAATGGATTTTACCTTGCCGATGGAAAAACCTTTATATGTTAAATCCTTGCCTACAGCAAGACCATTGGAATTGTCTACCATGGTGTAATAGGTGTTTTTTTTCTGAAACCATTTCTGGGTCATGCCGATTGAAAAAAATAAAACTATAAGGCCAACGAGTCCAAGAAGAGAAAAAAAACCGACTATCTGATCAGCATATTTAATCTTGAATTTCATTTATGATTCCTTCTTTTATTTTGATTTTTCTGGCGGGAAATTCTTTTACGAATGTGGGATTGTGGCTTATGTAAATTACAGTGCCGCCATTATCTATAAAATCGTGAAGCAGCTGGAAAACTATGTCTACGACTTTTACATCAAGGGATTCCGTAACTTCATCAAGAAAAAGAATTTCAGGTTTTAAAACCATTGCCCTTGCAAAAGCAACTTTTTTCTGTTCGCCCATGGAAAGGTCTGCCGGACGCAATTCCAGGCTGCGTTCATAATTTAAAGTGTGGCAGATGGCTTTTATGGTTTCCATTTTTTCTTTTGCAGGCATTTCAGGATAAAGAATCTGCAACGGAATCATCAGGTTCTGCATGATATTCTGGTTTGCCCATAGTGCAGAGTCCTGAAAAATAAATGCGGTTCTTTTTCTGAATGCCTTTGTCTGCGCACTGTTCATGCTGTGAATGTCTTTACCTTCAAATTTTACGCTGCCTTTTGTGGGAACAATTATGCCTGCAGAAATTTTCAGCAGCGTAGATTTACCGCTTCCGGATTTTCCGTCAAACTGAACTGTAGTTCCTTTTTCGATGTCAAAAGAAACACCTTTAATAATGGGAACATTTGTCTGCGTATAGAATTCAATATTTTCAATATTAAAAAGTGACATTCTTTACCTCAGCAAAACCATTACAATTATTAAAACGTCAGCAACGATTATGTGCATGAAAGATTTTGTAACGGAAATAATTCCTGCAACAGGAACTTCCGTTGATGCACGCTGAACGTTAAAGCCGGAAAAAGTTGAAGCAATGGAAATTATCATTCCGAAAATCACGCTTTTTAAAATGGAAACGCCAATGGAAATCAGGTCAAAGCTTTTTAAAATTCCTGCAAGATAATCTGATGCCGTTATGGGGTTTACGATAAGGGAAACAAAAAAGGGACCGAAAGTTCCGCAAAGGCAGAAATACAGATTCAGAAAAAATACGGAAGCAGTAACGCCTATAAAACGGGGAGCCACAAGATAACTGATTGGATCAATGCCAAAAGAAATATAGCTTTCAATCTGGTGGCTTATAACCATGCCGCCGATTTCCGTTGCAATGGCTGTTGCAGAGCGTGCCGTAACAACAAAGGCAACTAAAAGAGGGCCAACTTCCTGAACAATGGCAAGAACAAGAACCTTGTAAATCAGGCTTTCCTGTCCGAAAGATAAAAGGAATTTATAGCCTACAAGATAAAGTGCAGAACCTAAGGCTGCAGATAGCATGGAAATAATCGGAAGGGCTTCTATAAATGTAAAAAGCAGCTGCATTATTAAAATTTTTCTTGCAGCTTTTTCCCTGGTAACAAAGAAAAATGAGGTTTTAAAAACACGTCCCATGTAACCCAGAAGGTAACCAATGGAAGAAATTTTTAAACTTATGGCGTTTCCAACTTTTTCTATCATGCTGATTCAGTATAATGGATTTTCCATAAATTTTATAGTAAAAGTAAAGTTAAATAATTCTAAGAATTGCCCTTAAACCATGGCATTTATTGTAAAAAACGGTATATTCAGATAAAATTAAGATTATGGTAATAGCTTCTATTGATATGAAAGACGGACACGTTGTCCAGTTAAAAAATGGAAAAGATCTTGTTCTCCAGCGTGATGATGCTGATGCTTTGATCAGCGATTTTAATAAATACGGTGAAGTTGCAGTTATTGACCTTGATCAGGCCTTAAGAAATACAGATGCAAAAGGAAACACTCCTAATACTGAACTTTTAAAATCTCTTTTGCGTAAGGGAAACGTTCGTGTTGGCGGCGGAATCCGTGATGTAAAAAAAGCAAAGGAACTTATTTCTCTTGGTGCAGAAAAAATTATTGTTGGTTCTGCAGCATGGAACGCAGGCCGCAAGTCTGCAAGTGACCCTATTTTAAATACTGCTTTTCTTGAAGAACTTGTTGCAGCTATCGGTAAGCAGCGGGTGATTATTTCTGTTGATGCCATTAACGGAAAGATTGCCCTGAAAGGCTGGACAGAAACGGCAGACATTTCCCTGATTGAAGGCGCAAAGGAAGCAGAAAAATATGCTTCTGAACTTTTGTTTACTTGCGTAGAAAAAGAAGGCTGCATGCAGGGAACAGACATGGACATGTGCCGTCAGTTAAGGCAGGCTGTAAAATGCCGCGTTGTTGCAGCAGGCGGAGTAAACAGTCTTAAACAGATTGAAGAACTTGAAAAACTTGGCTGTGATGTTCAGCTTGGCATGGCTCTTTATACCGGTGCTGTTTCTTTAAAGGACAGTTTTCTGGCATGCTTGAACTGGGAAAAAGTAAACGGAATGATTCCTGTAATTGCACAAAGTGTAAACGGTGAAGTTTTAATGATGGGCTATTCAAACAGGGAAGCCGTTGCAAAAACTTTTGATACAGGAAAACTTACTTTCTTCAGCCGCACAAGAAACGTGCTTTGGACAAAAGGCGAAACAAGCGGACATTATCTTGAAGTTGTAAAAATGCGTGCAGACTGCGACAGGGACACAATTCTTGCTACGGTTATTCCACATGGCGGTGCATGTCACACAGGAAGCTTTACGTGCTTTGGCTCAGAACCGGATGAAAGAAGTTCTATGGAACGCCTTTATGCAACAATTGCAGAACGTTTTGCAAATCCGCGCCCGGGAAGCTATACGACAACACTTAACGACAAGCGCGTTCGTGAAAAGGTAGAAGAAGAAGCAGAAGAAATCTGTGAAGCAGAAGGAAAAGATGAAGTCATCTGGGAAGCTGCCGACCTTTTGTATTTTGTAAGCGTCCTTATGTATAAAGAAGGCGTTACATGGCAGGATGTTTATAACGAACTTGACCGCCGCCATAAGAAATAGTGGCAGACTGGGAGGGGAATTAATTAATGAAATTTTGCAGTACCCGTAATACGGAAATAAAAGCGGGATTTAAGAAAGCTGTTCTTGACTGTATGCCGTCAGACGGGGGACTGTATGTTCCCTTTGATATGGCAGACTTACGCCGCTGGATTCTTTACGCAGATGAACATACATCATTTTCTTCTCTTGCCGGTGCACTTACATCGGCAATGATAAATGATGAATTCAGTCCGATTATTTGTGAAACAATTGCATCCCGTGCATTTAAAAAAGACCCTGTGTTTAAGCAGCTTGATGAAAATCTTTTTCTTCTTGAACTTTACAATGGAGCAACGGGAACTTTTAAGGATTACGGTGTTTCATATTTGACCGCTGCCCTTGAAACAATCCTTCAGCTTGACGGAGAAAAAGCAATTCTTCTTGATGCAACAACAGGTGAACTTGGTGCCTGCATGGCAAAGGCAATGAAGGATAAAAAACTTTTGAAGTCTGTTCTTCTTTGCCCTAAGGGAAGCCTGCGCGGAATGGATGAAAGTGATTTTGTCTGGAACGGCGGAAACATTTATCCTGTTGAAGTAGACGGAACTTTTGAAGACTGCCGCAACCTTGTCCGCAGTATTTTTGCAGACAGGGAACTTGTAGAAAAATATCATCTTACTGTTGCAAATACGGCTAATATCGGACGTCTTTTGCCACAGGCATTTTTCTATACTTTTGCTTTCAGCAGGCTTAAAAAAATCATAAGCGGCGACATTTATTATGCCTTGTCTGCCGGCAATTATGGCAATTTGATTTCAGGCCTTTACGGATGGAAATTTGCCTTGCCTGTAAACGGGTTCATTGTGCCTTCAACTCCGACACTTACACAGGACGGTTCCGGCAAGTGTATGGTAACGGACAGCATGGTTCCTATGGAAAAAAGACTGCCGGCTGATCCTGCCAACCCGTCAAATATTGAACGCCTTGAACAGGTATTTAAAGCCAATTCCTTAATGATAAGAAGTTTTGTTTTTCCAGCTTCTGTTTCTGAAGAAGACATTAACAATGCCTGCAAGGAACTTTTTGTAAAGTATAAAATCTTTGCAGATAAAGATACTTCTGCATCTTATGCCGCTGCAAAAAAACGTTCTGATGTTCTGGCAGACGGAGACGGAACTCTTGTTCTTGTTGCCCGTGACGATCCGTCTATTGATGAAAAGTTCCTGCTCCATAACCTTGGAGAATGTCCGGAAAAGAATGAGTCAGTTTCAAAAGCCTTTACTCCTGTTGAACTGAACAAGCCTTGCATTTCTGCGGATGATAAGGATTCTTTAATTTCAATTTTGAATTCTTTGAATCTAAGAAGAATGTTTTAGAATAAATGAATAAAAGAAGGCTGCAAGAAAATCTTACAGCCTTCTTTTTTACTTAGACTTAGTTGTCTTTTTGCTTACGGTTTTTGTTTCTTTTTTAACCGCAGCTTTCTTTGTTCCTGTTTTTGCAGTTGACTTACGTTTCTTTTCTTCAGGCTTTAATGCTTCCGTAAAAAGCTTAACTTTATATTCTGCCTTTTCTTTTGTTGCATTTAAAATCCTGTAAAGTTCGTAAATCTGTTCACGCTGAATTTTTGAAGCAAGCATTGCATTTACGGCAAGAAGTAAATCTAAGGTTGCTTCCATTTTTTCTTTGTTAAACCAGACTGTTCCGTCGTATTCATTGGCACCGCAAAGAAGGAAGGCATCCTTGCTTTCTGTAATGAGAAGTGCAGTCTTATATGCAGACTTAACAAATGATGCAGCACTTAGACTTATTCTGCTTACTTCAGAGCAAAGGAAAATCCTGCTGAATACATTTTTCATTTCTGCATCTTTTTGTGCAAAATCTGTTTTTGCAATAAGTTCAGAAAGCTTTCTGTTGTATCCCCACTTGGCAAGAATTTCTGCCTTTGTATCTGAAACTGCAGCAAAGGCCGTAAGGATTTCTGCAAAGAACTTTACAGTCTCAAATCCGCGGCAGATTTCATTTTCTAAGGTTGCCTTTACTTCTTTTTTTGCAGAATCTGCTTTCTGTGCTGATTCAAAAATGGCGTAAAGATATTCAGCCTTTTTAATGAACGCTGCAAATTTCTTTTCCGGAGCTATTGTCTTTTTAGCTGCGGCAGGCTTCTTTTCTGAAGTTTTAGCTTTTGCTTTAGAATTTTTCTTTGCCATTGCAATTGCTTCTTCTTTAAGTTCAGCTTCTGTCTGGGCAGCAAATTCTTCTTCGGTCTTATAGTAGGCAAGGGCTGCTTCTTCATATTCCTTGAGGACTGTTTTAATGCTTACTTTCTTTGCCGTTGTCTTAGGATTTTTCAGCTTAAAGTCTTCTGACGGTGCAAAAAGTTCATGAACTTCTGTTAAAAGTTCCGGCGTAATAAAGGCTTCAAGTTTTGCATAAAGTTCCTTGTAGCGGTATTCCTGCCATGCAATTTCTATATCTTCTGTTCCGCGTCCGTTTAAAAGTTCGCAGAGCTTTGCATATTTGCCTTCTGCATTATCTTCAACCTGATGAACATCCGTAAATACCTGGGCTTCAAAGCCTTTGAGCATTACAAACATTCCGTTGTTAATAATGTCATCAGACTTGCGGATAAACCACAGGTTTGATCTGTGTTCATGGAGAAGAACATAATGATTGTAACCGTAAGTCAGGCCAAGATCTTCTCCAAGGCTGCGGCTCATAAGTTTTTTGTCATTTTCCCCGCTGCCTGTTTTTACGGCATATTCACATGACTGCTTAATCCAGCCCTGTGCACCTTCGTATTTGTTGTTGTAGAAAACAATTGTGCCTTCATTGCCAACAAGGTTTGAATAGGCAAATATATTTTCGTTTACGCTTCCGTTGTTCCATACGTCATAGAAAAGGAAATTTTCTACCTGTGCAAAAAGATAGCGCTTGTGCATTAAAGGGAAAATCAATGCACGGTGACCGTTCATCAGGCCTTCATCAACCTGTTCATCTTTGTAGGCACGGGTATATTCCATTACGTATTTTTCTTCGTAGCCTTCAAGCTGACCATGGCCAAACATAGGGAGCCCCGGCATTGTAATCATTAAAGTGCAGACACCAAAGTATTTGTCTCCGCGGCCAAACTGAGCAACAGCAGTTTCTTCATCGGGGTTGTTCATGAAGTTTACGTAGCGTTTAAGAATCTGCGGATCAAACCTGATTGTGTTCTTTACTGTGTCGCGGTATTTCTGGTTTTCTTCCTTTTTAAGCATGTTCATGAAGGCTGAATTGTAAACACGGTGCATGCCAAGGGTGCGTGTAAAGTAGCCTTCCATCATCCAGAATGCTTCTGCAAGCAAAAGCGTATCAGGAATTTCCTGTGCACAGCGGTCAACTACTTCGCGCCAGAATTCATTTGGAATGCGCCTTTCAAATTCTTCGTTGCTAAGTGCATAACGGCTGCGGCTGTAAATGTCTCCGCCGTGTCCTGGCTGAGGATACCAAAGTCGCCTGATATGTTTTTTTGCAAGAACCATTGCTGCATCAAAGCGGATGATAGGAAAGTTTCTTGCAACGTTAAGAATCTGCTGCATTACGGCTTCACGGGCAACAGGGTTCAGATAGTCAATCTGAGCTGTATCATTCCATGGCATGCCTGTTCCGTCGTTGCCGTGGTAAATATAAGTTACGTCTCCCGTAAAATTATCTACGCGCTTAAAGCAAACGGCACAGTCGTTTTTTGTGTAATAGTGGTCTTCAAGATAAATGCTTACCCTGCCGTCGTGGCTTAAGTTTTCGCCGTTAAAGGTGTAGCTCGGGCTAGGGCAGTCTTTTGTTGTAATAAAGTAATCAGGATGTTCTGTAACCCAGTCGCCGTCCATACCAGTGTGGTTTGGAACCATGTCAGAAGCAAGGCGGATTCCCCTCTGCCAGCATCTCCAGCGCAGGTTTTCAAGTGCAGGCCAGCCGCCAAGGTTGGATGCAATTTCATAATTTAAAAGTGAATATGCAGAAGAAGCAGCTTCCGGGTTTCCGTTAATCTGCTTGATTCTTTTTGAGGCATTGCTTCGTTCCCAAAGGCCGATAAGCCACAAGCCTGTAAAACCTGCATCGCGCAGTGCATCAAGTTCTTCATCCGGAATCTGGTCCAGGCGCGTAATTTCACGGTCGTATTTTTTAGAAAGCTGGTAAAGCCAAACAAGGACTGTCTTTGCCATAAGTATGACTTTAGGCATCCATTCCCTGTCCGGGCTGAACCTTTCGTATTCCTTCATTAATGAATTGTCGTCAAAGTTGTAGGCATCCATGGAAACTTCGCCGCCGTTAGTCGGGTGCCATGCTGCCTTTTCTTCTTCCGTAATTGTATCCATGCCTTCAAGCAGGCGTAAAATCCATTCGCCAAGAAGAAGAGTCCAGTTGTTGCGGATATAGTCAAGCTGGCCTTTCAAAGAAGTAGGGGAAGCAATGACCGGTTCCTTTAGCATGTTGATTAAGGTATTGTTTTTAGGACCAAACACCGGCTGTGTTTCAAAATATGCCTTAATCTGAAGCCATGACTTTATGTAGTTTTTGTTTGCCTTCAGCTTTTCGTCGTCAAAAAGAATTGCAAAAGGATGGAAAGCAGGATTTTCGTTGGCAAGGTGAAGAAGAATCATTTCTTCAAGAACCTGTTCCCTGTTGCTTCTCTGGCACTGTGCACCTTCGTCAAAGCATGTTTCTTCAAGGAATGCTTCTGCCGTTGTGTTTCCCTGGTAAACAGGCACCGGCGGAAATTCTTCCATGAACTCCAAAAGAAGTTTATCCATTTCTTCCCTGCCTAAACTTCTGTCTAAATCAGAAAGAATGTTTTTAAAGGCATCAGGTTTTTTATCCCTGCGGAACAGCATGCAGACATAATGGAAAATTTCATCAATAAGTCCCATGGCATTTAAATTGCCTGCAGAGACCTTCTTTTCATTCTGACCGCGCTTTTCAAAAACCTTGTTCAGTTCAATCTGGAATTTCTGAACAGCCTTAAAGTCAGCAAAAATTGCATTGCCGGAAGAAGCAAAAAGTGTCTTGTCAAAATTGCACTCCTGCCTGATTTTTTTATTTATATGAAACTCGTTGATGGAAATTTTCATTTTATTCTCCTTGTCCGTCGTGAAGTTCTACAATAGTTTTAATTTTATTCAGCAGGCCTTTGTTTTCTGCCATTTCTGATATGGTAACCGGAATTCTGTACGTCCAGTTAAAGTCGTTTACGCTGCCTGGAATGTTAATTCTTTCGTCGTTTTCGTTTTCAAGATAAAAACTGTGTTCAAGGAAAAGATAATCTTGCAGCGGGTTAATAAGCAGAGAGCTCTTGCATTTTGCAAAGGCACGCATAATGAATTCTGCAATTTCAGGAATGAATGCAGAATTTCCGTCCGGCTTGTTGTCTGCCTGAAGTGAATTTAAAAATGCCCAGACGCTGTCTTTTTCCTGATTCCACCACTGGCGCAAAGTTGAACTGTCGTGAACAGAGGTTGTAGCAACGCTGAGTTCCGGATAGTCTGCAAAAGGAATGTAAGGCTGGCCTGGTTTTTCCCATTCACGTGTCCAGCGGATTACCTTAAGTGAAAGAATATCAAGCTTTTTTAAAACTTCCGGCATTACGGCAAGGTTTACGCCTAAGTCTTCTGCACAAGGAATCATGTCGCTTGCGTGAACAATGGCAGACAAAGTTGTTTCTGCCTGTTTGCCCCAGAGCTCGTTTTCCTTAACTTCTGTTTCTGCAAAAAGTTTTTTTAGCTTTTCCTGTTCTTCCCAGGAAAGGGTTTTCCATGCAGTAGAATTCTGGAAAGTATAGACTTTTACAAAGTGATCTTTTTTAATCTGGATTAAAGAACGGTCTCGCCATTTTTCTGCAAGGGCATTCTTTATGGCGTTGTCTTTTCCTTCATCGTCAAAGAAGTGCATTGCATAGATTTCTTTGTCGCCTTCAATTTCCTTTTTGAAGTTCCACAGTTCTTCTGAATTTACCCTGTCGCAGAGTTTTTCCAGAACGGCAGTTGCTTCGTCGTGATTCCATGTAATGCTTTCTATAGTTCCAGTCGGAATATGGGGTTCAGAAAGCCATTTGATTCTGTCGTCGCTGAAACCAAGGTCGTTTAAAGTCTTGTGGCTGAAGTCTGCGTATGGAATTGTGTGTCCAAGATAGGCCGTTGTGTCTTTTTCGCTTGCAGCCCAGATTCTGAAAAATCCTAAAATGTGGTCAATGCGGAATGCGTCGTAATACTGTGCACTTGTTTTAATTCTGTCTTTCCACCAGGTGAATTCATCTGCTTCAAGGCGTTCCCAGTCGTAGGTAGGGAATCCCCAGTTCTGACCCATAGGGTTTCCGCCGTCCGGAGGGGAACCTGCACGAAGTTCCTGCCTGAAGAATTCAGGATAGGTCCAGCAGTCAACGCTGTCTTCGTTCATAAGGATAGGGATGTCGCCTTTTAAGATTATGTTTTTGGCACGCAGGCATTCTGCACCTTCCTTAAACTGCTGGGAAGCACGCAGCTGACACCATACAAAGAAGTCGTGGCTTGATTTTTTTGCCTTGTTCTGCCACTTAAGCTTTATCTGGTCGTAAGAAAGTTTCTGCAGTGAAGGTTCCCAGCTTTTCCACGAAGCCTGCATGTTTTCGTCTTTAATGTTCTTGAATACGGCGTATGGAATAATCCACAGGTTTTTGCTTACAAATTCTGCAAGCTCCTTGTTCAGCTTTGCAGCTTCTGCTTCGTCTTTTGCATTTTTCTTTTCTATATAATTGAAAAGCAGGTGAAGAAGCTTTACTTTTTCTGAAAGAACTTCAGCATAGTTGAATCTTCTTTTGTATTCAAAGTTCTTTTCAAAATTCTTGTATTCAGTAGAAAATGCCTTGTTGCTTTTCATTGCTGCCTTAAATTCCGGAAGGGCACTGATTCTTATAAAAAGCGGATGCAGTGCAAAGGCAGAAAGTCCTGAATAAGGGGAAGACTGAGTGCCTGTGTCGTTTACCGGCAGAAGCTGAACAATGGAAAAACCTGCCTTCTGACAGAAATCTGCCAGATCTTTTAATGCAAGAAAATCACCGCAAGAAGGGCACTCTTTTGTATAAAGTGCAGAAAGTGGAACTACAATACCTGTTCTTTTTTTCATAAATTAAGCCTATTTTAAGTTTATTTTGTAATAAAAACCCCAATTCTGAAGTTAACCTGACAATAAATTATATCACAGAATGGAGAATTTACAATTTAATTTAATTTTGGCTTTTTTTTATGGGGACTAAAATACCTTTGTTATAAAAAGTTTATGAATTGTTGCATATAAAACAGCACGAAAAAAATGCGTGTTGTTAGGGTAAATCAACCGGGTAGTGCTACTATCCAGTTGAAATTCTTTACAAGACAGTCACACATACTTTGCTAAAATCTTATCTACAAATTTCTGTGCATTCTGAATGTCGGATTCTTTCGGGGATTTTTTGTTTATTCCGCCAATCAGTTTTAAAGCTCCATAAGCATCAAAACCTTTGCAGAAAAAAGTTCCAAGGCATGTGCAGTTTTTTCCATCTGTAATTTCCTTTGCTGCGGCGTTGTGGTTTTCCCGCGGAAGTCCTGCAGTGTGCATGAAAAATACCTTTTTGTTTTCTGGCAGGTTCTTTTTCAAGAAATCAAGCATCTGCGGATAATATTTGCTGAACGCAACGCCTGAAGCAATTCCAATGCAGTCATAATCAGACAGGTTCATTTCTTTCTGTTGTGCTACATTAACGGCAGGTATCTGGTGTTTTTCTGCAACTGCATCAACGATTTTTTTTGTATTTCCTTTGTGAAATGACGAATACAGGATAACGGTTTTCATTTAAATTTCTCCTTACTATATTCTATCATAATGGTAACTATGTGTATGCAGGTTCAGGAGAAATTTAAGCACACCACAATGGAACTTAAAGTTGCATAGCAAGAAAGGCTTTTAGACAGCATTACAAATACACCCCGATGTCATCTTAATCAATAATACAAATCATTCATAAAAATATCTTGGAAAAAAAAGTTGCGAAAAGCAGATTTTTCTTTTTTATTTTTGCAAAGTAAAACGACAGTTCAAGTACTTCAAGTTCAATTTGAAGTGAATTTGAAGTACTTCAAACAGAAGTTGTAATAAAGCCATAAAAACTCTGTCACCTTCTCATCTTGACCCGAAGGTCTCTTTGTTTGGCACAGAGATTGTCGGGTCAAGCCCGACAATGACATAACCGTCAAGACTGACAATGACAGAAGCGGTGGTTTATCGTCAGGTGATTACACTTTTTCCCGCTTCTGATTCTGCACAACGAGCAGATCGTCAATAGGCGAGTACTGCAAAATAGTCAAGGCATGGCATGGATTTTCCGTTGAACCAGTTGTAGATTGCCGTAAGGGAGACGCCGCCAAGAACTTTCTGTATCATCTTTGCCGTTATGCTGTCTTCTGTGGTTCATTCAACGACTCTCTGTGTTTACAACATAGTATTTAATTTAACGAATATCATGGCGGAATCCTTAAATTCCTTCAAAAGCCTTTTTGATTGTTTCGTTTAATTCCGCCCACATTGGATAATCCTTTATCTTTGTAAGGTTTTCTGCAATGCTTTCATAATACCATTTGATGTTTTCTTTTGGTGCGTTAAACCTATCCCAAATCTTTTCTCCAATGGTACATTTATCTGCATAAATGCTTTTGATGTTGGAAAGTTTATCTGCACAACAGACTAGTTGAGTTTCCAGGCTGTCATCCGGCAATAAATCGACAGTGTGCTGCTTGCGTTCTTTCCAGGTTTTGCTTTTGTCTTCGCTTTCTGTCTGAACTATTGCAAGAATATCAGCACCAAAGGCATTTTTAATTTCTTCCGGTGTTGTGTCTGTGTCTTCCAAGGTGTCGTGCAGAATGCCAGCAATGATAACATTTTCTGTGCAATTGTTGGCAATTAAAATAGCCATAACTTCCATTGGGTGAACTAAATAGGGAAGTTCCGTTCCCTTTCTTTTTTGATTTGTGTGTTTGCTTCCTGCAAAAATAATTGCCTTGTGCAGTTTGTCTGTTAAAAACATTGATTTGCCTCCTTACCTATATAATGTATGACGCTTTTGTGATTTTGCAATTATTTTATTGCATAAAGGGGAATATTTGTAAAACGTTCCTGTTCTCTATAATCTGCCATGGAAAATCTTAAGCCATGCAGTTCGGGATTTTTTTCCAGAAACGAACTTAAACTTTTAGAACGCAGGTTTTCTTCTGCCTTAACTTCTATTGGAATCACTTTGTCTTCTGTCTGAATTACAAAATCAAGTTCCAGAGTAGAATTTTCATTTGTAAAATAATACGGTGCAACACCTTCAGCTGCAAAAAACTGCTGTGCAACAAACTGTTCCGTAAAAGCTCCCTTGTATTCACTGAAAATATTTGAACCGATTAAAATGTCTTTTGCAGGCGTTCCGCTCATGGTACCAAAAAGTCCGCAGTCCAGAACAAACAGTTTGAATGCAGAAAAATCTTCATAAAACTTTAAGGGCATTGACGCTTTTTTTACACGGCTTACTTTTGTAACAAGTCCAGCATTGCAAAGCCACTGAATTGCGTTTTCGTATTCTGCAGCACGGGCACCTTTTTTTATTGCGCCGTATACAAATTTTTTATTTTCTTTTGCAAGCTGAGACGGAATTGCATTCCATACTAAATTTATTTTGGGGACATCTTTTACAGGCGCATGTTTTGAAATGTCATTTGCATAATTGGAAAGAATTTCATTTTGCAGGCTTCTGACTTTTTGCAAATCTCCGCTGCTTACATATTCCTGGACAACGGCAGGCATTCCGCCTGTAAAATAATACTGCCGCAAAAGTTCAATAAATTGAGTCCTAAATGAACATATTTCTGCCCAGTTTTTAGAATTCAAAATTTCTACAAGTGCATCTTTACCCATTGCCATAAGAAATTCAGTAAAATTCATAGGATAAAGTCTAAGCGTCTGAACTTTGCCAACCGGAAAAGAAGTTCCTTCGTGCAGTTTAATTCCTAAAAGGGAGCCAGCCATTGCAATGTGATATTCAGGAGCCTGCTCGCAAAAATATTTAAGGGAATGCAAGGCGTTTTTTATTTCCTGAATTTCGTCAAAAAAGATGAATGTTTTATGTTTTTCTATTTTCTGATTTGAATATGCAGAAACGGCACGCAAAATGCGGTCAATGTCGTAATCGTAAAATAAATCTGCAATCTGCGGATTATTGTCGCAGTTTATATAAATAAAGTTTTCATATTCTTTTGAACCGAATTCCTTTAAAAGCCATGTTTTTCCAACCTGGCGTGCGCCTTCTAAAATCAAGGGCTTTCTATCCGGGAAATTTTTCCATGCAATTAAATCAGCATACAATAAACGATTCATACATTGAATTTACATTTTTCTAGACGAACTTTCAAGAAATTCTACACTTTTCTAGGGGAACTTTTGCAGAAATTTACATTTTTCTAGGGGATTGTACCAGTCTTTGTACCAGTTGTACCAGTCAACAAAAGTGGACAAAAAAAATATTTTTATTTAATTTTCATTTTTAAGAGTGGACAAAATATCATTTTTTTCTTAGGAATCGTTTTTAGAAGTGGACAGCCTGTTCTGCACGAATGGAAACAGCCAAAATTGTCCAATCACTGACTGGACAATTAAGTAGATTTTTATCACTTACAACTCTTACAAATCACATTGAAATCCTAACCAGCAGCAAGACTTACGATGAGCGTTTATTTTATTTCCTCTAATGTATGACGCTTTTGCAATTTTGCAATTATTTTATGAATATTTTTCAGAAGATTCATTTAACTGCAAGGTGAATGACAAAACAGAATAAATGGTGCTATATTGTTATCAGGTGAAAGGGAATTTTAGTTTCTTGTTGACTTAAAAACTTCCAGTAGGTCGGGTTGGTCTGTTTACCGTATTACGCAACGCTGGAAGTTTTTTTATTGAATTATGGCAATGCCTGCTAACAAAAATATATTGAAACTATGAATATAAAAGACGCCCTTGAAAAACAAGGGCGAAAGGGCAGATTCCGCGATGCAAAATTCCCCACGGATAACGTCCAAAACGATTCATACCTCTGATTTCAATATACTGCAAACCGGCAAAAAGTCAACTGATATATCCATAGCCGGCAATAAGTTTGCAGAATGCATCTCACCCAGGTGAGATTCGTCACACACCAAGGTGAAATGTATCACATACCCAGGTGAAATCCGCAACACACCAAGGTGAAATCCATCACACACCTAGGTGAGATTTAAATCTCACCGACATTTAATAGCAAGAAAGCCTTTTATATAGTAAAATATTGCATAAAAGCATTATTTTAAGGAAGTTTTATGGACAATCAGTTGCATAATCAAATTGTAAGTTTTATCTGGGGCATTGCGGACGACTGCCTGCGCGATGTTTATGTGCGCGGAAAATACCGTGATGTAATCCTTCCGATGACGGTTATCCGCCGGCTGGATGCAATGCTTGAAGAAACTCACGATGCAGTGCTTGCCATGAAAGAAACAATGGAAAAAGCAGGAATAGTAAACATGTGGGGAGCCTGTTTTAATGCTTCAGGGCAGGCATTCTGCAATGTTTCCAAGTTCCGTTTAAAAGACTTAACAAGTGCCCCAACACAGCAGCAGCTTACGGCAAATTTTAAGGATTATCTTGCAGGATTTTCCCCTAACGTGCAGGAAATCCTTTCTAAATTCAAGTTTGACAATCAGATTTCTACATTAAGCGATGCCGGAATCCTTGGTGCAGTTGTAGAAAAATTCGTTTCTCCGGAAATCAATTTAAGCCCGAATCCCGTCTTTTTTGACACAGAAAGAAAACACATAAAGCTTCCAGGCCTTGATAACCATGCCATGGGCACAATTTTTGAAGAGCTGATCAGAAAATTCAACGAAGAAAACAACGAAGAAGCCGGCGAACACTGGACTCCACGCGATGTTGTAGAACTTATGGCAGACCTTGTTTTTGAGCCGGTTGCAGATAAAATAAAGGACGCTCCTTTTACTTGTTACGACGGATGCTGCGGAACTGGCGGTATGCTTACTGTTGCTCAGGACAGGCTTTTTTCTCTTGCAAAAAAATACAACAAGAACATTTCCGTTTATCTTTATGGTCAGGAAATAAACCCGGAAACTTATGCCATCTGCAAGGCGGACATGCTTTTAAAAGGAGACGGCTCACAGGCAGAAAACATCGGTTACGGTTCTACCCTTTCAGAAGACAAACATTCTGCACAGACCTTTGACTTTATGCTTTCTAACCCGCCATATGGCAAAAGCTGGAAGACAGATGCCGGCAAAATGAGCAATGGAGAAAAAGATGAAATCTTAGACACAAGGTTCAGCACATACATGGACGACGGCTCCACAATGCAGATGTTGCCGCGTTCAAGTGACGGCCAGCTTTTGTTTTTGCTCAATAACGTTGCCAAAATGAAAAAAGAATCTGACCTTGGCAGCCGCATTGCAGAAGTTCATAACGGTTCAAGCATTTTTACGGGAGATGCCGGCAGCGGAGAAAGCAACGCCCGCCGCTATTTAATAGAAAACGACCTGGTAGAAGCCATTATTGCCGTGCCTGAAAACATGTTTTACAACACGGGAATCGGCACTTATATCTGGATTCTTTCCAACAAAAAAGAAGAACGCCGCAAAGGCAAAATCCAGCTCATTGATGCAACGGCCATGAAGTCTGCATTGCGCAAGAACATGGGACACAAAAACTGTGAATTTACACCGCAGAACAAAGAAGAAATCCTGCGCCTTTTTATGAACATGGAACAGAACGAAGTGAGCCGTGTTTTTAGCAACGAAGAATTCGGCTATTACAGCATTACTGTGGAACGCCCTTTGCGCCTGCGCATTACAAAGCCATATATCGGAATCGGCACTTTTAGAAAAATAGAAGAACAGAATGATGTAGAAAGTGCTTTAATCAAAGCCTTTGAAAGCGGCAAATATTTGGACGACTGGGAAAACTTTGCAAAAGAAACAAAGCTTAAAGCCGCCCAGCTAAAAAAAGTGCGGTGGCAGATTACCGTAAAAGACGCAAATGCAAAGCCCACGGCGGACGCAGACCCGGATTTGCGCGACACGGAAACAGTGCCTTTTACTTACAAAGGCGGAATCGATGCCTTTATGCAAAACGAAGTGCTGCCCTACACAAAAGACGCTTATGTAGACAAGACAAAAAACCTTGTTGGCTACGAAATAAGCTTTACAAAGTATTTTTACAAGCCTGTTGAACTTAAAGAAATGAGCGATATTCTTGCAGACCTTAAAAACCTGGAAGAACAGTCCGACGGCCTGATGGCAGAAATTACGGGGGACTTATTGTAATGAGCGGAAAATACAAGGAAACGGGAATTGCATGGTGCCCCAGAATCCCGGAAGAATGGGAAGTTAGATTACTATCACAAACTGCTCAGGAACATTATATAAAAAAGCCCAAAGATGAAATGTTCCCAGTTTTGTCACTAAGTTATGGAAATATTATTGTAAAAAATAATATCAATGCAGGTTTAGTTCCTCAAAATTATGACAATTATCAAGTTGTTGAGAAAGGAAATATTATTTTAAGGTTAACTGATTTACAAAATGACCATACAAGTTTAAGAACTGGATTGGCAAAAGATTTTGGTATTATTACAAGTGCATATCTATGCATTGAAACAAAAGAAAATCCTGATTATTTGCATTATTTGCTTCATGCTTATGATGTTAAAAAAGTTTTTTATGGAATGGGAAGTGGTGTTCGTCAATCTTTAAGTTGGTCAGATATGCGTCGTTTATCTATTCCCGTTCCTCCTCTTGCTGAACAGAATAAAATCGTTGCGTATCTGGATTCAAAGGTTTCTAAAATAAACACACTTGTAAACATCAAAAAAAAGCAGATTGAATCTCTGGAAGAGCTCAAAAAAGCAAAAATCAGCCATGATGTAACCCGCGGCTTAAACAAAAATGCGCCGTTAAAAGAAAGCGGCATCGCCTGGCTCGGCAAAATCCCCCAAGGCTGGGAAGTTGTTCCACTGAAAAGAACTGTTTCGGTTAGAAACCAGAAATCAGAATTTAAAGCAACAAACGGCGATAAATACATTGGCTTGGAAAATATTCAAAGTTATAGCAATGAATTATTAGAAACTGCAACTGAATATGAAGATTCTGTGCAAAGTGTCTGCTGTAAGGGAGACATAATGTTTGGAAAATTAAGACCATATCTTTCAAAAGTAATTATTTCTCCTTGTGATGCTTTTTGTACAAGTGAATTACTCATAATGTATGATTTTAAAGGCATTTCAGAATATTTAAGATATTTGCTTTTAAATCAGCAGTTTATCAGCACTGTAAATGCTTCAACATATGGAGCAAAAATGCCAAGGGCAAATGGTAATTTTATTTTGAATTTATCTATTCCCGTTCCCCCGCTTCCCGAACAAAAAGAAATCGTTTTGCATTTGGATTCATGGTGTGCAAAAGTTTCCAAAGCCATCGCAAACCTGACTGCCGAAATCCAGAATCTGGAATCCTTAAAAACCCGCCTTATTTCAGACGTCGTTACCGGTGTGCGGCGCGTATAGCCGGAGGCAGAATGATCGAAAACCAGAATACAGAAAAAGTTTCAATCCGCTTTTTTGACGACAGGGAAGTTTTTATGAAAGGCATAGATTATTCTTATTATTACGAGCAGGTGGAATAAAATGACAAAAAAGGAATTTTCAGCAACTGATTTTACAGAACTCATTCAAACTGTAAAGCAGGACATTTTGAAAACCCGCCTGCGTGTTCAGCAAAATGCCAACAGCGAACTTATAAATCTTTATTTCCGCATAGGAAAAATAATCAGCCAGAATGCAAAATACGGAAACAAGTTTATAAAAGAATTTTCTGTATCGCTTAAAGTTGATTTTCCAGACGCAGCAGGTTTTTCTGAACGCAATCTTTCCAGAATGAAGAAATTCTACGAAGAATACCGCGGCTTATCAATTTTGCCACCGCCAGTGGCAAAATTGCCATGGACACATAACTGTATTTTACTAGACAAAATCAACGACTTAAGCGTCCGCTTGTGGTATGCAGAAAAATGTTTTGAAGACAGCTGGTCAAAAGTTGTCTTAGACCATCAGATTGACTTAAAACTTTACGAACGTCAGGCAGCTGCGCAAAAACTTACCAATTTTGAAAACAATTTGCCAGCCGTTCAAAGTGAACTTGCCCGGGACATTATAAAAGACCCCTACATTTTTGAACTGGAAAACATCAAAGAAAAAGCCGTTGAAGCAGACATTGAAAATGCCATGACGGAAAAAATAAAAACTGTGCTTCTGGAACTTGGCAAAGGCTTTAGTTTTGTGGGAAGTCAGTATAAAATTTCAACACCGCAAAATGACTATTACATCGACATGCTTTTTTATCATCTGGAATTGCGCTGTTATGTGGTAGTTGAACTAAAAGCGGTAGATTTTAAGCCTGAATTTATCGGGCAATTAGGTTTTTATGTAAAAGCCGTTGATAAAACATTGCGTAAACAGTGGGATAATCCGTCAATCGGGCTTTTGCTGTGCAAGACAAAAGACAAAATCTCTGTGGAATGGGCTTTAGAAACCACAAATGCACCAATTGGTGTAAGTTCTTACGAAGTCTGCACAAAACTTCCTCAGGAACTGCTTGAAAAACTGCCTACAGAAGAAGAAATAAATAAATTGGTAAACAATTGATAAGTTGCAGAATAAGCTGGAGACCAGAAATGACAGACACTAAAGAAAGCGGATTTGAAAAATCAATCGTAAAATATCTTGTTGAACAAAACGGCTACGAACAGGGCAAAAGTTCTGACTTTGATAAAGATTTTGCCGTTGATACAGAAAAGCTTTTCAGGTTTTTGCAGGAAACTCAGAGCGAACAGATTGAAAAGCTCAACGGCTTGCAAAGCGAACAGGACAAAAAGAAGTTTTTAGTCCGCCTTGATTCTGAAATTTCTAAGCGCGGCATTGTTGACGTTCTCCGCAAAGGCATTAAATATTATCCTGCTGACTTGATTATGTTTTATCAGACGCCAAGCGAAAACAACAAAAAGGCAAAAGAAGATTTTGAAAAAAACATTTTCAGCGTTACACGGCAGCTTCATTTTTCTGTAAATGAAAAAATGCGTGCCCTTGATATGTGCGTGTTTATAAATGGCCTGCCCGTCATCACTTTTGAATTAAAAAATCAGCTTACACACCAGAATACAAAGGATGCTGTAGAACAATACAAGACAGACAGAAATCCAAAAGACAAGATTTTCAACTTTAAACGCTGCATGGTTCATTTTGCCGTTGATGATGCAACTATAGAATTCTGCACAAAACTTGACGGCAAAGGCAGTTGGTTCCTGCCATTCAACAAAGGCTATAAAGACGGAGCCGGAAACCCGCCAAACCCAAACGGCATTATGACGTCTTATTTATGGGAAGACATTCTTACAAAGCAGAAACTTGCACTCATAATAGAAAACTATGCCCAGGTTGTTGAAGAAGAAGACAAAAAAACAAAGAAAATAAAATATACACAGATTTTTCCACGCTATCATCAGCTTGATGCTGTTACAAAACTTTTGGCCGATGTTAAGGCAAACGGCATTGGTAAAAAATATCTTATTCAGCACAGTGCAGGCAGCGGAAAATCCAATTCCATTGCATGGCTTGCACATCAGCTTACAGGTCTTTCTAAAGACGGAAAGTTTATTGTAGATTCTGTCATTGTCGTTACGGACCGCCGTATTCTTGATAAACAAATCCGCGACACAATAAAACAGTTCATGCAGGTAAAAAGTTCTGTTGCGTGGGCAGAACATTCAGGTGCCCTTATTGATGCAATTCGTGATGGCAAGAAAATAATTGTTACTACAATAGAAAAATTCCCTTTTATAAGTTCTAAAGTTGACGAAGATTTTAAGAATAAAAAGTTTGCAATTATTATTGATGAAGCCCATTCCGGTCAGAACGGAAACAATGCCGCCCAGATGAATATGGCTTTAAGCGGAGAAGTTGTTGATTCTGATTTGGACGATGAAGACAAAATCAACGTCCTGATGAAAGGACGCAGGCTTTTGCAGAATGCAAGTTATTTTGCATTTACGGCAACGCCTAAAAACAAGACCCTTGAAGTTTTTGGAACTCCAATGACCGATGAAAACGGCAAGCCTGTTTTAAACGATGACGGAGAGCAGAAGTTCAAGCCGTTCCATAATTATTCAATGAAGCAGGCAATTCAGGAAGGGTTTATTCTTGATGTCCTTAAAAATTACATACAGTATGATACGTTCTATAAACTTGCAAAAACCGTGCAGGACGATCCCTTGTTTGACAAAAAGAAGGCACAGAAAAGGCTAAGGAATTTTGTAGAAAGCAATCCGGACGCCATAGCAAAAAAAGCGGGCATTATGGTAGAACATTTTCATGAACAGGTAATTGCAAAGGGAAAAATAGGCGGTCTTGCCAGAGCCATGGTTGTAACTTCCAGTATTCCACGATGCATAGAATATTTTAATGCCATAAACGATTCTTTAAAAGAAAGAAGAAGTCCGTTTAAGGCAATAATTGCTTTTTCAGGTGAAAACACGACTTCTGGCAAATCTTTGACTTCTGCAAAGATGAATGGCTTTCCGGATGCGGAAATCCCTGAAAAATTAAAGAATGACCCTTACAGAATTCTTGTTGTTGCCGATATGTTCCAGACTGGTTTTGACGAACCGCTTTTGCATACAATGTATGTTGACAAAATCCTGACGGATATAAAGGCCGTGCAAACACTTTCCCGCCTTAACCGCTGCCATCCTAAAAAGGCAGATACCTGTGTCCTTGATTTTGCCAACAAGGCAGAAGAAATTCAGAAAGCTTTTGAACCATATTACAGGACAACAATTCTTTCCGGGCAGACGGACCCTAACAAATTGTATGACCTTATTTCATCTTTGGAAAAACATCAGGTTTATTCTGCAGAAGATGTTGAGAAAGTTGTTCACTTGTTTTTAAATGATGCAGAGCGATTTAAATTAGACCCTGTTCTTGATAAATGCACGGCAGATTTTAAGGAACTTGAACTAAAGAACCAGGTTGAATTTAAAGGCTGTGCAAAAGCCTTTGTAAGAACTTACGGATTTATTGGTGCAATCCTGCCCTACGGCAATGCAGACTGGGAAAAGCTTTCGATATTCTTGACTCTGCTTTTGCCAAAACTTCCTGTCTTAACGCAAGATGAAGACGAGCAGAACATTACGGAAGCTGTTGACCTTGAAAGTTACCGCAACGATAAAAAAGAAGCCGTAAGCATTAAGCTTAAAGATGAACCTGCAGAAATTGAGCCTGTTCCCGCAGGTTCAGCCGGTCAGCTTGTAGATAAAGAATATGATGTGCTTTCTAAGATTCTGTCTGAATTTAACAAGCTCTGGGGAAATATAAAATGGAATGATTCTGATAATGTCCAACAGCAGATTAAACGCCTGCCTGTAATGGTTTCTAAAGATGAAAAATATCAGAACGCAATGCGTAATTCTGACGAACAGGGTGCACGCCTTGAATGTGACAGAGCCGTAAATGCCGCTATTTTTGCAATCATGTCTGACAATCTGGAATTGTTTAAGCAGATTCAGGATAATCCTGCATTTAAAAAATGGATTTGCGATTTAGTCTTTAACACCACTTACAATAAAGACGGTAAACCATTTGAGATTCCTGTAAAAAGCACTGAATATAAAATGAATCGGAATTTGGGTGAAGGTGCTGTTGCAGAAAACGACTAATGTTTTCTGGAGGAAAAAAAAATAATAATTTTGTCATTTAAATACTTGACAATGTCAATTTTAAAATTTATATTATTCTCAGATGGGAATTAAAGGGGTTTTATAAGGAGCATATTGAAATGGCAGAACTTGAATTGAAAGACAGATTAAGTGGGCTGCTTTCAGAAAGACAGATGAGTCAAAAGCAGCTGGCAGAAATAACAAATCTTACAGAAAGTGCTGTGTCTCGTTATGTCAAAGGGGATAGGGTTCCAAAGGGAGCAATTCTTTTGAATATTGCCAATGCCTTAGGCTCATCAACTGACTATCTGCTTGGGCTCAGCAATGTAGCACATCCGTATAGTTCTGAACAGGAATTAGATCAGGCCTTTGAACTGATTGCAAGAAATGCAAAAACTATGACTATGGAAGAAAAACAGAAGTTTGCAAAAATTCTGTTTTCGTAGAGGTGATTATGGAAAGAGTTAATTTATCCGGTTGGGAATATGATGATATTGAAAGAACTGCGACAGATTTGTTTGAAGACCTGGGGCTTACAAAGTTCCCGCCGAATTGCTTTGAAATTGCTGCAAAATTAAAAATAGAGTTAAAAAAGTATTCAGAACTTTCTGAAGAGAAAAGAGAAATGATGGTCTCAGACTATGAAGATGGTTATACCACGAATACTGGAAAGTGCAAGTATACCATCTATTACAATGACAAAATGGATGAAAACAGAATCAGGTTTACTCTCTGGTATGAAATTGGACACATACAGCTGGGGCACTTTGACAACTGTAAAAAATCACAGGCCAGGATGAAGGCAGAGGCAAATCATTTTGCAGTTTTTGTACAGGCACCAATGCCTGCCGTTATTATGTACGAGCCATTTGGAAAATATGATGTTAAAGAAACCTTTAATGTGAGCCTGCAATGTGCATCGAATATATATTCAAATTATATAAAGCTAACTAATTACCCAGGTCTAATGGAAAGAATAAAAAAGCACAGGATACTGGATGTTCTGGACTTTTCTAAAATATTAAAAGGAGGTGCTTATGAAGATTGCGTTTAGCTTAATGCTGACTTTTGTGAGGCGGTTGGAAAACCTTAAGTCAGCAAATAAAAAACTCTTCTTAGAAAAACAGGCTTAAAAGTTGGCAGACTTAATAAGCACTAAAGTTTTAGAAAGAAGAGCCTTAGAATCTGTGCCAAAACAGTGTATCAGCACAAATCGAATAAATAAGTGTTTAGATTTTATCATGCTGATACTCCAACGGTCAAGTAAAAATGAAAAAAAACTTGACAAAAATGGCTTGTGCCATTTCGATAACTTTTTAAGAGGCAATGACCTCGGGAGTATTAAACTACTATGAACAATCTTATTTTAGATTCTAAAAAAGATGAAAGCGGCGTGAACGTAACACGGTATAAACGGACATTTGGAGAAAACGAAGTAGAATTTGCAAAGGTTTCAAGAAAAACTGCAGATGTAGACAGCCTTTTAACCTTGATTTCAAGATACGACACTGGCGTAAACCGCCTGATGATTCAGTATTGCATTGGACTTTTTAAACGTGCAGTTCTTGAAAAGCTTGAATCAGGCAGGGCAGTTAACATCCTTGGTCTTGGAACAATGTATATCAATGCAACGTTTAAGGCTGACGGCAGCCCGGATCTTTCTGTAGGCTTTACGCCATCTGCAGAAGCAGCAGAGGCTGTTAAAAACCTTGAAACATCAGTTTCTGATTCTGTTACACTTATGCCGGAAATTGAAGAAGTCTATGATTTAAAGACAAAGTCATCAGACGGAAAAGTTTCTTTGGGCAAGGACATAAGGCTTTACGGCAAAAGAATGAAGCTTGTAGATTCTGAAACGGAAACGGCTTTTGTGGCATTTGCTCCGTGCGGCCAAAACGGAATAATTACAGAGACAGACAAGTCTTTGTGGAATAAGGTTTTTGCTTCTGAGCTTTCTACAAACAAGCCTTCGGAACTTCAGTTTTATCTTCCGGATTCCCTTACTGCAGGAACTTACAAAATTATTATCAGCACCTGTTATTCAGCAGGTAAAAAAACATCAAATCCTTCTGTAAGAACAGGAGAATTTGATACGGTTATAAAGGTAGAAGATAGTTCTTCATCTTCTTCTGACTGACATTAACCTTCCGGTACGTCATTCTGATGCTGATCGGAATGACGTGTAACCAAAAACAAGGCTGACGTTTAGCTTTACAGCAGGCGCCAGCCTTTTTAAATTTCAACTTGTAAATCCATTACATTATGTCAGAAATCATTTTAAATACTTTCTTTGGACACGATGCAATACATGTTCCGCAGGAATCACACTTTGTGTAGTCCACTTTAGGAATGCCGCCTGAAACGTCGATGGCTCCCTGCGGGCATTTCTTTGCACAGATGCCGCACTTGAAGCATCCTGCAGAACAGTCCTTTGCAATCTGCGGCTTGTTGTCGCTGTGGCACGAACATAATGCAACAGGGCCCTTTACGGAAACGTCCTGCAAGGTAAACAGGTGCTTTGGGCATGCCTTTACGCACTTGCCGCAGCCTACGCATTTTTCCTTGTTTACTTCAGGAAGTCCTTTTGCACCCATGGAAATTGCGCCAAAAGGACATGCAGCTTCACAGTCGCCGTAGCCGATACAGCCAAAAGCACACAGTTTTGTACCGTTTACGGCAAGGTTTGCAGCCTTGCATGTTTTAACGCCGTTGTAAATTCCCTTGCTTTTTGCACATTCAGTTGAACCCTGGCACAAAAGGAGTGCAGCCTTTTTTACGGCAGCTCCGCCTTCAACGCCCATGATTTTGGAAATTGCCTGTGCACAGCCGGCACCGCCTGCAACGCATCCTGAAACAGGTGCCTGGCCTGAAGCAACGGCTGCTGCAAAAGAATCGCATCCTGCATAGCCGCAGCCGCCACAGTTGGCACCGGAAAGTACTTCACGGATTGCGGCAACTTTAGGATCAACTTCTACTGCAAATATTTTCTTAAAAAGCCCCAGCAGAAGACCTAAAAGGAATCCTATAATAAGGGCAACAATAATTGTAAAGATAACTGTATTCATTTTAACAACCCCTTGAAGCCCATAAAGGCAAGAGAAAGAAGCCCTGCTGCAATGTAAAGGATTGGTGTTCCCTTAAATGCAGACGGAATGCTTGCAATCTTCATTCTGCTTCTTACGCCGGACATAATTACCATGGAAAGCAAAAATCCTGCTGCTGCGCCCAAAGCATAGACTATGCTCTGAATGTAGCTGAAGTCCTTTGCAATGCAGTTGATTGTAACGCCAAGAACGGCACAGTTGGTTGTTATAAGTGCAAGGTAAACGCCCATGCTTGAATAAAGGCCTGGTGCTGACTTTTTCAGGTAGAATTCAACAAGCTGAACTAAAGATGCAATTACAAGAATAAAGAACAGTGTCTGCAAAAACTGAAGTCCAAGGGGAACCATTACAAACTGGTATAGCGGCCATGTTACGGCAGTTGCAAGAAGGATAACAAAGCTTGTTGCAAAACCCATGCCTGCTGCTTTTCCTGTTTCAGATGTCATTCCGATAAAAGGGCAGATGGCAAGATACTGAATAAAAACTACGTTGTCTACGATTGCAGACTTAATAAAAAGTTTTAAAAGTTCCATTAGTTTGCCCCCTTCTTTTTATTTTTCAGAAACTGAACTAAAGCACCTAAAAATCCGAATACCATAAATCCGCCCGGTGCAGAATTCAAGATTCCGATTCTGTAGGCTTCCGGAATTATTTCTACTTTAAGTGCAGTGCCGGCAAGCAATGTTCCGCCGCCAAGGAATTCACGGCAGAAGGAAATGACTAACATTACCATTGTGTAGCCGATTCCCATGCCAAGGGCATCCAGAATGGAATTTCCCGTATTGTTCTTTGAAGCAAATGCTTCTACGCGGCCCATGATGATGCAGTTTACGACGATAAGCGGAAGGAATACTCCCAATGCGTCGTAAAGGGATTCTACGTAAGCCTGCAATACAAGCTGAACGATTGTTGTAAATGCTGCAATGATGATGATGAAGATAGGAAGGCGGATTGCAGACGGAATTCCTTTTCTGAAAATAGAAATTACGATTTCGCTCATTAAAAGAACGAATGTCATGCTCATGCCCATTCCAAGTCCGTTAAAAATGCTTGTTGTAACACCAAGAGAAGAACAAAGTCCGATGTTCAAAACAAGGAGCGGATTTTCCCTTAGGAATCCGTTTGTAAAAATAGAAAGCTGCTTGTTCATTTAGTTTGCGCCTCCTTCAAAAAAGGTGAACATTGATTTTGTTCCTTCTTCAATTAAAGCGGCTGCTCCAACTGAAGTAATTGTTGCTCCGGAAATAGCGTCAAAGTTTTCGCCTGCCTTAAGGCCGTCCTTTGCATTTACGCCTTCAAACTGTCCGTAGAAAGTTTTTCCGTTTGGAAGTTTGAATGTAGGGTCGTTTGCCTTAAGTCCGAATCCCGGAGAATCTGAAAGTTCAAGAAACTGAACGCCTGTAATTGTGCCGTCTGTTTTCATGCCTACCATTACAGTGCCTTTGTCGTAAGTCGGTCCGTTTATCTGTGCAACGGCTCCTACTGTAGTTCCGTCTTTTTTTGCAGCGTATAGGCTCTGGATTTTTATTGAAGCGTTCTGGCTTGGAGCAAAGCTTTCAACTGCTTCAAAGCTGTCTGCGTCTGCCATTACTACTTTCATTGCAGCGTTTGCCTTTGCAATTTTGTTTGCTGCAATTTTTACGGATGTAACGCTGTTTACAAGTGCCAGGACAGTACAGCTTGCTGCGGCAAAAATTGCAAGGACAAATCCAAGCTTCAGCATTTCAAGTGAAGAATTTTTACTGCTCATTTAGATTCCCCCTTGCGTTCTACAGAATTTGAAACATCGAATTCCTGAACTTTGTTTGCAGGTGCAGGCCTTCTGTTTCCTTTCTTACCGTAGCCGTACATTCTTCTTGTAAGGTTGTTAAGGAACGGTGTAAAGCAGTTCATGATAAGGATGCTGAACATTACGCCTTCCGGGTAGCCGCCGTATTTTCTTATAAGGAATGTAATAAGTCCGCAGCCGAAGCCGAATACAAGGCGTCCGTAGCCTGTAAGCGGTGCTGTTGCATAGTCTGTAACCATGAATGTTGCGCCGAATAAAAGTCCGCCTGTCAGCAGGGCAAGAAGAACGTCTCCGCCTGTAACAAAAGTAAGTGCTGCTGTTGTTGCAACCATGGCTAAAGGTGCGCGCCAGTCAATTACATGGATTAAGGCAAGGAATGCAAAGGAAATCAGAATCAGAAGGATTGATGTTTCACCGATACAGCCTGCCCTGTTGCCAAGGAAATACTGCATGTATAATTCTGAATCCGGTGTTACGGCTCCGTTTTTAATCTGGCTTAAAATTGTTGCGCCTGATACGGCATCTGTTGCAGGATTGTACCAGCATGCGCCCAGGGCAGCAGGAAAGCTTATGAACATAAAGGCACGTCCTGTTAAGGCCGGGTTAAATACGTTGGAACCTATTCCGCCGAATAAACCTTTTGCAATTACCATGGCTACAAGTGCGCCAAGGATAACCATCCAAACCGGTGTTGTAGAAGGAATTACCAGTGCAAGCAAAATGCCTGAAACTACGGCAGAAAGATTGCTTACGCGGATTTTCTGTTTTGTAATTTTCTGGAACAGTGCTTCAAATGCAACGCATGAGGCAACTGAAACAAGAATGCGCACTAGGGCTGCAAGTCCAAAGAAAATTACGCCTGCAATACATTCCGGCAGCATGGCAAGAATTACCACAAACATTATTTTTTGTGTTGAAAGTCCTTCCGTAAAGTGCGGGCTTGAAGAAAGGAAGATTTTATTTCCGCTCATTTTGTTTCTCCTTTGGCTTTTGCAGCTTCTGCTTTTGCGCGTTCTGCTGCCATCTGTTCACGGACAAGGGCTTTTCCCATTCTTATTCTCTGAACGATTCTGACGTTGGCAGGGCATACATAGGAACAGCAGCCGCATTCAATGCAGTCCATAAGTCCGTAGAGCCTTGCCTTGGCAATGTTGCCTGCTTTAAGTTCCCGGACCATAAGGGCAGGGCTTAAGCGCATGGCACATGTGTTTATACAGGCACCGCAGCTGATGCACGGGTCTTCGTCTACAAGGTAAGTTTCTTTTTCTGTAAGGAATGTAACTCCGCTTGTTCCCTTTGCAACAGGGAAGTCTGCAGAAGGCATGGCAAAGCCCATCATAGGACCGCCTGAAACTATTTTTGCAGTCTGGTTTTCTTTTAATGTAAACTGGGCGTCTTCTCCCATAAGGTCTGAAACGAGTGTGCCTACAGGAACCTTTAGGTTGCACGGTTTTACTACTGCATTGCCTGAAATCGTAAGGGAACGTTCAATAAGAGGCATTCCAAGACGGAATGCGTCGCTTATTGCACATACTGTGCCTACGTTGCTGATTATGGCACCTGCATCTGCCGGAAGTTTTGCCGATGGAATTTCTACGCCAAGGCATGCTGATACGATGAACTTTTCTGCTCCCTGAGGGAACTTTGTTTTTACCAGCATGACTTTCATGTCGTCGCCATAGCCTTTTTCGTTTATGACTTTATCCAGCATTGGCTTTATGTATGCCTTGTTGTCTTCAAGTGCAATGATTCCGTATGCACCGACTGTTTTTAATATGATTGCAAGACCGTCTATAAGTTTTTCCGGTGTTTCCTGCATTGTGCGTTCGTCGCATGTAAGGTAAGGTTCACATTCTGCAGCGTTTACAAGAACGTATTCAATTTCCTTGTCTTCCGGCGGATTAAGCTTTACGTGTGTCGGGAAGGATGCTCCGCCCATACCTACAATGCCTGCGTCCTTTATGCGCTTTATTGCTTCTTCGTGTGTGCATGTAAAGGGATCAAGAGGCGGCATGTAATCTGTTCTGTCGCTGCCGTCGCTTTCTATTACGATGCAGGGAACATTCATGTTGCCTGTTACAAGGCAGCTTGTAATTTTCTTGACTTTTCCGGCAATTGATGCGTGGACCGGAGCCGACATGAATTTGTCGCTTGCGGCAATTAGTTGTCCTTTTGCCACAAGGTCACCGACTTTAACAAGAGGTGTGTTTGGTGCGCCTCCCATGGTAACTGGAATTGTTACGGTTTTTGATTTAGGAAAAGCAGGTGTTATAGGACACTTGTTGCTTAGTTCCTTCATCTCTTCCGGATGAATTCCTCCTTTAAATGTGTGTGCTTTCATAGCATTATTTTAGTATCAATCGAAGAATTTATCAAATAAAGGGGTGTTTTAATGGAAGAAGTTTGATTCTGATTCAGAATAAGATTTTAAATATTTTTTAGAATAATTGCATATTTTTACGATTTTATATGCTATAATTATTGGTATGGATAAATCTAAAGATTTGCACGAAGCACTTTATTATCAGACTGAAAACAACATTTATCATGCCCGCTACGAAGATGAAGTTAATTTTTATGCAGCGGTAAAAAGCGGCGACCTGGAAAGGGTTAAGAAACTTTATACTCCCCTTAATACAAAAGAAGGACTGGGACACCTTTCCAATAACCCTATAAGCAACCTGCGCTATCATCTTATCGTTGCCGTAGGATTGATTACACGCTATTGTGCAGAAGCAGGACTGCCTTTTGAAACTGCCTATACCTTAAGCGATCTTTATATTCAGAACGCGGACAAATGTTCCAGCGAAGAAGGCATTATTCAGCTGCAGAGGGACATGATTTTTGATTTTACAAAAAGAATGAAGAATATCCGCATTGCAGAAACAAACCCCCAGATTAAGCTTGCCAAAAAGTATATTCACGAAAATATCTATAATCAGTTTCATGAAGAAGAAGTGGCAGACTTTGCAGGACTTACGCCTTCTTATCTTTCTACCTTGTTTAAAAAAGAAACGGGAGAAACCATTAAAAATTATATTCTGAAGGAAAAGATTGAAGAGTCTAAAAACCTGCTGAGGTTTTCGGATAAGTCTTATATTGATATAAGCATTTCTTTGAACTTTAGTTCTCATTCCCACTTTATTGCTACGTTTAAAAAATATGTGAACATGACGCCGAAAGAATACAGGAATAAGTTTTACGGAAAACAGTGGGACATGGATTCAGAAGAAGGTTCTGAATAAAAAAGAGCGGTTCAACTTTTATGCTGAACCGCTTCTTTGTTTTAAATCCGCTGAGACAGATTCAATTTAGATTCTGTGCATTTCAGAAAAAACTTTTTCGTTCATAAGGTTTACTTCAACGCCAAGGGCTTTTGCTTCTTCCGTTAATTCCTTTCTGGCTGTATCAATGTCAACTTTTGCGCTGTCAAAGTCAACCATCATCATCATGACAAAATTTCCGCTTAGAATTGTCTGAGTAATATCTACAATATTAATTGAACGGCTTGCAAGGTATGCTGAAACCTTTGCAATGATTCCGACTTTATCGCCACCAACTACAGTAATAATTGCTTTCATAATAATCTGATTTTAGTAGAAAAATTTAACCTTAGCAATAAGTGCCGCCCTTAGACTTTTATGCCTAAAGTCTGGGCAAGGGCTTCTGCCGTTGAAAAATGAATTGCGTGGATTCCCAAGGCAGCGGCGGCGTCGCAGTTCATTTTTTTGTCGTCTATAAAAACGCAGTCTTTGGGCTGAACGTTTTCTGCCGTCATAATTATTTCCCAGAAGTCCGAGGCCGGTTTTGAAACACCCATAGAGCATGACGTGTAGGTCTGGTCAAAGTAAGAATAGTCACCGCGTTCAAGGTGATTTAAATAATGTGCACTGATTGTGTTTGTGCCGCAGACAACGCGGTTGCCGTCTTCCTTTAATGCCCTGATTATTTTTACTGTTGTCTGGTTAAGCACAGGATGGAACAGCCAGTGGAACCAGTCTGTAGTTACGTTGATTCCGCTGCGGACAGAAAAAATGCGCCAGAATTCCTTTGTGTCAATTTCTCCGTTGGAACACATGGTAAATAAGTTTGACTGATCCAAAGTCAAGTCCGTATCAAGGCCGAACTTTTTTAGGGTGTCTTCGTCTGTATTCAGAACTTCACAGAATCTTTGCTTAAGGTTTGCTGATGTTGTTACGACTCCGCCCATGTCAAAAATGTAAAGCATTGTTTTCCTCCGTTGTCTGTTTATATCTTTTTATCTTTTGTTAATCTTTTGGATTTATGGATGTTATGATTTTTATTAAGTCCTGCGGCTTTTCAATTTTGTCGTAGTATTTGTCTGCCTTGCCAAAACCGTAGGCTGCCCAGATAAATGGTATTTCTGCCTGTCTGCACGCATCGCAGTCCCCCTGGGTATCTCCTACGTAAACTGCAGAAGTCAGTCTGTTGCGTGCACATAATATCTGGATGTTTTCTGCCTTTGCTTTCCCCGTTCTTCCGTAGCATTCAAAATCTTTTATGTAAGATGCAAGACCTGTTTTTTCCATTGTAAGTTCTATGTAGCCGCTCTGGCAGTTGCTTACGATAAAAATATTCTGCATTGTGGAAAGTTCTTTTATGGTTTCAATTATTCCCGGGTATGTAATGTCTATTGTATTGTTTTTAAGTTCAATCTGTTCTTCCGTGCAGCAGTAGGACATAAGCTTACTCTGGTCTGCCTTGCTTAACTCCGGCCACAAATCTTCTGCAATTACGTCCATAGTCTTCCCAAATTCATTCTGAAGAATCTGTGCATTTACTTTCCTTGCATTTAAGCCAGATTTTTCAATGGCCTTGTTCCAGGCTACGGCAACGATTCCCGTTGTGTTCCAGATGGTGCCGTCTATGTCAAAAATAATTCCGTCCGTATATCCTTTGTTCATAGTTTAAATATAATGCAAGATTTCATAAAAAAACACTTGACTTAACATATAAGCGTATGCTTATATGTTAATATGATAAATCAAGACAACGAAGAGATGCTTGTTAATCTTGCGGAACTTTTTAAGGTTTTCGGTGATTCAACAAGAATAAAAATTCTTTATGCACTGTTGCAGAAGGAAATGAACGTTACGGAAATTTCTGAAGAGCTGAAAATGACTCAGCCTGCCATAAGCCAGCAGCTAAGGATTTTAAAATCAAGCGGTCTGGTAAAATTCAGAAAAGAAGGAAAGACGGCAATTTATTTTCCGTCTGATGAACATGTAAAAATTATTTTAAATATCGGAATAGAACATCTGGGGGATTAACTATGGCTTGCTGTTGCTGCGGACACGATCACGAACATGAACACAATCATGAAGAAGAACACGAAGAAGAACTGTCACTAAAAAAGATTATTCTTTCTGCAGTGTTTTTTATTGCAGGAATTATTGTAGAAAAAGTTCTTGCGCCTGTTGTTGCACTTGATGCAACTATTACACGGGGAATTTTTCTTGCGCTTTATCTGGCTTCTTATTTAATCTGCGGGCTTCCGGTTATTAAAGAAGCAATTGAAGGCCTTTCTAAAGGCAAGTGCTTTACGGAATCTTTTTTAATGGCCCTTGCTACCATTGGTGCAGTTGTCATTGGCGAATGCATGGAAGCATGTGCCGTAATGGTTCTTTTCCAGCTTGGTGAATTTCTTGAAGACAAAGCTGCTGACAAAACAAAAACTGCCGTTGCCAGCTTAATGAATATCCGTCCTGATACGGCATGCGTTATACGAGGCGGAAAAGAAATTACAGTTGATGCAGAAGATGTAAAGCTAAACGAAACAATAATCCTTAAACCAGGTGAACTAGTTCCTTTAGACGGAACTATCATAAAGGGAAATACAATTGCAGATACAAGTGCCCTTACAGGAGAAAGCGTTCCCCGTGAATTAAATGAAGGCGATGAAATCTTAAGCGGCTTTGTAAACATGCGCGCTGTAATTGAAGTTAAGGTTACAAAAGAATTTTCAGAAAGCACGGTTTCTAAAATCCTTGACTTGATTGAAAACGCACAGGAAAAGAAATCTAAGGGCGAAAAATTCATTTCTCGCTTTGCTAAGGTTTACACTCCTATTGTATGTATTTTAGCTCTTGCCGTTGCCGTAATTCCTTCTGCTATTTCTGGCTGGGAAGAAAACTTTAAGCTGTGGCTTTACCGTGCCTGCGAAATGCTTGTTGTTTCATGTCCTTGTGCACTGGTAATTTCTGTTCCGTTAAGCTATTTTGCAGGAATAGGCAGGGCAGGCAAGGAAGGCATTTTAGTAAAGGGTTCAAACTATCTTGAAATTTTAGCACGTGCAGGAACTGTTGCTTTTGATAAAACCGGAACCTTAACAAAGGGTGTTTACGAAGTTTCTTCTATTGAAGTTGTTGAAAGCTGTAATCTTTCTAAAGAAGATTTTATTGCTCTTGTTACTCATGCTGAATATTACAGCGACCATCCTGTTTCAAAGTCTCTTAAGAAAATCCATTCATGCAAAAAGTGCCTGGAACTTTCAGTTAAGGAAGCTGAAGAAATAAGCGGCCACGGAATTAAGTGCATGATGGAAGGAAAGCAGGTCCTTGCCGGAAATAAAAAACTTATGCTCCTTGAAAATGTTAAGGGCTTTGATGAAAAGGCAGAATCAGAAAAAAATATTTCAGGCTCCGTTGTTTATGTTGCCATTGACGGAAACTTTGCAGGAAAAATAATCATAAGCGACATTATAAAAGACAATGCAAAGGCAGCAGTTGAAAAAGTTCACAAGGCAGGAATTTCAGAAGTTGTCATGCTTACAGGGGACACAAAGAAAAATGCAGAAGCAATAGCAGCAGGTCTTGGCATTGATAAAGTTCATGCAGAATTGCTGCCTCAGCAGAAAGTTGAACAGATTGAAAAACTTATGGCTGGCAGCGGACAGGACAGAAATTATAAATCCGTTGCTTTTGTAGGAGACGGAATTAACGATGCTCCTGTTTTATCAAGAAGCGATGTTGGAATTTCCATGGGTGCTTTAGGAAGTGATGCTGCCATAGAAGCTGCCGATGTCGTAGTCATGGATGACAATCTTGAAAAAGTATCAAGTGCCATAAAGATTGCAAAAAAGACAGTTGCAAATGTAAAGCAGAATATAGGATTCAGCCTGACGGTAAAAATTGCAATCCTTATTTTGTGCGGCTGCGGTTTAGTAAACATGTGGGTTGCAGTTTTTGGCGATGTGGGCGTTTGTCTTATTGCAATATTGAACAGCATGCGTTTATTAAAGGTAAGCAAAAAGTAGCATAAAAAATGGCTGTCAGTTTAGAATGAATTTGAATTTTCTGATTGTTCTTATTAAACTGTTCCCATGATTCAGTTAGTTGCGTTTCTGGGAAATTACGGAAAAGAATACGAAGATACAAGACACAATGCAGGGTGGCTTTTTGAAAAGGCACTTCCTTTTGCAGATAAATTTAACTGGCAGTCAAAGTTTAGAGCAGACTTTTGTGCCGTCGATTACGATATTTTTGCCACCTGGCTTAAGAATGCAGGTTTAATAAAGGAGCGTGATGACGGAACCTTGCCTGTTCCTGATTGTGCTCCAAAAAAAATATATTTTCTTAAGCCAATGACTTATATGAATTTAAGCGGTCAGGCTATTGGCGAAGCTGCAAGGTTTTTTAAAATTCCTGCCAGTGATGTTCTTGTTGTTCATGACGAAATTGAACTTCCTTTGGGCACTGTAGGCTTAAAGTGGTCGGGCGGTTTAGGCGGACACAACGGCCTGCGTTCTACAAAAGAAACTTTTGGCACTGCAGATTTCTGGAGAATAAGAATCGGCGTTGGAAAACCTGCCAACGGCAATGTGGCAGGCTATGTCCTTGGTTCTTTTACAGGTGATGAAAAAATTACACTGTCTCAGATTTTTACCATGATGAATCCTATGTTTGCAAAACTTCTTACAATTAAAGATGCCACAAATCTTCAGAAAGAATGGAACAAAAAGAAACTGGTGGAATTGTAATTCCTGTTATATATTGAATAAAATTTTGAATAATATGATAATTCAGGAATGACAATAGCACTTTTTTCAGACAGTTACCTGCCTACAAAATCTGGGGTAGTAACTGTAGTCCTTCAGCTAAGAAATCAGCTTATTAAGCAGGGTCATAGAGTTCTTTTAATTACAGTAGAAACTACACAGGAATATTCCACAGACGATCCGGATATTTACCGGGTTCGTTCAATGCCTTTAGGTCTGGGAACAGACCAGTTTATTGCAGTTCCTCTTTTGCCAAGGCTTTTGCGCTACATGAAAGAAAATCATGTTGATTTAATTCACTGCCACACTGAATTTGGCGTTGCCAGGGCAAGTTTATATTGTGCAAGAAAATTAAAGATTCCTGCAATCTGTACAACCCATACAATGTGGACTGATTTTTATAAATATTATCTTCCGATGGGGCAGTTGATTTCTCCAAAGCTAATTATAAAGTATCTGAAGTCTTTTTATGGAAAGTTTAATTCTTTAATCGGTGTTTCAACAAAGGCAAGGAATTTCTTTAAGCAGAAAAATATTCTTCCTAATATGCCTTCTGTAATTATTCCTAATGCAATTGATGAATCTAAATTTCAGCAGAAACATCTTACGGTAGAAGAGCGCCAGAAATTCCGCACAAAATATGGAATTGCAGAAGATGATGTTCTGTTTCTTTTTATTGGAAGAATCGGTGAAGAAAAAAGGGTTCTTGAATTGCTTGGAATATGCAAAAGGATTGTTTCTAAAAATGAACATTGCAAGGTTATGTTTGTTGGCAATGGTCCTGCATATTCAGAAATGACGGAGCTTTCAGAAAAAGAGATTTACGAGGGAAAAATTATTTTTACAGGTTTTGTTGAATGGGCAATGGTTCATAATTTTTATGAAAGTGCAGATATTTTTATTACTGCTTCTTTGTCTGAAATGCATTCAATGACCGTTCTGGAAGCAGAACTTTCTTCTTTGCCTTTAATAGTCCGTCAGGATGAAAGTTATCTTGATTCCATAGTTAATGGAGAAAACGGATATACCTGTGCAACTGATGAAGAAATGGAAAAGCGAGCACTTGAACTTGCTTCCGATAAGGAAAAGCGGAAAGCATTTGGTAAAAAGAGTTTTGAAATTTCCAATCAGTTTTCCATTGAAAATCATATTAAAAGAACATTGTTCGTCTATAATGAAGTTATAAAGGCATATCCTAAAAAAATCAATGATGAAGATGTAATGAAGCGCATGGCCGAATATCTGGCTTCTGAATCTGCAAAAAAGTATATTTGATTCTGGTATAAAATATGAGCAAACTTTTATCTGATGCACAGAATAAGCAGAATGAGTTTTTAGACAAACTTACGTCTTCAAAAGAGCTGCAGAATCAGCGTCCTGTATTTCACTTTGCAACTCCAGGCGGCTGGTGTAATGACCCCAATGGCTTTTCTCAGTTTAACGGTAAAATTCATCTTTTTTATCAGTATCATCCTTATTCTATACAATGGGGGCCAATGCACTGGGGACACGCTGTTTCTGAAGATTTTCTTAACTGGCAGAATGAAAATGTAGCCCTTGCACCAGATTCAGAAAGTGACTGTAAGGGCTGTTTTTCCGGTACTGCCCTTGAGCATAATGGAAAGCATTATCTTTTTTATACCGGTGTTGTTAATAATGGAAAGGCTGACATTCAGAATCAGTGCCTTGCCATTGGAGATGGAAAAGAATATAAAAAAATCAGCAGCAATCCGATTTTAACAAGTTCTCATATTCCTTTTGAATTTAATATTGAACATTTCCGCGATCCGAAAGTCTGGAAGAAAGACGGAAAGTTTTTTATGGTCTGCGTAATCAAGCAGAAAAATGACTGTGGTGCCATGGTTATGTTTGAATCCTCAGATGCAGAAAACTGGACTTACAAAGGAATCCTTGATTCAAGTAAAGACGGTTTCAGCAAAATGTGGGAATGTCCTGATGTTTCTGTAATTGATGGCAAAGATGTTTTGATTTTTTCTCCACAGGAAGTTAATGAAAATTATGAACTTGGATTTCATGACGGCAACAACAGCGTTTATGTAACCGGAAAACTTGATTATCATAATTTCAGCTTTAAACGTGAAGTCCGTTCTGAAAATAATTACACTGCAGCACTTGTGGATTACGGTATTGATTTTTATGCACCGGAAACTACAAAACTTTCTGACGGCAGAATAATTATGATTGGCTGGATGCAGGCATGGGAATCCTATATAACTCCGGAAAATTATTCCTGGTCTGGAATGATGACTTTGCCACGTGAGCTTTCCATTAAAAATAATCGCCTTTATCAAAAACCCGTTAGGGAATTTGAATTGTGGAAAAAAGATAAAGTCTTGGGTGAATGTAAGGTTTCAGAAAAGATTATAATTGCCAACAATTACAAAAGAAGTTTTGAACTTGATTTGGATTTTTCAGCACTTGAAAATCAAAAAGGAAGTGTAAAAGTTATTTTAGAAAAAAATAAGCAGCGGGTTTATTTTAAGATTGATTTAGATGAAGAATCTATTTTCTTTGACAGATCTACTTCTCTTAGGCCTGGTGCCATTAAAGACCGGCGTGCAAAGTTAAGGATTGATGGAAAATTATCTTCTGTAAAGATTATTGTGGATACTTGCTCAATGGAAGTTTTTATAAATGAAGGTATCCAAACTTTTACAAATTCATTTTTCTTTAGTGATTTAGATTCTGATTTAGTAATAGAAAACTCTACTTCTGAAAAACTTAAATATGGATTCTATAAAGTTGAACAGCAGAAAAATTAAGTTTCAGAAATCTTTAATTTAATTGACAGCTTGCGGAATTTTTTTATATATTTATTCAGCATTAAAAAGACAGTTCGCGGTCCTTCCTGTCTATAAATAAAACCAGGTCAATTCTTATTTTTTTGGAGCCTTTTATGGTAAATGAATTTCTTCTCATTGTGGCACTTTTAGTGTCATTTGGCGCAACAATTGTTTTTTACAAATTGTTTGGAAAATCAGGTTTATTTGCATGGATTGGTATTTCTGCTGTTTTTGCAAATATTGAAGTTACGGTTCTTGTTCATGCCTTTGGAATGGATCAGACTTTGGGAAATACTCTTTTTGCTTCAAGTTTTCTTTGTACTGATATTTTAAGTGAAATCTACGGAAAAAAAGATGCGTCAAAAGGCGTTAAGGTTGGAATTATTACAACGCTGCTTTTTATTTTATTTTCATTTATGTGGACCCATTATATTCCTGCAGAAGGAGATTGGGCAATGCCTTCTGTAAAATCACTTTTTTCTAACACACCAAGAATTCTTTCTGCTTCTCTTTTAGGTTATATTCTTTCGGAAGCACTTGATGTATGGCTTTATCATAAATGGTGGGAACTTACAGAAAAGAAGACAGGCAGTCACAATAAAATGCTTTGGTTTAGAAATAATTTTTCAACTTTAATATCTCAGTTTGTAAATATTGTTGTTTTTAATTTTGTTGCTTTCCTTGGGGTCTTCAAGTTCAACGAATTAATAAGCATTACAGCAGCATGTTATTTAATTTATGTGATTACAAGTCTTCTTGATACGCCTTTTATTTATCTTGCAAAAAAGATTAAGGTTTCAGAATAATTTATTTTAAGTTTTATGCGGTGCCTGAATAGTCAGGTGCCGTTTTTTTATAACTCTTTTCCTATTTCTTTATATTGATTTTCATATAACCTTTTTGGACACCATAAAAGCAGGATTTTCTTGCAGTATGAATAAGGGGGGGGTAAAATACTTGTGTGAACAAAATTTTTTCTAAAGCTATTGGGCCTTTATTTTTTTCTCTTAGTGTATTTTTCCTTTTTGCATGCAAGGATTCTTTTGATCCTGTCTGTGATGTTGATTATACAGAATTTGTGCCTGTCACAATGACAGAAGTTGTAACAAGCCGGGCCGGTTCTTCATGTTTGCCAGTCGGCACAAAGCTAAAGCCTTATGCAATAGGCAAATACGAAGTTACTTATGAATTGTATTTTTCTGTGCGTGATTGGGCCAATGATAATGGGTATAACATTGTAGGGGCAGGTAGATGTGGGTCAGAGTCAGAAGACGGAAAATTGCCGGAGTTTTATGGCACGGAAAAGAGATGCTATCCTGCTTCTTACATAGACTGGCTTGATGCTGTTGTCTGGTGTAACGCTTATAGTGAAATTGATGGAAGGGAACCTGTCTATTATTCTGATGCGGCCTTTACAAAAGTGCTCAGGTCAAGCGATAAAAGCGTAAACAGTAATCCTCCTTGCTTTAAAAAAACAGATGCAAAAGGATACCGTTTGCCAACTTCTGCTGAATGGGAATTTGCAGGACGCGGTGCAAATTGCAATGATACAAAAACATGGTCTTATATTTACGCCGGTTCTTCAGCTAAAGAAGAAATGGACGATTACGCTGTCTGGGGAAAAACTTCTACAGAAGTTGTCGGTTCTAAAAAGCCTAATTCAATTGGTCTTTATGATATGAGCGGCAACGTGTGGGAAATGTGTGAAGAAAAACACGCCCGTGGCGGATCATACGGAGTTTCTTTTGTAGGTGCAAATTCCAATCCTTTGTTTTTCAGCTATAATCCTTTTGCTCCCTGTTATGGATATAAGGATGATTATTTAGGTTTCCGTCTTGCATTTTCTTTTTAAGGATAATTTATGAAAATTTCTATAAAAAAATTTATCTTAGTATGTTTGTCATTAATTTCCGGAACTTTTCTTTTTGCCACGGAATCAAGTGTGCAGGCAATGAATGCACGCAGCAGGAACGGAACACTTTTTTCCTTTGATTTATTTTCTGAAGCAATGAATTATAATCCTGTGTATGCCCTGCATTTTGAAAATAAAATCATTGCAGATATTCATGATACTTTTGATTTCCAGAGACAAAAGGAAGACGGGCTGGGCGAAAAGTTTTTAAATAATGATTTTTCAGGCATGGTTGCCTTTCCCTATAAAAAAATAAATTTTGCCGCAAGCATTTTCAATACAAGTGACCATTACAAATCTGACTTTGAAATTACACGTGACAGAGGTTACAAAAAAAATTCCTTTCTTAAGGATATGCAAAAAGAAGGAAGAACTATCAAAACAGACAAAAACTATTTTGGTGCAACTATAGTTTCTGCTTTTACCAGAAGTGACGGTAAACCGGTTGGTATCCGAACTTCTTTTACAGAAAATGCAAAAGACGATTTTTATTCCTTTGATCTTGCCCTGGGAACTTTTTTGCAGCAGGATGTGCATGAACTTTCTTTCTGGATTCCTTTGAATTTTACTTACAACGATGAAGATGCCTGGAATAAAAATCTGGAGCTTGGAATAAATTTTCAGGACAGAATCAAAATTTCAGAAACAGAAAAATGCAATTTATTTTTAAACCTGACTTCAGATTTTGCAAAAGATTCTGATAATTTTTATTATGAACTTCCTGTAAAGATTGGCGCATCATACGAAAATACTTTTGCTGAAAAAATATTATATTTTGCAGGAACTGATTCAGTATTGTCTATAAGCAACAAAGCTTTTGAAAATGGTGAACATATTTCAAAAAAAGAAAATGAACGCTATTTTGATTTTGACTACAATATCTGTTTTAATTCCGGTGCAAAAGTTTTGTTAAACAGAAAAGTTGAACTTATGGCAGGCATTGAAATTCCTGTTCTTGAATATGCCTACACTTATCATTCAAGAAAATATACAGTTTCAGAATACAAAAAGAAAAATCATGATTTTGATTTATTCCGGGAAATAAATTTTTCATGTGGTGTTTCCTTAAAGCCTGCTGATTCTGTAAAAATTGATTTCTTCAGTGCATTCAATAATTTTTCTTACAGCAAAAATAAAGATAACTGCGGTTTTGAAAATAAAAAAATGGAAACTTCATTTAAAGCCGGCGCAGATGTAACGGTCTATTTTTAATTACCGAGCTTTCCTATGTCAAAAGTATACAATTAAAAAGCCTCAAATGTTTTTTTCTGCGTCAATTTTACTCAATTTGATTTTCTTTTTTTTGCGGTGCGTATTTTTGCCTCTCTTAATAATTGATTTATCATTGGAAGGTAAAATAATTTTTTGTATAAGATATTTGTGTCAAATAGACGCCGTAGGCAGGTTCAGGAATGAAAAAAAATCTGCACAAACGTAGTGCGGCAATGGCGGCGTAGCTTCCAGCTAGCCTTTTTTTCAGACCTGGTTCTGCCGAGAGGCGTCTGTTTTTTTTAAATAAGTAATTTTTAATAAATCGAAATTTAACATAATTATTCTATACTTGGCATAGTTTATGCTTAATGTTAAGTGTAACATGGCGTTGCCAAGGTTGCATGGGTTGCCCAAAAAATACAGAATCAGTTCTGTATATATTGTTTGGACTTAGAAAGTTCGGGATGAAAAAAGAACTTTTTAAGCAACCCTCATAATTTCAGTTTTTACAGGAGGTTCGTTATGAACGAATTGGCACTTTTTAATGATTTATTTGATGGACTTGGAGATGACGGATTTATGCCAGCCTTCAATTACAAAAAAGCTTTCGTTACACCAAAGGTTGATGTAAAAGAACAAAAAGATGCTTACATCCTTGAGATGGATATTCCAGGAAAAACAGAAAAAGATGTAAACATTGAATTCCACAGAAATGTTTTGACAATATCTTCTGAAAAGAAATCTGAAAAAGAAGAGAAGAAAGAAGAAAAAGCAGAAGCTAAGGAACCTGCAGAATATTTAATCAAGGAACGCTCTTATTCAAAGTTCAGCAGGAGCTTTACAGTTCCGGAAGATGTAGAAAATGACAAGATTTCTGCAAAGGTTGAAAATGGTGTTCTTAAAGTTGTAATGCCAAGGAAGGCACTTGAACAGCCAAGAAGAATAGCAATTACAGCAGCTTAACTTAAACTGAAGGAGTAAATTATGGGCGACAAAAACAAACAGAATAAACCAAAGAAATCTTTGAAAGAAAAGAAACTTGAACATCATCAGAAGCACGAAAAGCACGAAGATGTTGTTGATGTGAAATAAAAATAGCCTGACCGGGAAGCGACTGAAGTTCAATCCTGGTCAGGCTTTAATTTTCAGGCTGGTGAAAAAATCATCAGCCTTTATTTTTTTTGTATTAAAAATCAATTAGTTTGACTTTTTCTTTGCAAGTGTTGTTACGCCTTCAATAACAAGTTCAACTGCAAGAATAATCATAAATGCTGCAAGAATTACCTGAGCGTAAGGACCCCAGTCTTTTGCTGTTCCTGCTGCAACGATTTTTACCTGGCCGATTAAAGTAATTACAAGAGAAGAAATTGTAACAACAATCATAAATGCCATTGGCACAAGGAACATCTTGTTGTTCTTTCCGATGTTGCCAAGCCATGTTGCAACGGCAAGAAGACCAATGCCTGCAAGAAGCTGGTTAGAAGCACCAAAGAGTCCCCAGATTTTCTGCCAGCCTGAAAGACCAAGGGCAATTCCTAAAACAACTGTAAGCACTGTTGCAAAAACAGGATTTACCATAAGTTTTTTCCAGCCTGATTTAATATCCTTTGCTGTCTGTCCCGGTTCAAGCCAGAATTCCTGGAACATAAAACGTGCAAGACGGGTTGCCGTATCAAGGGATGTAAGGCAGAATGCAGAATATGTAAGGACAAGCAAAGTATAAAGAATATGTTCAAGACCTGCACAACCTGGAATCTTTGCACACATGGCAGAAATGCCGCCTGCAAAAATATCAGTTGCACCTTTTGTGTGTCCTGTCTGGCGTGCATAGGCAATGGCACAGAGAGTAAGGATTGCAAGAACGCATTCAAGAAGCATGCCGCCGTAAGCAATAGGTTTTGCATCCTTTACTTTATCAAGCTGCTTTGAAGTAGTTCCTGAAGAAACAAGTGAATGGAATCCGGAAATTGCACCGCAGGCTACTGTTGTAAAAAGAATCGGGAATATTGGTTTTCCAGGGGCTGAAGCAAAAGCAGGGAAGCTTGAAGGATCAATATTCGGATGAGCGCCAACAACTCCAACGAAGGCAACAAAAAGCATTGCGTAAAGCAGGAATGAAGAAAGATAGTCGCGTGGCTGAAGAAGAATCCATACAGGTGTAACGGAAGCAATTGTAATGTAAACGCCGATGATTATCATCCATGTTGTTCCGCTAAGATAAAGTGGATGCCAGTGCATGCCGATTGCCATACATGCAACGATTGCAGCAACTCCAAGAATTGTTGAAACAAGCATTGATGCACCGCGGCGGTAAACAACAAAACCAAAAATAATTGCAACTGCAATGAACATAAGTGAAACCATTGCAACGGATGCATTGGCGTTTGAAGCAGCTACATCAAGAACACCGTCGTTGAAAGTTGCCTTGAATGTTCCTGCAACAATTGAAGCAAAGGCTGCAACAACAAGAATCAATGTAAGGTAAGAAAAAGTGACAAAAAGTTTTTTTGCCCTTCTGCTCATGTTGGCATTGATGATTTCTCCGATGGACTGACCCTTGTGACGGATGGAAGCGTAAAGTGCACCAAAGTCATGGACACCGCCAAAGAAAATTCCACCGACTAAAACCCAGAGCGTAACCGGAACCCATCCAAAAATTGCAGCACCAATAGGTCCTGTAATTGGACCGGCACCGGCAATAGAAGAAAAGTGGTGTCCCATAAGAACGGGAGCCTTAGCCGGAACGTAGTCAACTCCATCTTCAAGTTCATGTGCAGGAGTCGGATCATCACCTTCGCCTACATCCCATTGTTTGCAAAGCCATCTTCCGTAGAAAATGTATCCGCATGCAAGGATTGCAATACAGGTAACAAGCAGCAACAAAGTATTCATATATACCTCCAAAAATAATTCTCAAAAATAAAAAGCTAAAATGCAAAAATCTTTTTAAAGGATTTTTTTAAGCATCTTCCGCTTCTGTTTGTAATTATTTTATTTTCATTGCAGTTTATTAATGCCGTATGAAATTCAGACCAGCCCCAGAAACTGAATCTGTAGCTTTTATATTTTCTGAATCTCTTTAAAACTTTTTCTGCATCAGGATTAACCTGTTCGCAGATGAAGATCGGAGTAATGTAAGTGAACATGTGGCCTGGTCCAATGTGTGCATGATTTTTCCAGTCGGATTCAATGTATTCAATTGAAGAAGAAAAAATTTCTTTTGTTAAAAGAGGAACCAGAAAAACATACATGAATTCTTCAGAATCAGCAGACCATAAATTTACTTTTTTTGAAACGATAAAATTTTCGGCATGTTCAAAATAATCACAGCGTAGTTTGAGGAATTCTGCATCATTGCATAAATTAATGTTATAACAGGCGTTAAGGGAAGTTTTAAGCTTCTCAAAAACAGCATCAGCAATCAAAGTCTTAAGTCCTATTAAAGTTTCTACAGTATTTATTATAAACCTCTTGAATAATATGTGCAATTAAATTCACGAATATTTAGAAATTAAATTAAAATTGTTGCGGGAATTTTTTTTCCTTATTAAAATAAAGTCATGGCTAAAAAAAGTTCACCTAAAATTACATTTGATTTTCCAGTGACAGTTACTTTTGTAATTGCTGCAGTTGTTGTTTTTCTTATTGATTCATTTTTGCTGAAAGGAAAAATTTTTTCCGTGTTGATTTGCCACGGTTCAAAGCAGGCTGCAATTCCATTCAATTTTAAATCTGCTGCTGATTTTACAGGATTGATTTTTTATGTTTTTGGAAATGCAAGCTGGGAAATGCTTTTTGCAAATCTTATTGTAATTCTTTTACTTGGTCAGATTCTTGAAGAACGCTACGGAAGTTTAATGCTTGGGTTAATGATGTTTATTTCAGTTTTAATTTCCGGTGTCCTTACGGTTTGTGTTTCAACAGTTCCTTTGTCTGGTGCAGGCTGCGTAATTTTCATGATGGCAGTTCTTGTTTCTTTGACTGAACTTACTAAAAAAAGAATTCCACTTTCATGTCTTTTAGTTTTTGTGCTTTTTCTGGCTTTTGAAATTTACAGGAATACAAAAGGTGCGGCCGGCAGCAATGCAATGCAAAAAGTCTGTGGCGTTCTTATTGAAATGGTCGGCGGAATTTGCGGAAGCATTTTCGGTTTTCTTGTATTGCCAAAGAAAAGGGCAGTTAAGGCTTCTTCTAAAAAAACAATTGTAAGTTATGATGATTACGAAGATGAAAAACCGTCTGACAAAAAAGGATTTTCATCATCAGGTGACGAAACTGTTATCGGAACTTTAAGCTGAATTTTAATATTTACGGCTGTCCAAAAAGTATAAAGCATAGCGTCATTCTGAACTTGTTTCAGAATCCCTACATTATATATAGTGTAGACCCTGAATCAAGTTCAGGGTGACAGTAAATTTTCATGGAGAAAAAATGTCTGATTATAAATGTCACTTTTGTTCTGTTTGCATGGGAAAAGGTTGTATCGGCCAGCTGCCTGGAATGGGCGGAGAAAATCAAAACAGTAATTTTATTTTAAATTGTGAAGGGTGGAAAAAAATCCCTACTGGAACCTTTACAGAAAATAAAGCAATCCTGCGCCTTGCTCCAATGACAGGTGGCGTAGAAAATATTGGTTATGCAGATGAAATGCAATATTACTTTGATATGATTAAGTCCTGTGCAGAAAGCGGAACTGCAATTTCTATTGGAGACGGAACTCCGGACTGCAAGCTGCTTTATGGAATAGAAGCCGTAAAATCAGTTGGAAAAAAAGCGGCTGTTTTTATAAAGCCTTATGAAAACAAAAAAATCTTTGAACGCATGGAATGGGCTGAAGAAATTTCTGAATACAGCGGAATAGATATTGATGCCTATAATATTTTAACCATGAGGAATGCAGTTCACCTTGAAAAAAAGAATTTTGAAAATTTAAAGGAAGTAAAGGAATTTCTTGCAGGAAAAAATATCCCTTTTGTTTTAAAAGGAATTTTTACGGACGAAGACCTTGAACTTATAGAAGAAATAAAGCCGGATGTTGCCTTTGTTTCAAATCACGGCGGCCGTGTTCCGTCAAGAACCGGAAGCGTTGCAGAATTTCTTTATAAGAATTCAGAAAGAATAAAAAAATGCTGCGGTGAAATCTGGGTAGACGGCGGCATAAGGACAAAAGAAGATTTTTGCAAAGCTCAGTCTTACGGTGTAACAAACATTCTTTTAGGCCGCCCTTACGTTACGGCTCTCTGCAAAAAAGAATGCTTTACAAATATATTAAAATAGAAATTATTTTCTGCGGCTGTTTTTCCAGAAGTCAATGCAGTCGTCTCCTATAAGAAGCCGTTCTGCATCCTTTTCTGTGGCATCTAGATAATTTCTTACAACTACCGCAATTCTGCTTGCAACGCTTGACGGGGATTCCGGCACAAAGTCTTCCTTGTGCTTGTAGATAAACTGCTTGCCGGCCATAAGGTTAAAATCATCTTTGCTTAAGATGCCGCTTTTTGTAGGAAGATAGTTAAACTGCGTCAGGTACCCCTTGCTTATCTCCGGCTGGTATTGCTTGCCCCAGACGGCGTCGGCATAAACATTATTTTTACATTCACTAAAAAGTTCGCTCATGCCGCCGCCTACACGGCACGCAAAATCTATAGGAACAATCTGCCCGCAACCATTATCTATAAAATCAAACTGCGCAAAAGAAATATTGTCATCACTAAAAAGCACGCTGCACCAATGCTTCATCTGCTTAAAAAAATCTTCACTGCACGGCACTAACTGGCATATAGCCGTGCATGGCGTGCCGTGAATTTCTGCAACCACTTTTTTGCAAAGCCGCACAAGGCTTAGTCTGCCCCTGCAAAAAAACAAATCTGCGCTGTATTCATCACCCTGAACAAGTTCCGTAATCAGTGCTGAATTATTTTTTACTTCAAAAAGTTTAACGGCATTGTTGCGCACTTCTTTTGCTTTTTGCACAATGTTTTCAAGAAGATTTAAATTTTTCTGGCTTACAATTTTAACTGCATAGCCGCTGAAAAGTCCTTCCGGTTTTACAATTATTGTTGCGTTGTTTTCCTGCACAAAGTTTTTTGCTTTTTCAATTGTGTCAAAAATTTCTGGCACTGGAATCTCAGCCGCCGCAAGAAGGTTATAAAAATATTTTTTTGAACGGCTTGCCTTTAAGGCCTTTTCACTTATGGCACATTGTCTGCTTTTTATGCACTGGCTTATCCAGTATTCAGACAAAGGAATTGCAATTCTATTTTCTGGAATTGTGTCAGTATAAGAAATATCCTTAAATAAAAAATCCTTATAGTATTTTTTTATAAAAGGCGCTTCAATGAATTCTGCCTCAAAACCAATTTCAGAGAATGCCTTTATAATTTCATCATGACCTGAGACACTTGCAGCTCCGGCCAGTATAATTTTTTCTCCCATGAAAATCAGCGGCAAAGTTTTTCTGCAATTTTAGTGCAGGCGTTTTCTCCGTCCATGGCACTACTTACGATTCCACCTGAATAACCAGAACCTTCTCCGCAAGGATAAAGGTTAAAAAGATCCCTGCATTCAAAAGTTTCTTTATTGCGCACAATGCGCACTGGCGTTGATGTCCTTGTTTCTGATGCAATTAAAAGTCCGTCATCGCAAAGGTACCCTTTCATTGTGTCACGGTTTATGTATTTAAAACACATGGCAAGGCGTTCTGAAATTTGTTTTTGCAGCCATAAATCCAGACGGCTTGGAATAACTCCCGGAGTATAACTTGTTTCCGGCAAATCTTTGCTTTCTTTTCCGTCTACAAAATCCTTTATTCTTTGTGCTGGAGCTTTCTGTCCATTGCCGTTTTTGAAAGTAAGGTTTTCTATGTAGTTTCGCCACAACAAACCTGCCAGGTCTTTGCATCCCGTTTCTTTTGCTTTATTTTTAAATTCAGCAGGAATATCTTCCGGCCTTGTTTCAACAACAACTGCGGCATTGCTCCAGCGGCTGTTTCTTCCGCTTGCTGACATTCCGTTTACCACAATCTGTTCCGGTCCAGTCTGACTTGGAACAACAAATCCGCCCGGACACATGCAGAAACTGTAAACGCCGCGTTCCTTTTGCTGTGTTGTAAAAACATATTCGGCGGCTCCAAGATTTTCCGGCACTTTTCCGTGGTAGCGGATGGCATCTATTAATGAGCGCGGATGTTCAACACGGACGCCGACAGCAAAAGTTTTTGCTTCAAGAGATGAAGGTGAAATTTTTGCAATCATTTTATAAATATCATCGGCACTGTGGCCTGTTGCTAAAAGAACTGCATCTGCCGTAAATTCCTTTGCGTCTTTAGTTTTTGTGTTTTCTGTTTTAATTCCGCAGACCTTATTTCCATTTAAAATCAAACCAGTACATTTTGTGTCAAAATAAAATTCGCCGCCTTTTGAAATGATAAAATCTTTCATGGCATTAATAATGGAAGGAAGTTTGTCAGTTCCGATATGAGGATGAGCATCCGTCAGTATTTTTTTATCTGCACCAAAGTTTGCAAAGATTTTTAATATGCTGGAAATATTTCCGCGCTTGTTGCTTCTTGTGTAAAGTTTGCCGTCACTGAATGTTCCCGCACCGCCTTCTCCAAAACAGTAATTGGAATTTTCATCAACAATTCCTTTTGTGCTTATGGATGCAATGTCCCGCTTCCTTGTGCTTGTGTCACTTCCGCGTTCAATTATTACAGGCTTGATTCCGTATTCCAGAAGTTTAAATGCACCAAAAAGTCCTGCCGGACCTGAGCCTACGATAATTACACTTTTATTTCCATCTGCATTTTTCCATTCCGGAAGTTTTGTAAATTCATCACCTGGTTTTTCACCTATGTAAATTTTATATCGCATAAAAAGCTTTATATTTTTATGGCGTGCATCAATGGATTTTTTTACAAAGACTATTTCAACTTCTGAAGGTTTAAAATTGATATTGTTTTTTTTAAGTTCGCTGAAAATTTTTGTCTTAATGAATTCAAAATCTTTTTCTTTGTCCGGCGTAATCTGAATGGAAAGCTCTTTAATCATAAAAAGAGTATATCAATAAGTAGAAAAAAAAACACCCGGAACTTTTTTGCTCCGGGTGCCTGTCTGGTGCTAAAGTGTTCAGCAATTTCTGCTTGCCGGGTTTTCCGTTCTGTTTCTTATTATCTGATAGGCAATAAGTGAACCAATCAGTATGAATCCTACAGCATCAGTTACATAGCCTGGAATTACGCAGCTGAATCCTGCAGCGGCAAGAAGAATTCTTTCTACGACAGATTCTTTTCTGCAAATATAGCCTTCAAGGGCTGCGCTGATTGCAAACATTCCGATAATGGCAGAGATGCTGATAGAAAGAACTCCTATAAGGTTTGTGTTAATCATAAGCATTGCTGGATTAAATACAAAAATATAAGGAATAATAAATGCACCTATAGCAAGTTTTGTGGCATTAAGTGCCGTTTTCATTGGTTTGCCTTTTGCTATTGCTGCACCTGCTAAAGCGGCAAGGGCAACTGGCGGAGTAATATCAGCAATGATACCAAAATAGAATGCAAACATATGAGCGGCAAGAGGTTCATATCCAAGCTGAATAATGGCACCTGCTGTAATTGTTGAAGTTATAAGATAGTTTGCAGTTGTTGGAGCACCCATACCTAAAATAATGGAAGAAACCATTGTAAGTAAAAGTGTAACAAAAGCAATTCCATGGGAAATTGAAATCAAGCCTGCACCGAATTTCAATCCGATTCCAGTTAAGGTTACAACACCAATAATAATTCCTGCCATGGCACATGCAATGGCAACACTTATAATATTTCTTGAAGCAGAACAAATTACATCAATAATATCGTTGGCGTTAAAAGTTGGTTTTCTGCCTTTTGCAACGTCAATAAATGATGTAACGACACCAATAACGACGCAAATGGCAATGCCCATAAATGCAGCATAGACTGCCGTTCTGCCCATGCAAAGAAAAGCTATGATTACTACAAGTGGAAGAAGCATGTATCCCTTTCTTAGGAAAAGTGGAAGAAACTTTGGAAGCTGTTCACGTGGAAGTCCCTTAAGCCCCAGTTTATGTGCTTCAAGATGAACTGTAATAAAGATACCTGTAAAGTAAAGCAAAGCCGGAATGATTGCAGCCTTTACAATTTTAATGTATGGAAGTCCAAGACTTTCTGCCATGAGGAATGCAGCGGCACCCATAATTGGTGGCATTAATTGTCCGCCCGTAGATGCAGCTGCTTCAACAGCACCGGCAAATTCACTCTTGTATCCAAGTTTCTTCATCATTGGAATTGTAAAACTTCCGCTTCCTACAGTGTTAGAAACAGAAGAACCACTGACAGTTCCAAGAAGTGCACTTGTAAGGACTGCAACTTTAGCTGGCCCTCCGGAAGCTCCACCTGCAATTGAATTGCATATGTCAATAAAAAACTGACCTATACCCGTTTTTTCAAGAAGAGCACCAAAAAGAATAAAAAGGAAAATAAATGTAGAACAGGCTCCTAGTGGAACACCCATAATTCCTTCTGTATTGTAAAAAAGATGTGCGGCAACGCGTTTAACAGAATAACCGCGATGGTTAAGGAATCCCGGCATATACCTTCCAAACAATGCATAAACAATAAAACATGTTGCAATTATTAAAATCGGAAGGCCAACAATGCGGCGACAGCTTTCTGCAAGAATGACTATTCCTGTACAGGCAACAAAAATATCAAGGAAAGTAAAAGCTCCTGCCCGGCGGGCTAATTCCTGAAAGTTAATTACAATATAGAACCAGCATGATGCTCCAATAAGTGCAAGAACGATATCATACCATGGCAGGTGATTGCGCGGTAATTTTTTTGTTGCCGGAAAAAGAAGAAATGCAAGCATCTGGACAAAGGCAAGATGTGTTGCACGTAAAATTTGTGCAGTTACCATTCCTGTAATGCTTGAATAAAGTTGGAAAACTACAAATGCAATGGAAACAAGAACTGTAATATATTGACGCCAGCACTTATGTTCACGGTATGCCTGTTCGCGGTCAAGGCTTTTCATCAGTTCCTTGAGCTCTGCTTCGTTTGATGTAGGACCCAGGTTTTCCATCTGGTTTTCAAACTCTTCATTCTTTTGTGAAATTTCTTTGTCGCTCAATTAGGTCTCCTGTTGTTGATTTTTTATATTCAATCTTACTTATTGTATATTCAATTATCGGAATTTTTTTGTTATTAAAAACAAGGCTTGTCTTTGGTTCAAAAAAATCTTCCAGAAAAAATTCATTGCCGTTAATGCTTATGGAATGTCGTGCTATAACGCCGACGGAAAGCAGAAAGCTTCTGCCCACATTCCTTTTATACTCCATGGTGTAGGTTCCGTCGGCTTCGTAAAAAACAGCACCTGGCGTTTCTTCAATTTCCGGCATGCCTGCGCCATAGCTTACAAATTCAGTTTTATAAAGAACAAAGTTTTTGCCGTCTGTCTTGTAGTAATCGTGGACTCTTCCTTTGTTTACTGAATGTGTGTAGGAAATTACAAATTCTTTTCCGTCTGTAAAATAAATCTTTTCTGAAGGATTCTTTCTGTTTGAAATAGAAAGAACCGTAAACAGGGGAAGAAAGAAAAGAACAAAAATCAAGGCAAGAAAAATCACTGCAATAATAATTGTTCTTTTCAATTTTGCGCCCCTGTTTTAAATTGATTTTTTATTTAATCAATCCGATTTCTTCAAAATATTTCTTTGCACCAGGGTGGAATGGAACTGAACATCCTGTAACTGCTTTTTCTGCAGAAACTTCTTTTCCTTTTGCGTGTGCGTTTCCAAGTTCTTCAAGGTTTTCAAAAAGAACCTTTGTCATTTTGTAAACTGTATCTTCATCAAGATTTGCATTTACGGCAATTGTGCATTTAATGGAAAGAGCATCAGTGTCTTCGTCTGTTCCTTTATAAGTTCCGCCTGGAATTGTTGTCTTTGTGTAGAACTGATATTTTCCACAGATTGCATCAGCTTCTGCACCGTTTACAGGAATAAGAACAAGACCATTTGTAAATGCAAGTTCCTGAAGTGCTGCGTTAGGAACACCTGCTGTAATAAAACATGCGTCCAATGTTCCGTTCTGAAGTCCTTCACCGGATTCCTTGAATGAAAGGTTTGCTTTTTTAATGTCATCAAATGTAAGGCCGTAACCTTCAAGAATCTGCTTTGCGTTAAATTCAACGCCGGAACCTGCGTCTCCTACAGAAACACGTTTTCCTTTAAGATCCCTGATTGTTTTGATTCCGCTTGATTTAGAAGCTGCAATCTGAATTACTTCCGGATACATTGTGCCAAGTGTTGCAATGTTAGGAAGAGCCTTGCCTTCAAACATATCTGTTCCGTTGTAGGCATAATCCATAACGTCGTTCTGAACTGTTGCATATTCTGCATCGCCTGTGCTAATAAGACGGAGGTTTTCTGCAGAAGCACCTGTTGACTGTGCAGTAACGTTCATGCCTTCAATTTTTGTATTCCAGATGTTGGCAATGGCACCGCCAAAGGGATAGTAGGTTCCGGAAGTTCCGCCTGTAGCAAGAATGAAATTCTTTTTTGATGCTGCCTTTGAACAGCCAGCCAGTGCAAATACTGCTGAAACTGCAAGCACGATTGAAGTAATTTTTTTCATTATTAAACTCCTTTTAAAATTGTTTCTACTATATTACACTGTTTTTTTTGGTAAATTCAATATTCATGTTTTAGCGACTTCCTTTATTTACATGATGAATGTAGAGATGTTAATAATTATGCTTTATAGAAAACTAGACGCCTCTCGGCAGAACCAGGCCTGAAAAAAAGGCTGGCTGGAAGCTACGCTGTCATTGCATCGCTTCGCTCCTGCAGATTTTTTTTCATTCCTGAACCTGCCTACGGTGTCTATTTGTAATAAATAAAATTGAATTGCAAATTAGTCTAAGATTCGATATTCGCCATGTAATTATTTTATTTTTTTAGTATATTTACAAAGAAATGAAATACAACTTTGATTCTATTCCGGACAGGCGGAAGACCAATTCTTTAAAGTGGGATGTTGCAGAAAATGAAATTCCGCTCTGGGTTGCTGACATGGATTTTGATACGGCACCTGAAATTAAAGATGCAATTTTGCAGAGGGCAAATCTTGGAGCCTTGGGTTACGCAGACATAAATGAACAGTGGCGCAATGCCTATATTTACTGGTGGAAAAACCGCTACAATTTTGAAATAAAAAAGGAATGGCTTGTTTTTTCAACCGGTGTTGTTCCTGCAATTTCTAGTTCCGTGCGTAAGCTTACAACGCCCGGCGAAAATGTCCTGATTCTGACGCCTACCTATAATATTTTCTTTAATTCAATTGTGAATAATGGCAGGAATCCCGTGCAGTGCCAGCTAAAGTATGACGGCAGCAGTTACGAAATTGATTTTGAAGATCTGGAAGAAAAGCTGAAGGACGAACAGACTTCCATGATGATTTTATGCAATCCCCAGAATCCTGTAGGCAAAATATGGAATAAAGAAACCCTTGCTAAAATCGGCGAACTTTGCAGCAGGAATAATGTTGTTGTTTTTTCCGATGAAATTCATTGTGACATAACTGAACCGGGCAAAAACTACGTTCCCTTTGCTTCCGTAAATGAAACATGCCGCAACAATTGCATTATGGCAGTTGCACCTACAAAAAGCTTTAACATTGCAGGCCTTTCTACTTCTGCCATCGTTGTTCCTGATAAAAACCTGAGGCATAAAGTGTGGCACCAGATTAATACTGACGAATGCGGCGAACCTAATGCTTTTGCAGTTCAGGCTGCCATTGCTGCCTATACAAAAAGTGGGGATTGGCTTGAAGAAGCAAGGATTTATATCTGGCAGAACAGGAAATTCGCAGAAGATTTTATTAAATCTGAAATTCCTTTGCTTAAAGCCATTAAATCTGATGCAACCTATTTAATGTGGGTTGATATTTCTGCAAGCGGAATGACGGCAAAGGTTTTTGCTAAAGAACTGCGCAAAAAAACAGGCCTTTACATTAATGACGGAACAGCTTATGGCAAGGGCGGTGAAACCTTTATCCGCATAAATCTTGCTACGTCCCATGCCATTGTTGAAGATGCACTTCTGCGGCTAAAGGCGTTTTTGAAATGTTACCCAAGGTAATGTTGACTTTAAAAGCCTTTACAAGAATTTTATATTATGGATCTTACACAAATTGCACTGCAATTTGTGTGCAAAAAGTTATTGCAGATAATGGCTACTATAAAAACAAATGCTTTTTGCATTCTTGTTGGGAAAAGGGCCGAAAGTAAATTAATATATAAAACTTTTATTCGGCAAATGCTTTCGGCACTTTTCCCCTGTTACTCAGGGTAACCAGCTAATGTTACTCAAGGTCACATGTAAATGTGAACGACACTCACATGTACATGTGAATCGAGTTCACAAAGGTAAAATGTGAATCGAGTTCACAAAGGGCGAAAGCATTTGCTCTTTAGAAGCCGGTGCCGGTTGTAACTTTCGCCCCAAGAATTGCTTTCGCAATTCTTGTATGGGCTTTATAGTAAAAACAGTAAAGCCGTCGAAACTAATGGCCTTTTCAAACTATCATTGAGAAATTCAATCTTTTCTTCTATAATAAAAATCTATGTATGAATATGAAATTGAAGGCGGATTCCCTGTAAAAGGAACTATCAGGGCAAGCGGAAATAAAAATGCAGCCCTTCCCTGTATTGCCGCAGCACTCCTTACTGATAAAAGCGTAATTTTAAGAAATGTTCCGGAAATTGAAGATACAGGCGTAATGCTTAAAATCCTTGAAGCCTTCGGTGCAGAAGTTAAGAAATTAGAACCAAATACATGGCAGATTGATGCAGTAAACATTACAAGAAACGATATTCCTGCAGAATTAAGCAAAAAAATCCGTGCATCAATTCTTTTTGCAGGACCTCTTGTTGCCCGCACCGGCAAAGCCATAATGCCGCCTCCTGGTGGTGATGTTATCGGACGCCGACGTCTTGATACCCATTTCCTTGCCCTGGAAGAACTTGGTGCAAGGGTGTCTGTAGACCGCAAATTTGAATTTACATCCAACAAACTTAAAGGAACGGAAATATTTCTTGATGAAACTTCCGTAACTGCAACTGAAAACGCCGTAATGGCAGCCGTTCTTGCAGAAGGTCATACGGAAATTACCAATGCCGCAAGTGAACCTCATGTTCAGGATTTATGCAACATGCTCAATTTAATGGGTGCAAAGATTACCGGTGTCGGTTCAAACATCCTTTACATTGACGGCGTAGAAAAGCTTGGCGGCTGCGATTTTACAATTGGCCCGGACTTTATGGAAATTGGTTCCTATATAGGTCTTGCTGCTGCTACCCACGGTTCCGTTACCATTACCGGCGTAAAGGAAAAAGACATGCGTCCTCTGCGCATTGCCTACAGCAAGCTTGGTATCCGGTGGGACATTGAAGGTGATACCCTAACTGTTTCTGAAAATCAGGATTTAAAAGTTAATACAGATTTAGGCGGAATGATTCCGAAAATTGACGACAGTCCGTGGCCAGGATTCCCGCCGGATTTAACGTCAATCATGACGGTTATTGCAACTCAGGTAGAAGGAACAGTTTTGATTTTTGAAAAAATGTTTGAAAGCAGAATGTTCTTTGTAGACAAGCTTATAAGCATGGGTGCAAGGATTACGCTCTGTGACCCTCATCGTGCCGTTGTTACGGGCCCAAGTTCTTTGCACGGGGATCATCTTGTTTCTCCTGACGTGCGTGCAGGCATGGCAATGGTAATTGCAGCAATGGCAGCAAGGGGAACAAGCCGCATAAGCAATGTCTATCAGATTGAACGGGGATACGAACATTTAGTAGAACGCCTTCAGTCACTTGGCGGCCACATAAAAAGAGTTGAAATAAATTAGTGGTAATTTGATTTTTCAGTGCTATAATAAAGCGGGGATTGTATCGATGAAATGTAATCCCCGTATTTTTTTATGGAGGCACTGAAAAATGAAATGGCTGAGATTTTTTAACACACCTACAAAACCACTTGGAAAAGACGGAAAAAAAGTTTCCGGCTGCGTAGAACACATTGAACTTTCAAAAAATACGGCAGCAGAAGGAATCGTTCTTCTTAAAAACCAGAATAATGTTCTTCCATTAAAAAATAAAAAAATAGTTCTTCTTGGAAAAGCCAGCGAAGAATATGTAAAAGGCGGCGGTGGCAGCGGTGACGTTTACTGCCAGTATTGCACAAGCCTTTACGAAGCATTTAAATCCGCAGAAGGAATAGAACTTTATGAAGGCCTTCATGACTTTTATCAGGAAAACTTAAAGGCCCAGCGTGCAAAAAAACGGGAACCCGGAATGACGTCAGAACCAGAACTTTCAGGTTCCCAGATAAAGGCTGCATCAGAATTTTCAGATACGGCAATCCTTTCAATCAACAGGTATTCCGGAGAAGGCTGGGACAGGGCATGCAGCATTCCCGGAAAAGAACTTCACATGGAAAACATAGAAGTTGATGTCTGGGGCGGAGAAGATGCTTTCCGTGCCATGTCAAAGGAAGTTTTTCCTAAAGGAGATTTTTACCTTACAACAGAAGAAGAAAATCTTGTAAAGGCAGCGGAAAAGAATTTTAAAAATGTAATCGTTCTTTTAAACGTGGGCGGTGTAATTGACACAAGCTGGTTTGCAGAAAATCCGAAGATTCAGTCCGTTCTTTTTCTTGGCCAGGGCGGAATGGAAGGTGCAAAAGCAGCGGTTGAAATTCTTTTGGGCAAAAAGAATCCCAGCGGAAAACTTACGGATACTTTTGCAAAACGATTGGAAGATTATCCTTCAACAGAAACATTCCATGATTTTGCAGGCGGCGTAGAATATCAGGAAGATATTTTTGTAGGCTACAGATATTTTGAAACCATTCCAGGTAAAAAAGACTGTGTTGTTTATCCTTTCGGTTACGGACTTTCTTACACTGATTTTGAAATCAACCTTGTGGGTCAGAACGACGCTGACGAAAAAATAGCATTTACAATAAAGGTAAAAAATACAGGAAAAGTTTCCGGAAAAGAAGTTGTTCAGCTTTATTATTCTGCACCGGAAGGAAAGCTTACAAAGCCAAAGCTGATTCTTGGCGGATTTAAAAAGACAAAGGAACTTAAACCCGGCGAAAGCTGTTTTGTCGAAACTGAAATAGAAAAAAATAATCTTGCATCTTACGACGATGAAGGTGCCGTAAAAAAATCAGCATGGGTTCTTGAAAAAGGTGACTATAAGTTTTACTACGGAAATTCAATCCGCAATGTAAAGGAAACGGAAACACCCTTTACAGTAAAAGAAACGGAAGTTGTGCTTCAGCTTACGGAACAGCTAAAGCCAAAAAAGCTTACAAAAAGGCTTCTTGCAGACGGAACCTATAAAAACCTTGAAACTTCAGAATACGAAAAAATCCAGCGGCCGGAACTTTTTAAAAAGGCAGAAGTCTTAGAAGGCGTAATTCCTTCTGTCCGCGGGCTTCCGTATAAAAGTCTTGTAGAACGATTCCATCATCCGGCAAAGCATCTTCAGGATGTGGCAGACGGAAAAGTTACCATGGAAGAATTTATGGCTCAGCTTTCTGAAGAAGATTTAGTATGGCTTTTAGGAGGCCAGCCAAACACAGGCACTGCCAATACTTTTGGAATCGGCAATAACTTTGACTACGACATACCCAATGTAATGACTGCCGACGGTCCTGCAGGAATACGCATTATGCCGTGGATAGAACAGTATACAACTGCCTGGCCATGTGCAACGACCTTAGCCTGCACCTGGAATGAAGATGCCGTAGAAAAAATCGGTGAAGCCGTTGCAAAGGAAGTTAAGGAAAATAACTGCGGCATTTATCTTGCTCCGGGACTGAATATTCACAGAAGCCCATTGTGCGGAAGGAATTTTGAATACTACAGCGAAGATCCTTTAGTATCCGGAATTATGGCAAGTGCAGCCGTTAAGGGAATTCAAAGCCAGGGTATTGCAGCAACGCCAAAACATTTTGCCTTTAACAACAAGGAAACAAACCGCAAGCAAAGCGATTCCATTGTTTCAGAAAGGGCAGCACGTGAAGTTTACCTTAAGTCATTTGAATATGTTGTAAAGAATGCAGGGCCATGGGCAATTATGTCCAGCTACAACATGGTAAACGGACAGCATACAAGTGAATGTAAAGATCTTCTTACAAACATTCTGCGCAAGGAATGGGCTTACAAAGGAATGGTAATGACTGACTGGTGGACGCGTGCCGAACACTGGCGCGAAGTAAAGGCCGGCAACGATGTAAAAATGGCATGCGGATATCCGGAACAGCTTTTAGAAGCTTTAAAAGACGGCTGCATTACAATAGATGAAGTTAAAACAAGTGCACGCCGTGTTCTTGAAATGATTTTAAAACTAGATTAATCAGGGGGTCTGTATGAATAAAGTATATGAAAAACTTAATGCCTGCTATGAAAGCATAAAAGATAAAATTCCTTTTAAGCCGAAGGTTGCACTAATTTTAGGCAGTGGTCTTGGAGATTACGCTGAGGGTTTTAAGGTTGAAGGAGAAATCGACTATCATCAGATTGAAGGTTTCCCTGTTTCAACTGTTGCAGGCCACAAAGGCAGGTTTGTATTCTGCCATGTGGGAAATGTTCCCGTTGTAATCATGCAGGGGCGTGTTCATTATTATGAAGGCTATGACATTACGGATGTTGTCCTTCCAAGCCGCCTTATGAAAATGATGGGAGCTGAAATTCTATTTTTAACAAATGCGGCAGGCGGTGTAAATTTAAATTATAAACCAGGCACTTTAATGCTTTTAAATGACCACATTGCTTCTTTTGTTCCGTCTCCGCTGATTGGTGAAAACATAGAAGAACTTGGAACAAGATTTCCGGACATGACTTCAGTTTATACGGAAGAACTCAGGAACAAAATAAAAAAAGCAGCACGCAAACTGGACATTGATTTAAAGGAAGGTGTTTACCTTCAGTTTACAGGCCCGGCTTATGAAACTCCTGCAGAAGTCCGCATGGCAAGAATTATTGGTGCAGATGCAGTTGGAATGAGCACTGCCGTAGAAGCCGTAAGTGCCCGCCACAACGGAATGAAGATCTGCGGCATTTCCTGCATTACAAATATGGCAGCAGGAATTACAAACCAGCCTTTGAATCACGAAGAAGTAAAGGAAGTAGCCGCTAGGGTTTCCGCCCAATTCAAGGCACTTGTTACGGAAGCAATAATTTCGTTTTGTTGAATTTATTGTTCAAAACTATTATTCTATCTTTAACTTTTTAAATTTTACAGAAGGTGAATATTATGGCAGTTGATGAAAAATTGCAGACAGTACGCCACAGTTGTGCCCACGTAATGGCAGAAGCAATACTCAAACTTTTTCCGGGAACAAAAATTGCAATCGGCCCGGCTATTGATAACGGATTTTATTACGACTTTGATTTTCCTGCAGACCACAAAATCACCGAAAATGACTTTCCTGCAGTAGAAAAAGAAATGCGCAAGATTCTTGCAGGCAATCATGAATTTGTCCGCAAGGAAGTTTCAAAGGCAGAAGCTCTTGAACTGTTTAAAGACCAGCCATACAAGGTTGAACTTATAAACGATCTTCCTGAAGACGAAAAAATTACAACCTATGAACAGGACGGCTACCTTGATCTTTGCCGTGGTCCTCATGTAGAAAGTACAAAGGAAATCAACCAGCAGTCATTCAAGCTTATGTCTGTTGCAGGTGCTTACTGGAGAGGCGACAGCACAAAGGCAATGCTTACACGCGTTTATGCAGTATGCTTTTACAAGCCTAATGATTTAAAAGATTACCTTACAATGCTTGAAGAAGCAGAGAAGCGTGATCACAGAAAAATCGGCGTTGCAATGGATCTTTTCCATCTTGAACCGGAAGACCCGGGTCAGGTATTCTGGCATCCAAACGGATGGTCAATGTATGTAACCCTTCAGGACTACATGCGCGAAAAAATTCAGAAAGACGGCTATCTTGAAGTAAATACTCCTGCCGTTATGCCAAAGGTTCTCTGGGAAAAATCAGGACACTGGAGTCACTACCAGAAGAACATGTTTACGACAGAATCAGAAAAGAAGCAGTTTGCCATTAAGCCGATGAACTGTCCTGGCCACCTTGAAATCTTCAACAGCCGTTCACGTTCTTACAAAGACCTTCCTATGCGCATTGCAGAATTCGGTCATTGTGTCCGCAACGAACCAAGCGGAACATTGCACGGAATCATGCGTGTCCGAGGATTTGTTCAGGATGATGCCCACATTATCTGTACAGAAGAACAGATTGAAAGCGAAGTTACAAAGTTCTGCAAGCTTTTGCTTGACGTTTACAAGGACTTTGGCTTTGATAAGAATCTTCTTGTTAAGCTTTCAACAATGCCGGAAGATCACGTTGGAACAATTGAAACATGGCAGCAGGCAGAAGCTAAACTTGCAGCAGCATGTAAGGCAAGCGGCATGGATTATGAAATCCAGGAAGGAGAAGGTGCATTCTACGGCCCGAAACTTGAATTCACTTTAATCGACGCCCTTGGACGCCAGTGGCAGTGCGGAACAATTCAGCTTGACTATCAGCTTCCGTCTGCAGAACGCCTTAATGCCCAGTACATCGGTGCAGACAACCAGAAGCATCACCCTGTAATGCTTCACCGTGCCGTTCTTGGTTCCCTTGAACGCTTTATGGGCATCCTTATAGAAAACTATGCCGGTGTTTTCCCTGCATGGCTTTGTTTTGAACAGGTTGCCGTAGTTCCTGTAAGCCCGGACTTTAACGATTATGCACAGAAAGTCTGCGACGAACTTAAGGCAGCAGGAATTAAGGTTAATGCTTACCTTGACGACGAAAACATGAAAAACAAGATTAAGGATATTTCTACTGCACACCGCACTCCATACATTCTTGTTGTTGGAGAAAAGGAAAAGGCAGAAAACACAGTAACATGCCGCTTCCGTTTCAGTTCAAAAATTCCGCAGAGAACTTTTGCTCTTGGTGAATTTAAAGACTACGTTCTTGATAAAATCAACACGCACTTTAACGGCATCTAATTGTTAAATTTCAATTAAAAAGGTCTTGGGATTTTCCTGAGACCTTTTTTTTATGCAGTTTTGGTATTAAAATATTATTACAGAGATTTATTTCGTTTTATGATTTTTGGGAGAATTTTATATGAAAGATTTTTTTAAGAAAAGCGTAATTATTTTTGTTTTAATTTCTTCAGCCGTTTTTTATTCCTGCAGTTTTTTTAATCAGGTAAAATCCAGTACATCTTTGAGTGTAAGGCTTCCTGAAATTTCTTCCAGGAATATTGAGGGGGGGGGAATTGCAGAAAATGAATTTTCCCGTGCTTCAGAAATAGGCGGAATTGAACTAAATGATGACGGTAAAATTCCCGTAGACAATATTTCAATTTTTGAAATTACCATTACATCTGATAGTGGAACTTCCATTTCTAAAAGTGCTGCTGTCAGCGACGAAAGCATATCTTTTGAAGATATAGAAGCAGGTTTATGGTCTATTGAATTTAATGCTTATGCCCTTACTGTAATCGGCGGAGATACTAAAAAAATAACAGTTGCAAAAACCACGGAACCTGTAGAAGCACTTGTTAAAGAAAATGAAACAACAACTGTTGAAATCCCTGCCAAACGCATTAAATATTATACTGGTGATTCTGACTGGACTGATATTTCCATGAATATATCGGTTACTAAACAGCTTACTCTTGATGAAAGCTATAAGTCTTCTATTTCTGAATTAATAAAATTTGAACCTGATTCAAATGGCATTGTTGAAATAAGTTCAGACGGCCTGATTGTTCCTAAAAAAACAGGCACCACTACAATAAACTATTCCAGGCTTCAGGATGGTGGAGAAAGCGGAACAATAACAATTAAAGTTTATCCTGTTGTAGAAATCAACTTTTTTGTTGACGGTGTGAATGTAAGTGCAAAATATCCGATGTATACAAAAATATCTCCGAATAACACAGATGAATTAAATAATACACTTAGTAGTTTTTCTTTGCTTTCTATAATGCAAGGTGAGGGACTTGAAAATTATTACTGGTTTTACGACAGCGCATGTGATTTTGCTGATTCAGAAAAAGTTACTGTTGATGAATACAGTGCTTGTGCAGATTTAACTTCAAAGTATGATGAATTATATGCAAGCCTGAATGGAGGAAGCACTGTTGAGATTAATCTTTATGCGGCTAAATGTGAAAGAGAAGTCGGAGCATTTGAAGAATTTAATATAGCTCTTACTGATGAGGGTTCAAAAAATATTGTAGTGACCAGTTTAATTACACTTACTGAAAGTTTAACTATTGAAACGGAAAAGAATATTACTTTGACTGGAAGAGATTCAACTTGCGGAATAAACGGCAATAATCAATATCGTATTTCTATGACTGGAGGAACTTTTAATTCATTGTCATTGAATAATCTTAAGCTGATAAATGGGTATGCCGGTGAAAGATGTAAAGGTGGAATGCTTAATTTAAATGATTTTAAAGTGACTGTAAAAAACTGTAATTTTACTGATAATATTGTTTACAATTCTAAAGATGCTGTTGGAGGCGATGGTGGTTCACTTTATCTGAAAAGCTGTGCCGGCGTAACAATTGAAGATTGTAGTTTCACTATTAATCAGAGTGAAGCCAGCTGGACAGCAGGTGCTTGTGCCGGTGGCTTGGTTTATATAGCTGACGGATGCACATCGGTTCTTGTTAAGAATTCTACATTTACTGGCGGCTATGCAAGCCACGGTGGCGGATTGAATTTAAGAGTTCCTTCTACAGTGGAAGGCTGCACATTTACTAATAATCTTGCAAATTATCGCGGTGGTGCCATAAATGCTGGTTTGGGAGCTGGTCTTGATACTTGTGTCATAACCGTAAAGGACTGTATTTTTAATAGTAATCACTCTTCGGATATATATGCGAACAGAGTAACAGTTAATGCTATAGGTTGTAAAGATGCTGATAATAATGCTTTGTCAAATTCAACCTGTTCTGCAGAAGACGGTGGTTCAATTAATTTTGAGTAATTAATAAAAAAGACTCTGTATATTATTTTTATACCACACTCAAAAACTGTGGTATAATTATTTTATGAGAGTCAAAGAATTTATTTTTGCTGCGGCAGTTTCTGTTTTGTTTTTTTCTTGTTCAACAAGTTCTGAAAATAAAGGCATAAAAGTTTACAACAGGCAGATAGAAAGGCAGCACGTTTTTCCTGACCCGTCTGTAGAAAAAAACTGGATAGACACAAAGTATCTTAAAAAGAAAGGCGACTTTTATTACGCAAAAAAAAATGCACCTTACCGTGTTATAAACGGCATTGATGTTTCACGCCACCAGGGCAAAATAGATTTTGAACTTTTAAAAAACAACGGCTATGAATTTGTTTTCCTGCGCCTTGCTTACAGACGCTATGGCTATGAAAGCGGCAATCTTGTTAAGGACGAAAACTTTGATACCTATTACGCTGATGCAAAAAATGCAGGCTTTAAAATAGGCGTCTATGTTTACAGTCAGGCAATAAATGACGACGAAGCCCTGGAAGAAGCTCAGATAGTTTTAGACAACCTTACGCCGGATATGCTTGATTTGCCCGTGGTCTATGATCCTGAATTTGTTTTTTATGATAAGGCACGGACGGACGAAGTTGCAGAAGAAGTTTTCTGCCGCAACACAGAACTTTTCTTTGATAAAATAACTGCCGCAGGTTTTGCTCCCATGCTTTATGCAAATTTAATGTGGAAGTTCTTTGTGTTCACTCCGGAAATTCTAAATAAGTATCCCATGTGGTTTGCCCAGTATTCAAAAAAGCCAAAGACGCCATACAGGTTTTCATTCTGGCAATACAGCGGTGGCAGCCAGATTGAAGGCGTAGAAAAACCATGCGATATGGATGTCTTGTTCCTGCCTTTAGAAAATGAAACTGAAAACCCTAGGCAAGAATCAGATGAAAAGCCCACAGAATGGCTAGAAATACCAGATTCATTATTGTAAACAGCAGAAAATATTTTCCGCGCTGTTCATGGTAAGATTTTGCAATCTGCTTAAATGAAATTAAACTTGCCATGGATGCAATTAAAGTTCCAAGGCCGCCAAGATTTGTTCCGATTAAAAGTCCCTTGTAATTTTCCGTAAACCCGGAAAGCAAAAGGGCTGCAGGAACGTTGGAAATTATCTGGCTTGCTCCAATGCTGAATCCGGCTTCGTGGCCTTTAAGTGCGCCTGCAATAACGCTGCTTATGCCTTCCATGTTTTTTATGTTGCCCGTAAAAATAAAAAAGCCAACAAAGGTAAGCAAAAGGGAATAGTCCACGTCTTTTAAAATCTTTCTGTCTGCAAAAAAATATATGATAAAAATTACAGGGAATAGAATTTTAAAAGGAATAAGTTTTCCAACGCAAAGAATGCAAAGTGCAAAACAGATAAAATTAATAGTCCACCTTGTCCTGCTATTTTTTGTTTCAGTTTTTTCTTGTTCAGAATTGCAGCCTGTGTTTATGTTCCCGATAATTGCATTTCTGTTTTTTATTTTTACAAAAACAATGCTAAGCAGAAGAAGAACAAAACTTGTAGCCGTATACGGAATCATTATAGAAATAAATTTGACGATGGAAATTCCTGAAATTGAATAAAGATAAAGATTCTGCGGATTGCCCATGGGCAGGCTCATGCTTCCAAGGTTTGCGGCAAGAGTCTGCAGCACAACTGTCATAAGCACAAGGTTTTCAAGACCGCACATTTTTAAAGTTGTAATTGCAAGTGGAACAAAAACAATAAGCGCCACATCGTTGGTAATAACCATGCTGAAAAAGAAAGGCAGGAAAACAAGTATGAATAAAATGGCGGAAGTTGTTTTAAATTTACCCAGAAGAAATTCAGAGCAGCTTTCAAAGACACCAAGTTTCTTAAATGATGCCATTACCGTCATAAGGCAAAAAAGCAGGAACAAAGAATTAAAATCTATATAGGAAAAATATTCCTTTGACGGCGGAACTAAAAAAGCAGAAACTAAGGCAAGAATCCATGCAGCACTAAGGACAGTTTCTTTTTTCAGGAAAGCAATAATTTTATTCAGCATGAAAAAATATTAGTGCCTTTATGAAACTTGTTCAATTATTCTGATTTGACAGAACTAATGTTTCAGAATAAATTAAAAATATCTTTTAGAAAATAAATGCCGTAGGCAGGTTCAGGCATGAAAAAAAATCTGCACAAACGAAGTGCGGAAGCCTTTTTTTCAGGACTGGTTCTGCCGAAAGGCGTTTATTTATAAATAACATTGATAATTATTCAGAAACTAAAGTCATTTCATTGGTAAGCGTCATAAGTTCTGCAAGGGGGATTTTGTAGCTTTTTGATTTACCGTTCTTTGATACAACTGAAAATTCAACGCTGCTGTGCATAAGTTCATCTGCAACTTTCTGACCGTAAACAACTGCAACAAGTTCAGCATATTCATCTGCAGACATTTCTTCATCAGTCAAAACGGGAGCCATAAATAAATCAATTACGCTTTTAAATTCTTCCCCAAAAGAAGTTGAAAAATTTTTAATTGTGTCCTGGTTAAGTTTTATGCAGGTTTTATTTTTTTCTGATTCAGCAAAATCAAATTTACCGGAAAAGGAAAGATTCAGTTTTGTCCGTGCAGGTGTTGTAATTTTAATATTTTTAAATCCTGCAGCGGCAAGGGATTTTTCAATTGAAGGTGCATCAAAAAAATTTACCTGATTTTCATTGCCTTCTATTTCCGTCAAACCGGACATGGCTGTATCTAAAGTTTCTTCAATAGTTTTCCCAAGTTCAAGTTCAAGGCTGATTTCAGATTCATTGTTTTCCAAAGGGCGCACCGAAATTTTTGTTCCGCATCCGGTAAAAGCCATAAGGCAAATTAAATAAATAGTAGTGTAAATTTTTTTTGCTCTGTTCATAATCAGTAAACAAATTTAATGATTACTTGTTACTTCTTCAATATGACTTTGACATATTGAAAAATTTTGTCATTTTGAATAAACTTGCTATAATAAATGCTAGAATAAGTTCGGGTTTTATTTTTCGGAAACTTTCCTTTATAAAACCTGAAATTGAAATTATTTTCAGGAGAATAAAATGGCTGTAATTAAACCAATGATTCGCTCTAATATCTGTATCAACGCTCACCCGGCCGGATGTGCAAAGGAAACAGAAAATCAGATTGACTATGTAAAATCACAGAAAGCAAAACGCGGAACAAAAACTGCAAAAGAAGGCGGTTATGCTCCAAAGACAGTTCTTGTTTTAGGCTGTTCAACAGGTTATGGTCTTGCTTCAAGAATCAGTGCTGCCTTTGAATTTGGTGCAGACACAATTGGTGTTTCTTTTGAAAAAGAAGCAACACAGACAAAGGGCGGAACTCCGGGCTGGTATAACAACAAGGCATTTGACCGTGCTGCTGCAAAAGAAGGACTTAAGTCTGTAACTTTCAATGCAGATGCTTTCAGCGACGAATGCCGTGCAACAGTTATTGAAGAAGTTAAAAAGTGGGGAACTAAATTTGATTTGGTTGTTTATTCCCTTGCAAGCCCTGTCCGCACAGACCCTGATACAAAAGTTCTTTACAGATCTGTAATCAAGCCTGTTGATAAAGTTTACGGCGGTCCAAGCCTTGACATGATGACAGGTAAAATCGGACACATGGAAGCACAGCCTGCAGAAGGCGACGACATTCCTAACACAGTAAAGGTTATGGGCGGAGAAGACTGGGAACGCTGGATTAAGCAGCTTTCAGAAGCAGGTGTCCTTGCAGACGGCTGCCGTACCGTTGCTTACTCTTATATCGGACCTTCACTTTCGCATCCTATTTACCGCGACGGAACAATCGGTGCTGCAAAAAAAGACCTTGAAGCACGTGCAAAGAAAATCGATGCAGACCTTAAAGCAAAGGGAGGTGCTGCTTACGTAAGCGTAAATAAGGCACTTATTACACGTTCATCTTCTGTTATCCCGATTATCTGTCAGTATATCGGCGTGCTCTTTAAAATCATGAAGGCTAACGGAACACACGAAGGCTGTATTGAACAGATGGAACGTCTTTTTGCAGAACGCCTTTACACGGCAGACAAAAAAGTTGCCGTTGATTCAGAAGGCAGAATCCGCATGGACGACTGGGAAATGAAACCGGAAGTTCAGGCAGAAGTAGACAAGATTATGCCTCAGGTTACGGAAGAAAATGTAAAGGAACTCGTAGACCTGGATGCCATCCGCCACGACTTCCTTGCAATCAACGGTTTTGACATTGCAGGCATTGATTACAGCAAAGACGTAACAGACATGTCTGCCATTGACTAAGGCGTATTTGCTTAAGTTCAATTTATAAAGCAAAATCTGATCCGGGCTGCTTAAGTGCTGCCCGGATTTTTTATTCCCCTCAATCAACATTTTATCAACACGTTTGTATTTTTAAAGAACCTGTGTTAGAATACTGAATCATGAAATCAAGTGTTACGCAGAATGATGTTGCAAAAGAAGCCGGTGTTACCAGAAGCATGGTAAGTTATGTTATCTGTGGAACTACGGATCGTTCTGTAGCACCTGAAACAAGGCAGAGGATTCTTGATGCCATAGAAAAGCTTGGTTACAGGCCCAACAAGGCAGCCCAGGCTTTGCAGCAGGGGGATGTTGCCTTTGCTTCAAACAAAATCGGCGTAATACTCTGCAATGCCGATTTTTTCCTCCGCCCTTATTATTCTGAAATATTAAGCGGCATTTATACGGCTGCCCACGAGCACAATTATCACATAAGTTTTATCCGTTTCTTTGACGAATTAAAGGATCCCGTTCTTTTTAATACGCTGATTCACGAAGAAGAAATCGGCGGTCTGATTCTGCTTGCCGTTGACCAGGCAATAAAAAAAGAAGAAGACAGGGAACTTATAAAAAAGATAAAGACACGCCTTAAGAAGATTGTCTGCGTAGAATGGCAGTTTGAAGGTTTAAGCAGCGTAATGTTTGACCGCCGTGAAACAGCAAGTAAGGCAACTGAATATCTTTATCGTGAAGGCTACAATGATATTGTTTATATAGGCCAGAAAGACGAACGTGTAGAAGGGGTGCGCCAGATTCTTTCTCTGCATGGGCTTAATGATGACCCTGCCTATTATTTTTTTGCAGAAGCCTTTAACATGGCAGGCGGAGCAAGCGCAATTGAATCAATTCCGGAAGACGGAAAATATCCGCGGGCAATTGTCTGCGGTTCTGATGAAGTTGCCGTCGGTGTTCTTTCCGTGTTGAATAAAAGAAAAATCCGAGTGCCAGAAGATGTGGCCGTTATTGGCATGGATAATATTGAAATTGCAGAATATACGAATCCGCCATTAACCACAATGAATGTTCAGAAAAAAAACATGGGTGCCCGTGCCGTAGAAATGATTGTAAAAAATACCTGCGGCCAGGACGACAATGCCATAAAAATCATGCTGCCCGCAAATATCGTTAAGGGGAAAAGTGCTTGATGGATAGTTATCTGAAGCTGCTGTAACTTTTCCCCCAAGGTTTCTTCGAAACCTTGAACACTTTTGTTAGTAAATACGCTTGATGATTAGTTATCCGTAATTGGATTAATTTTTCCCGATTAATTACAGATTGAATCAAGCCAGTCGTATAGGTTCAGGCTGCCGTCACTGCATTCATCGTTTAAAAGATAAATCCAGGATTCATGGCCGCCGTATTCATAAGGCTTATTGCTTACTTTGTTTTTTTCTATGCGTTCGGCACGTTCATCTAAATCGTCTGTGTAATCCATAAAATATTTTCCCCTTGTATCAATGACATTTTCAAAAACAGTTTTATGAAGATTTGTAGCACCGGAATTTTCAAAACGTGTAATAACTCCTTCTGCAAATTTTTCAGGCTTAAGGGTATCGTCATTCTTTGCATAAATTATCCAGATTGGTTTTTCCAGAATTTTTTCAATGGCATTATAATTGAATTTCTTAAAGGGATATGCAGGGCAGCATGCAACCATGGCAGCAAACCTGTCAGGGTATTCAAGTCCCATATTTAAAACCATGTAGCCGCCTGCAGAACAGCCCATAAGGATTATTTTGTTCTTATCAATGTCCGGGTTTTGCTCAAGAACAGAATCAATAAGTTCCATGACTGTTGTTGTATAGAGGGAAACCGTATTTTCGTTATTGTCGCTGGTGTTGCCGTATGGAGAAGTTGAACTTAATTTTGAAAACGGGGAAAATAATTTATTCTTCAAACTGTTTTTAATCTGAACGTCATCAAAAATAACCCACTTGTGCCTTCCTTTTTTATCTGTAGTAGTACTTTGAAGCCAGCACACTTTGCTTTGAGGAACAAGAACTGCAGCACCGTTTTTAAAGTGCTTCTGGATTTTTTCTTTTGCCAGGTTAGGAGCATTATTGCCAAGCAAAGGAAGCCAGGGGTTGTCTCCGCCTTCTCCAAGACCGTGAAACCAGACAATTAACGGAATCTTTTTTTCTGTGGTTTTTGAAGTTTCAGGAAGATACATGGTGTAATTCATTGTTCCTTCAATCCCTTTAAATTCATTCTTGCTGAAGATTTTTAAATCGTCACTTGTAACTGCCGTTCTTTTGCCGATTTCTATTTCCAGTTTTTTGTTTTCAATTCTGTAGCCGTAAAGGTCATCAACATCTGCAGGCTTAGCAAAGGAAATAAAAGGTCTGGAACTGTCTGCCGCAGGATGAACTTCTAAAAGCAAAGTTATAAAAGTTCCCCTTCCGCTGATTTTGTTTCCGCTTTTATCAGAAAGAAAAGCATCCGTAATAATGCGCTCGCCTAAGGCAGGTCCGTAAGATTTGGCAGAATTATCTTTGTTCACCATGTGTGTGCGGACAATGAAATCTTTTTTGTTTACGGCTGTTTCCGTAATATTGTGGTCAAGGCAAAGCAGAAGTTTGTCTACGGCGGGTCCCCAGTCAAAGGTGTTTATATATTCAATATATTCATTTGGCTGTGGTTCAGCATTAAAAGAAAATTCCTGGGAAAAAGTAAAAGCCGAAAAAGAAATCAGCATTGCAGATAAAAGTAGTTTTTTCATGCTTATATTAAATTGAATTTTTACCATAAACTCAAGAATGAAAACTTATGGCCAAAATTGAAACTTTTATAATCATTCTATATAATAGAAAATTATGAACGAAACAAAGCGAACAGTAGACGAAACTACTTTGGAAAATCTTTTATACCTTTCTAGACTTTCTCCGGAAAGCACAGATATGGAAACTTTGAAAAAACAGGTTGATGATATTGTCGGATATTTTGACATTCTTTCAAAATACGATGACAGCGAAAATCCTTATGATGCTTATCCGACAACAACTGCAGAACAGCTCCGCGATGACCATATTGTTGCCGGCCTTGAAATGCACGATGTAAAGAAAATAAATGAACCAAACTTTAAAGACGGATATTTTGAAGTTCCAAAAGTTCTTGGAGAAGGTGCTTAAGTTCTGCTTAGGCTTGCTTGACTTAATGTTTGCCTCCATGGCTTTAAAATAAGGATTTAGAAAATGACAATTGCAGAAATCAAAAATAAACTTATAGATGGCAAGACAACTTCTGCCGCCCTTGTAAAGGAACTTATGGCAACATACGAAGAAGACAAAAAATCTTCTTTGCCTCTTAATGCCTTCCTTGAAATGTTTGAAGACGCCCTTACAAAAGCAGAAAATGCAGATAAAGAAATTGCAGAAGCAAAAGCTGCCGGCACTTTAGAAAAGCTTTTTGAAGAAAAACCTCTTCTTGGAATTCCTTTTGCAGTAAAAGACAACACAAGTGTCCGCGGTCATAAACTTACCTGCGGTTCAAAAATACTTGAAGGCTATGTTGCTCCGTATAATGCAACTGTAATTGAACGTCTTGAAAAATCCGGTGCCATTCCTCTGGGCCGCTGTAATCAGGATGAATTTGCCATGGGTTCTTCAACTGAATATTCAAGCTATGGACCTACACGCAATCCTGTAAACCGTGAATATGTTTCAGGCGGTTCTTCAGGCGGCAGTGCTGCTGCAGTTGCTGCAGGCCAGGCTGTATTTGGTCTTGGAACAGAAACCGGCGGTTCAGTCCGTCTGCCTGCATCTTATTGCGGTCTTTATGGTTTAAAGCCGACTTACGGTGTCCTTTCCCGCTGGGGAATTGTTGCTTACGGTTCATCTCTGGATCAGGTTGGTATTCTCGGACATACTCCGGAAGACATTGCACTTCCTCTTTATTCCATGAGCGGTGTTGATTTTTACGACGACACTTCTGCTGATTTGCCGGAAAAAGAAAGCCTTAAAAACCTGAAGGCATACAGTGATTTTTCTAAACTTAAAATTGCAGTGCCAAAGCAGTTTATGGAAGCCAAGGGCCTGGATGCAGATGTTTCAAAAGTTTTTGAAGATACAAAAGAATGGTTTATAAAGAAGGGTGCAAAAATAGAAGTTGTTGACCTTCCTGTTCTGGATGCTTCAATTGCTTCATACTACGTAATTGCCCTTTCAGAAGCTGCATCAAATTTAAGCCGCTTTGACGGAATCCGTTACGGAAACAGAGTTGATACAGGCAAAGGCTATGACGAACTTTATGTAGAAACCCGTTCCAATGGTTTTGGCCCTGAAGTTAAGCGCCGCATCATCATCGGCAACTACGTTCTTTCTGAACAGTTTTCCGGAACAACTTATAAAAAGGGCATGAGCGTTCGTGCACGTATACAGAAAGAAGTTGCTAAACTTTATGAAAGCTACGATCTGATTCTCTGTCCTACATGTCCTACAGCTGCATTTAAGCTTGGACAGAAAGTTGATGATCCTCTTGAAATGTATTTAAGCGACCTTTATACGGTTTTTGTAAACCTTGCACGCATTACAAGCCTTTCAGTTCCTGCAGGAAAAAACAAGGAAGGAATGCCTGTTGGAATTCAGTTTGCAGGACCAATGTTCAGCGAAGCAAAAGTCCTTTCCATTGCCCAGGCATGGCATGAGGACAACGAAAAGTAAAACGGCGGAATCTGTATTTTGCCATTGAACAAAAGTTTGGTTTTATGGTAGAATAGCGCACTTACGAATCCTCGTACCTAAGGAGGTGAATTACAATGGCAACAATCAATGTAGACGAAACAGAAAACCTTGAAAAGGCAATCAAACGTTTCAAGCGCATGGTTGAAAAAGAAGGCATTATCCGCGAATACAAAAAGCGTGAATACTTTGTAAAGCCTTCTGCTATTCTTCACCAGAAGAACACTTCTCTTGAGCGCAAACTTCTTAACAAGAAGCGCAAGACAGACAAGAAGGATTACTAAGACAAGTTCTTAAGTAAAAAGCCCATGGAAGAAATCCGTGGGCTTTATTTTTTTATAATCGAATGTCGAGTTTTAGAAAAACTATCAATATAAATTTCAATTGCAAACAGACGCCTTTTGGCAGAACCAGTCCTGAAAAAAAGGCTTCGTCGCTTCGCTCCTGCAGATTTTTTTTCATGCCTGAACCTGCCTACGGCGTCTATTTTCTAAATAATTGTAATTAAAAAAAGACTCGACATTCGATCTTATATATTAGTCTTCTTTTGATTCCTTCATACAAAGAGAAAGAACAAGTGCGATAACAAATACAACTGCAACGCAGTTTCCGTTAAAAACTGTCTGAACGATTTTCGGGAAGGCGTTAAACATTTCGTTGATTTGTGTAAATCCTAAACCAATGCTTAAAGAAAGTGCCGTAATTGTTGCATTCTTAGAAGAAAGGCCGCACTTGTTGAGCATCTGGATTCCGCTTGTAACGATTGAACCAAACATCATGATTGTGCATCCGCCAAGAACAGCATCCGGCAAAGTAGCAAGGACTGCACCAAAAATAGGGAAGATGCCTGCAATAACAAGAACAGCTGCACCTGTGGCAATGGCAATTCTGTTTACAACGCCAGTCATGGCAACAAGGCCAACGTTCTGGCTGAATGATGTAATAGGTGAACATCCGAAAAGTCCGCCTAATGCACTGATGAAACCGTCGCAGCAAATGGAACCTGAAGCTTCTTTTGTAGTAACGTCGCGGTGCAAGCCTGAAGCACACATGGCAGAAGTGTCTCCTAAAGTTTCTGTTGCAGAAACAAGGTAAATAAGGATAAATGAAATGATTGCACCTGTATTAAAAGTCGGCTTAAACATCATGAATGCAGGAAGGCCAACAATCGGGCTTGAAGCAACTGGTGCAAAATTAACTTTGCCAAAGCATACTGCAACAATGTAGCCTACGATAAGGGCAAAAAGAACGGAAAGGGATTTTAAATAGTTTTTGGCAAAGTGAGAAAAAACAAGGCCGCTTACTAAAGTTATGGTTCCGATAGTCCAGTTCTGCCATGAACCAAAATCAGGTGCATAGCCGCCGCCAAAAGAACGGGCACCAACGCCAAGCAAAGAAAAACCAATGGCAATTACAACGTTGGCTGCAACAATAGGCTTAATAAAGTGGATCCAGTATTTTCCAAAAAGACCAAGAACACCTTCAACAATACCGCCTACAATAACGGCACCGACAATTGCGCCGTAGCCAAACTGTGCACCAATGCCGCATGCAATGCCTACGAAAGTAAAGCTGATGCCCATTACAATCGGAAGCCTTGAACCGATTTTCCATAAAGGAAAAAGCTGGATAAAAGTACCGATACCGGCAATAAGCATTGCAGACTGAATCAGGCGTGCAACGTCATTCTGGCCAATTCCGCAGGCACCTGCAATAATCATAATTGGCGTAATGTTTGCAACAAACATAGCAAGTACGTGCTGCAATCCGAACGGAATTCCCTTGACCGGATTAATTTTGCCGTCAAGTTCATAGATTTCCTTCATCTGTTCCATAGAAGAATCTCCTGTTTATTTTAATTTTAATAATATCGATTTTAAGCCACGGAGGGCGTGCAAAAAGTTAAGCAAATCAGCCCTGAGAGTTTTGCCTGAACTTGCAGGCAAAACTCGTGGGTAAGAAAATTGGCAGGACGCCAATTTTCTTACCTTCTGAACTCAATCTTCTTTGGTTCAACTTCCATAGAATCAACAATGGCAAGGGATTCTAAATGATAGCCCATGTTGCGTATAAACTGGCCGCCTGGCTGGAATCCTTTTTCTATGGCAATTCCTATGCCTGCAACGGAAGCACCTGCCTGGTTTATGATTGAAATCAATCCCTGAAGGGCTGCACCGTTTGCAAGGAAGTCGTCAATAACTAAAACCTTGTCTGTTTTCTGGATATATTTCTTTGTAACGACAACTGTATTTTTTGTCTTGTGGGTAAAAGATTCAACTTCTGCGGAATAAACGTCGTCTCCAAGATTCAGGGACTTTGATTTTTTTGCAAATACAAGGGGAACTTTAAATTTAGAAGCAACAAAGCATGCAATGGCAATGCCGGAAGCTTCTACTGTAAGAACCTTCGTAATTTTTTCTGATTTAAATCTTTTGTAAAACTCTTTTCCGATTTCTTCAAGAAGAGTTACGTCAAGCTGGTGGTTTAAGAAACTGTCTACGCGAAGAACATTGCCTTCCTTGACAATTCCGTCTTTAAGAATTCTTTCTTCTAAAAAATTTAATTTCCTTTCCATAAACAGATTATACAATTTATGCAAAAGAAATTAAATATAATAGATTGCATGCTTAAATCATTTTGAAAAAACCGCAGTTGTGTTTTTATATGTAATCTTTAACCTGCCGTCTTCTATTTTCCATGACCTGGCAAGGGCAATGGTTTCTAAAAGTGCGTATTCAATTTCCATTTCGTCCTGCATGCCCATCATCTTTGTAGAAGCAAGGTTGTCTCCAATAGGGAAGGCATCGGCAGAATCTTTTAGGGTGGTAAAGAAACTGTTTACGCCAGAAAAGCCGTTAAGGTTGTAGCCGCCGTTTTCGTTGGCAAGTATGGAAAGGGTAACGCCGTATTTGTCCGTGTTTTTAAAACCGGGTAATGATTCAAGCTTCCATTCGCCGCAGAGGGCAGAAGGCGTAATTTTAGTTTTTGTGCTTTCGTTTTTTACTGATGAAGTTCCCCCTGTTGTTTTACATCCACAAATTAAAAATGCAAGTGCCATTGCAAAAGCAATAAAAATCTTTTTCATGTTGTTCTCCAGAATAAAAGTCGTTCTTATTTAATTATAATAATTTTTGTGACATTTTCATTTAAAATCACTATAATTTGCATAATATTTTTTAACTTTGCGAGGTTATTATGGCATTGACTAGCGTTTCTCCGATTGACGGCCGCTATGAAGGTAAGACAAAGTGTCTTCAGAAATATTTCAGCGAAATGGCTCTTATGAAATACCGCATTTATACTGAAATCAATTATCTTATAAAACTTCTTGAAACTCCAATGCTAAAAGAGTGCGTAAAAACTTCTGTAGATGTTGCAAAACTCCGTTCAATCATAGAAATTACAGAAGACGATGCAAAAATCATCAAGGCTTTTGAAACTACAGGTTACGACGGAACACCTGCAACAAACCACGACGTAAAGGCAATTGAATATTTTATTAAAAGAAAGATTAAGGAAATGGGAATGAATGAAATCCTTGAATACGTTCATTTTGCCCTGACTTCAGAAGACATAAACAACATCAGTTACGGCCTTATGATCCGCGACGCAGTAAACAATGTGGTTGTTCCTGAAATCCTTGCTATATATGGAAAACTTTACAAGCTTGCTGCAGACAACAAAAATCTTTCCATGCTTGCACGCACACACGGTCAGCCTGCAACGCCTACAACTTTCGGAAAAGAAGTGCTGGTTTTCGTAAACCGCATTAAGGAAGAACTTGTTCAGCTTGGCAACATTGAAATCCTGCTTAAGCTCAACGGTGCTACAGGCGGATTTAATGCACACCACTTTGTTTTCCCGGACTATGACTGGATTAACTTCAGCCACCAGCTTATTGATTCTTTCAATGCAGAAATTACTCCCCTTGACAACGAATACATGCACACAAAGCCGCTGAAAGTTAGATTCAACCCGATTACAGCCCAGATTGAACCACATGATTCTTACCTGCGTGTTTTTGACGGTGTAAAGAGAATCAACAATATCCTTACAGACTTTGCTATGGACACATGGCGCTACATTTCTGACGGCTGGATTAAGCAGCGTGCAGTTGCAGGCGAAATCGGTTCCAGTGCAATGCCTCACAAGGTTAACCCTATTGATTTTGAAAACGCAGAAGGAAACTTTGGCATGGCAAACGCAATGTTTGAATTCTTTGTGCGCAAGCTCTGCATAAGCCGCCTTCAGCGAGACCTTACGGATTCCACTGTTGAACGCAACATGGGATGCGCTTTTGCCCACAGCATGATTGCCTATGCAAGCCTGCAGAAAGGCCTTGGTAAAATAGAAGTAAATGCTGCAAAAATCACTGAAGCTCTGGAAACAACACCGGAAGTTCTTGCAGAAGCTTACCAGAACCTTTTGCGCATGAGCAACGTAGACAAGCCTTATGAAAGGCTTAAGGAAATTACACGCGGCAAGAAAGTTACCCTTGAAGACTTCCATAACCTTGCAAAGAACCTTGACGTAAGTGACGAGGTAAAGGCAAGGCTTCTGGCCGCAACTCCGCTTACATATACAGGATTAAGCGGTCAGATTGTAGACCAGTTTGAACCGAAGATTAATTAGAATTTAATTGTTTTGCTGAATGCAGATTCTGAAACAAGTTCAGAATGACAAATGAGTCCCTGGTAATTATCAGGGGCTTTTTTATATAGAACATTCTTTACGCATTGCCCGTTATAGCCGGTGTGAATGATTCCCATCCTTGGATGGGAATGTATCCTATCCAAGGATGGGAGTGTATCCCATTCAGTAATGGGAATAGTTCCCACAATACAGTGGGAATGACTCCTGCAACACAGTGGGAATACCTCCCACAATACAGTGGGAACATCTCCCACAATGCAGTAGGAATGCTGCAACACTATTAAAAGTATATTAATTTTATTGAACGCAGGTACCGATAAGGAAAACTTAAAGATGCTGAAAGAAAAAGAAAGCGGTAACCGAGGCACTCTGAAGGCTGACAGGCCTTCAATTGTGCCGAATTACCGTGCTTTTTCTGTAAACAGCTTTATATTTATTGCCGACTTCAGCGTCTTCATCCTGAAATTAAGAAAATATTTGTAATCCCATATTCAATTTATTAAATCATTTGTTTAAACCTTTGATTCTAAATTGCTTTTTATAATTCATTTTGATATATTTGCACACATGGGAAACAGATGTTATACAATGCTTAAACCTGGGGTTTTAAACCGCAGAATTGTCGGTGAAGTTATCAGCCGCCTGGAAAGAAAAGGCCTTAAACTTGTAGGCCTTAAGATGATTCAGATTACAAAAGAAGTTGCAGAAAAGCACTATGCAGAACACAAGGATAAGCCTTTCTTTGGTGATCTTGTAAGCTACATTACAAGTGCTCCTGTTGTTGCCATGGTATGGCAGGGCGACGAATGCGTAACTTTAGTTCGCAAGCTTGTAGGGGCTACAAAGGTTACGGAATCTCAGCCTGGAACAATCCGCGGAGACTATGGCCTTCATACAAACTGCAACATCATTCATGCCAGCGACAGCGATGAAAGTGCAGAAAGGGAAATCAACATTTTCTTTAAGCCTGAAGAAATAATCGACTGGGAAGACAATACAGCACAGTATCTTTAATAGAAAATAACTTAGCTTTTGTTGAGTCAATAAGACCGTCTGGAAATCCATTCGGTCTTTTTTAATATCACAATATGAATTACTACGGAGATGCGTTATGACATTTTCAGAAAAAATCCTTGAAGCAGCACAGGAAGGCATTGTCCTTTTAAGAAACCAGAAGGAAACACTTCCGCTTAATATAGAAGAAAGCGTTGCTGTTTTTGGCCGCGGACAGATAAACTTCATTAAGTGCGGTCTTGGTTCAGGCGGTTCCGTTCATGCACCTTATTCAACAAATTTAATAGACAACCTGCCCAATGCAGACAAAGAACTTGCAGCCCTTTATAAAGACTTTGTAAAGGAAAATCCTTTTGACAACGGCGGCGGTGTCTGGGCCGGTGAACCATGGAACCAGAAAGAAATGCCCGTTACAAAGGAACTTGCAGAAGGCTGTGCAAAAAAATCTTCTAAAGCCGTAATTGTAATTACACGCAATGCCGGAGAAGACAAGGACCTGATAAATGAAAAAGGTTCATGGTCTTTAACCGATGATGAATTTGAAAACATAAAGAACATCTGTGCTGCCTTTGAAAAGGTCTGCGTTGTCTTTAACACATGCGGCATTATAGACAACAGCTGGCTTGATTCCCCGGAATTAAAGGGACACATTACTGCCGTTGTTTACGCATGGCAGGCTGGTCAGGAATGCGGAAGGTCTGCAGCATATATTCTTTTAGGAAAATCCAATCCGAGCGGCAAGTTAAGCTGCACCATTGCAAAGACAATAGAAGACTATCCTTCTACTGCAGGGTTCAATACAGGCCTTGAAAGCATTTATCTTGAAGACATTTACGTAGGCTACAGGTATTTCAATACTTTTGCAAAAGATAAAATCCTTTACCCATTTGGTTTCGGATTAAGCTATACAACATTCTCTGTTGAATTTTCAAAGGCAAAGTTTAACGGCAAGGAAGTTTCAGTAAAGGCACTTGTCCGCAATACAGGCAAGGTGACAGGCAAGGAAGTTGTTCAGCTTTATGCTTCATGTCCGCAGGGCAAGCTTGGCAAGCCGGAACGTGAACTTGCTGCATTTATAAAGACAGGACTTTTGCAGCCGGGTCAGGAAGAACTTGTGGAACTTTCATTCAACATAGAAAACCTTGCTTCTTACGATGACAGCGGTGCAACAGGCCATGCTTTCTGCAAGGTTCTTGAAGAAGGCAAATATTTTATTTACGGCGGAACAGATTCTTTAAGTGCTGCCCCTGTAAAGTTTGAAGACAGTGACTGCATTGAACTTGCAGAAACTTCCGTTGTTGAACAGCTTACTTCTGCTGCAGCACCGGTTGTAGAATTTGACCGCTTCAGGAACAATTGCGGAAAAGTTGCCATGGAAAAAACTCCTGTACGCAAATACGATTTACGTAAGCGCATTATGGATTCACTTCCAGAAGAGATTCCATACACAGGAGATAAGGGAATTAAATTCCTTGACGTAAAGGCAGACCCTGCAAAGCTTGATGCCTTCATGGGCCAGCTTGACGACACCATGCTTATGACCCTTTGCCGCGGAGAAGGAATGATGAGCCGCAAAACAGTTCCGGGGCTTGCAAGTGCCATGGGCGGATTAAGCGAAGCACTTTATGGCTTTGGCGTTCCTGTTGCAGGATGTGCAGACGGCCCTAGCGGAATCCGCATGGATACAGGAACAGAAGCAAACCTTATGCCTATCGGAACCTTGCTTGCATGTTCATGGAATCTGGAAATTGTGCGCAAGCTTATGGAATATGAAGGTGATGAACTTATTGCAAACAAAATTGATACCTGCCTTGGACCTGGAATAAACATTCAGCGCAATCCGTTAAACGGCCGCAACTTTGAATATTTTTCAGAAGACCCTCTTCTTACCGGTGCCATGACATGTTCAATCCTTAAGGGAATCCAGAGCCGAGGTGTATGGCCTACAATCAAGCACCTTGCTGCAAACAACAGGGAAGCAGACCGCCGCAACAACAATGTTGTAGTTTCTGAAAGGGCATTGAGAGAAATTTACCTGCGTCCGTTTGAAATGGCAGTTAAGAAGGGCGGTGCAAAATCCATCATGACAAGCTACAACCTTGTAAACGGAATCCAGGCTGCAAGCAACTACGATCTGGCACAGACAATTCTGCGCAAGGACTGGCACTATGAAGGTCTTGTAATGACTGACTGGTGGGCTTTAGTAAACGATACGATAGAAGGCGGACAGGGCAATACGAAACTTGTTTCCCAGATGATCCGTTCAAGAAATGACGTTTACATGATCTGCGGAAACGACGAAGCAGAACTTGACGGCAACGGGGATGATTTAAGGGAAGCCTTGAAGAGCGGTAAAATTGCTCGCAGCGAACAATTTTACCGCTCTTCAAGGCTTCCCTAAGAGCGGTAAAATTGCTCGCAGCGAACTTCAACGCTGTGCCCGTGACGTAATTGCTTTCATGATAAATACAAAAGTTGCAGAACGTCCTTTGCGCGGATTAAATGATGTCCTTGGATTTGAATCCAAAATGTCAGAAATTCCTGCAGGCCAGGCTGCTTACGGCGAAACCATAAAGTTCATGAAGAACGGCCAGACAAAGGCATATATTGAAGTTCCTGCAGACGGAGTTTACAACTTCCTTGCCCTGTATAAGAAAGACGACGACGGAACAATTTCTCAGTCTGTATGCAACCTTAACATTGACGGTAAAAATGCCGTTTCAATAAATTGCCGCACTACAGAAGGAAAGACAGAAGCCATCATCATGGGTCTTTTAAAGCTTACAAAGGGATTCTATGAAGCGGAACTTGTCCACACAAAGCCTGGCATCCAGATTGACTTTGTAGGTTTTTCAAGGGAGATTTCAACTTCCGGCGGAATTAAATATTTCCACGACTAAGCTTATTTAAGCAGATAATAAAAAGCCTTCGGAATAGAAATGTTCCGGAGGCTTTTTGTTTGATGAAAATGTCATTCTGAAAAATGCGTAGCATTTGTTCAGAATCTGCTTTTAATTAAACAACTTTTAGTCTGCCTATGGCATTTATTTTAGAATAATCTAATAAAATAAATTTAATAAATATACTATTTTTTAATTTAATAACAGAATTTAAAATTGAATTCCACTTGCGCAATTATTACAATTCTATGTGGAGTTTATATGAAGAAGGTATCGTTAAAATTAAAATTACTTGTTGTAATCGTCGGTCTTATAGTTGTCTGCACTGTTGGGCAGGGAACTCTTGTTCACAATATTGCAGATAAGTTTCTTGAAGAATCAGTTTCTAAAACAGTTACGGCAATGACGGAAAAAGTTGCCCTTGATGTAGAAATCAGGAATACAGAGGAACTCAGGTTTGCAAGAAACCTTACAAAAATTGCTGCGATAAAATCTGATGCACTTTCAGCACAGGAAAAATGCAACCAGCATGTTTCCATTGCAAAAGAAAGCTACGGCCGTTACACAAACATAGCCTTTTTTGACAAGGACGGCTATTCCTATATTCCTGAAAAGCAGGGTGTTCCTGTTTATTTCGGAGACAGGGACTACATAAAAAATGCCCTCAAGGGAATAGAAAACATTACTGATCCTTTCCTTAATTCCGTTACAAATAAGGTTATTATGTGCTATTCAATTCCGGTTTACAGCAGCGGAAAAATCATCGGTGCCGTAAGCTGCGTCCGGGATGGATTTTATATTTCTAACATTACGGAAGATATTGATATAGGCGGCGGACATCACCCCATTGTTTTCAACATGAAGACAGGCGTTATTGTCGGCAGCGCAGACATGAGGTCCAATTATAAAGTCAGAAACATTAAGGACATGGCCAGAGGAAAAGAACTTGGAAGCATTATTGAAAGTGCCCTTGCCGGAAGACGTAATCTGGAATTCTATAAAGACCCTGTAACAAATAAAAAAATGATTGCAAGCTACAGGCCTGTTGGCGGTAAAAACGATTGGGCTGTTTTATGTACTGTTCCATACGATTTTTATTTCGGTTCCATTGCAGAACTAAACGCAGCTTTAACAATAATTCTTATTGTATCCATTATTCTTGGTACTGTTGTTGGAATCTTCTGCATTTCTAAACTTATTAAGCCGTTGCGCTTTGTAAAGAATTCCATTTCAGAAATTTCTTCCGGACATGCAGACCTTACAAGCAGAATTGCCCAGTCTTCTAATGATGAAGTTGGAGAAGTTGTAGACGGATTTAACACTTTCGTTGGTAAACTTCAGGAAATAATGACCCAGCTTAAAAAGTCAAAGACAGAGCTGTCTTCTGCCGGAGACAATCTGGTTGCAAGTGCAGAAGAAACGGGAGCTTCAATTGTTGAAATAAATGCCAACATTGATTCCGTTCATAACCAGATAAACAACCAGAGCAACAGCGTTACGGAAACAGCAGGTGCCGTAAACGAAATTGCATCCAATATTGAATCTCTTGAAAGGATGATTGAAAACCAGAGCAGCGGAATAAGTCAGGCTTCTGCAGCAGTTGAAAAGATGATCGGCAACATTCGTTCCGTAAATTCTTCTGTTGAAAAAATGGCAAGTGCTTTTGAAAATCTATCTTCAAGTGCAACTTCCGGTGCAGAAATCCAGAAGGATGTTAATGAAAAAATAGAAAAGATAAAGATTCAGAGTGAAACGCTTCAGGAGGCCAACATTGCCATTTCTTCCATTGCTGCACAGACAAATCTTCTTGCCATGAATGCTGCCATAGAAGCAGCCCATGCAGGGGAAGCAGGCAAGGGATTTTCCGTTGTTGCAGATGAAATACGCAAGCTTTCTGAAACTTCTTCTTCCCAGTCAAAGACAATCGGGGACGAACTTAACAGCATCAGGGATTCTATCGAAGCTGTTGTTTCTGCATCAAATGTTTCAAGTTCTGCTTTCCAGAATGTGGTAAACCAGATCAGCCAGACAGATGAACTTGTGCGCCAGATAAAGGCTGCCATGGATGAACAGACACAGGGTTCTCAGCAGATTAACGAAGCCCTGCACAATATGAATGACAGCACGGCAGAAGTAAGGAATGCTTCCCGTGAAATGTCTGAAGGTAACAGGCAGATTCTTGCAGAAGTAAAGAAACTTCAGGATGCAACTGACGTAATGAAGCTCAGCATGGAAGAAATGTCTACGGGTGCAAAGAAAATCAACGAGACCGGTTCTGTCCTTACAAACATTTCTGAAGACATGAAGCTTTCTATAGAAAAGATTGGCGGCGAAATAGACCAGTTCAGCGTTTAATTTAAAAGTTTGAATGTCGGATTATTAAAAAATATGTTTTTATAGAAAATCAGACGCCTTTCGGCAGAACCAGTCCTGAAAAAAAGGCTGGCTAGAAGCTACGCTGCCAGTGCCGCACTACGTTTGTGCAGATTTTTTTCATGTCTGAACCTGCCTACGGTGTCTGACTATAATAAAAAAATTGCATTGTAAATTATTCTGAAATCCGACATTCAACCTAAAAAATAAGATAGGATAACGGGTGCATCTGAAAAGGTGTGCCCTTTTTTTTACTTTCACAATATTATAAAATATGTTTCATGATTACTATTTTACCTGAGACTACAAAAAATCCCATTACAAAAATCGGCTTTATGGCAGGTGT
>JALELH010000064.1 GCA_022768865.1 Spirochaetia bacterium
CAAATACGTAGCAAAAACCCACACAAAAGAATGGATAGAAGCACAGAAAGGCAGGGAAACAAAACTAAAGGACATAGATTTTGTTGCAAAAGAAGCAAACCTGACAAGCACGGAAAAGATCCGCCTGTGGCACATATGCAACCGGTACAAGGCAAGAAACATCCGCTATCTATACCGTGAACTTGAAGAACTGGATGCCATTTTCAAGCAGGAATTCATCCGCATGACAACGGCACAGCCAAGAAACGAAGAAAAAATAGCAGTATTCTTTTCATTAAGGTTCAAGCTGGAAAACGCCCACTACAGAAAATTAACCGTATCTTCTACAAGGGGAATAAAAGCCGACCAGGTAATAACAATTTACGACAAAACCAATTCCCCATGGCAGGTAAAGGTTGTAAAGTCAATGGAAACAGGCTTTTACATTGAACTTCCTGAAGTAATGAATGCAGAAGGCAAACGCCCTGCTCCACTTGAAAAAGTAAAGCTTACGTTCTCCTTGCCGTCAGGACAGGGACTTAATGCCATAACAAGAGCCGTACGCTACGAAAGGTTCCCTGATGCAGAAAAGGAACTGCTTCTTTTAGCACACAGCACACACGTAAAGCCAATAGCACGCCGCGGTGCAAAGCGCATGTCCATGGACGAAAACGTAACTTTTGCCGCAATAAAAAACGTAGGCACAGAAGAAAAAGAAATCCTTGAAATACAGCAGAAGCGCTACGACGGCAAAATGAAGGACATTTCCATCCTTGGATGCAAAGTATACTGCGGACTGCCAATAAGCAAAGGCCAGATGATGGACATACTGTTCCATATTCCCCACAAAGAAAAAGAATACGAAGTACAGGGAAAGATAATAGCAACAAAAGTCATGCCGGACAAAAAAACCTTTGTACTGCACGTTCAGTTTACAAACATAGAACAGTTTGTAAAAAATGATATAAATTCCGTAATTTACGGTTATTTTTGATAATTAGGATTATAATTAAACTATGAAGGTTCTGGAATTACATTCTATAACAAAAGAAGACGGATACATATACTACATTCACCACTACAAGGCCATGGCAAGGATAGAATTTCTTGTAAGCAAAATAGAAGTTCCCATCAGCTTTACCGTAGAAATGAATCCCCTTGGCATAAGGACTGTAGAACTTGACCCGCTGCCAAGAAGCATAGACTACCCGGTGCTGCCATTAACAAAAGCCCTGAAGGAATACATAGACATAATGGCACGTGACGGCAAGCTTCCTGAAACATGATTTTTGATTTATTTATTTTTAATGATACTTGTTGTAATAAGTCCATAAGAGTATAATGCTTTTATGGATTTTTTATTTCATACTTCCACAGCAGAACAGACAATAGAACTTGGCTGCAAAATAGGTTCAATGTTAAAGGCAGGAGACGTAATTGCCATGACGGGGACTTTAGCAGCAGGCAAAACCACCATTACAAAAGGAATTGCACAATCCCTTGGCATTAAGGACAACATTACAAGCCCTACTTTCTGCCTTATAAGCGAATACGAAGGCACAAAAATGCCGCTTTACCACATGGACGTTTACAGGCTAGAAGGTGCAGAAGATTTCATAAACCTTGGCGTAGAAGAAATGCTTTACGGCAGGGGCGTCTGCATAATTGAATGGAGCGAAAAGGTTCAGTCAGAACTGCCTAAAAAAACCATTTACATGAAAATAACACCTGCAGAAGACGGAACAAGAACCATAGAAATAAAAAACTGGAACAACGGAAACATAGAGGCATAAAATGAACGCAATTGCAATTGACTGCGCCGTTTCTAAGATGACGGTTGCGGCAAAAAAAGATAAAAACATCGTAAAGCTTACCTACGACATCGGCATAAAGCAGTCTGAAAAGCTATTGCCGGCCATAGACTTTGTAATGAAGGAAGCTGACCTTACGCCGGCGGAACTAAACTACACCTGCACTACCCTGGGCCCGGGAACCTTTACGGGTCTGCGCCTTGGCTTAAGTGCATTAAAGGCACTTACCCTTGCCAATGGCACTCCCGTTTACGGCATTCCGTCTTTAGACGCCTACGCCCGCCCTTATGCAACGGCAGTAGAAACAGTCCTTTCCGTAATAGAAGCAAAGGAAGACGAATTCTTCTACAGCTTTTACCTGCGCGGGCAGAAACTAAGGGCAGAAGAAGACATGACGATTGAAGATATCCTGAAGCAGATAGACGCAGAATCAAGCGTTATGGTCTGCGGCCCTGGTGCAAAGACCTTTACGGACAGAACGGCAGAAATAACGCCGCTGTATTCCGTTCATTCCTTTACCCCTCAGGGAGACTGCACTGAAAGCCTTTTTGAAATTGCAGAAAAGATGATTGCAGACAAAGTACCGCCGCTGCAGGATTACGACGGCCCACTCTACGTCCGCAAATCCGAAGCAGAAATTGTTTTAGAGCAGAAACAGGGGAAGTAAAAAAATCCCGGAAAGTGAATATGCACTTTCCGGGATTTTTTTATGCTATTCCAACATCCACTATGCAACCTATACACGAACTGCGTAGCAGTTCGTGAGAGAAAAGTTACAACAGGTACCGGCATCTAGGAAGTCAAGGCTTTCGTCACTTGTCCTAAACCGCCTATACAAGAATTGCGAAAGCAATTCTTGTGACGAAAGTTATTAAAGGTGCCGGCATCTAGGAAGTCAAGGCTTTCGTCAGAATTCTTGTTTAATATTCTTTTCTTCTACGCCCTTGTCTTTTTCGCGGATTTCTACGCGGCGGATCTTGCCTGAAATTGTTTTAGGCAGTTCCTTTACGAATTCTATGATTCTTGGGCATTTGTAAAGGGCTGTTTCGTTCTTGCAGAATGTAAGGAGTTCAACTTCAAGTTCGTGGCTTGGTTCAAATCCCGGAGAAAGGACGATGGTTGCCTTTACTGCCTGGCCGCGCTTTTCATCTTCTACGCCTGTAACGGCACATTCCATTACGGCCTTGTGCTTCATCAGGACAGATTCTACTTCAAAAGGACTGATTCTGTAGCCGGAAGACTTGATGATGTCGTCCTTGCGGCCTACAAACCAGATAAAGCCGTCTTCGTCCATGTAGGCAGTGTCGCCTGTGTGGTAAACGCCGCTGTCAAAGGCATTGGCAGTCAGGGTAATGTCGCGGTAGTAGCCTGCAAAAAGACCAATCGGCTTGTCTTTGGAAATGTCGATTGTAAGTTCGCCAACTTCTCCGGCAGGACATTCCTTTCCGTTGGCGTCAAGGATATGAACATCATAAAGCGGAGACGGCTTGCCCATGGAACCAGGCTTTACGTCGCTGTCAAGGAAGTTGCCTGCAACGATTACGGTTTCTGTCTGGCCGTAGCTTTCATACATTTTAAGGCCTGTCTGCTTAAGGAACTGGTTGTAAACTTCAGAGTTAAGTGCTTCCCCGGCTGTGGTGCAGCGCTGAAGAGTAGAAAAATCATACTTGCCCTGAGAAAGATCCTGGCGGATAAGGTAGCGGTAAACTGTAGGCGGCGCACAGAAAGAAGTTACGTGATATTTGGAAATCATCTGCAGCATCTTGTCCGGGCGGAATGACGTCATGTCGTAGGTAAATACGGCACAGCCGCAGAACCACTGTCCGTAAAGCTTACCCCACACGGCCTTTCCCCAGCCTGTTTCTGCAACGGTTAAGTGCAGGCCGTTTTCTACAACGCCGTGCCAGTATTTTGCAGTAATGATGTGGGCAATAGGATATGTAAAGTCATGCATTACCATTTTAGGATAGCCGGAAGTTCCTGACGTAAAGTAAAGGAGCATAGGGTCTTTTGAAGTTGTTCCGTCTTCCCCGAAAGGACGCAGGAATTCTGCAGGAAGTTCGTCTGCTTCTTTGTGGAAGTTTATCCAGCCCTGCTTTTCCTTGCCTACAGTAACTATTTTCTTTACTGACTTTGACTGCTTTAATGATTCTTCTATTTCTTTCTGAATCTGGGGATTGTCATAGGAAACAATCATCTTTACTTCTGCAGCGTTGTTGCGGTAAACAATGTCGTTGGTAAGGAGCTGGTCTGTTGCAGGAATTACGATGGCACCGATTCTGTGAAGTGCAATGATGAAATACCAGAATTCATAGCGGCGGCGCAAAATAAGCATTACGGCATCGCCTTTTTTTATTCCCTGCTGATGAAGGAAAAATGCAGTTCTTTTAGATTCTCTTGAAATGTCGGCAAAGGTAAAGGTGCGTTCTTCCCCGTTGTCGTCTACCCATACCATGGCACGCTTTTCAGGTTCCGTCTGGGCATAGCGGTCTACTACGTCGTAGGCAAAGTTAAAGTCTTCCGGCACCTTGAATTTGCAGTGTGCCTTCAGGTCTTCATAAGAAGTAAAATCACGGTTTTCTACAAGATAATCACGAAAAAGTTCCAAAATAACCTCCAAAAAAAGTGTAATTCAGTCTTAATAATCGGAATATTACTCTCTTGGGCAGATTATAATGGATATGGTAAAAAAATGAAAGACAAAATTTACATTTTTGTCACTTAAAAATCTTATTCAATGCGTCCATGCTGATGTTGTTGGCGGCAGTGTTTTCCGTCTGAATGGCACTGAATACTTCCTGGCGGTAAACCTTTACGGAATTAGGTGCTTCTACCCCTATTTTTACCTGGTCTCCCTTAACGTCTATTATGGTAAGGACAATGTCGTTGCCTATGCAGATTTTCTGGTCTATTTTTCTTGAAAGGATCAGCATTATTTTGCCTCCTTCCTTTTTAAAGCTTCTATGATGTTATGCTTTGTAGTGTATCTGGAACTGTCCAGGATTGCCTGCATGCATAGGTGGTTCTTCTTGTTGATTATCAGGGGGCCCTGAAAGTTTGCCGTTACAGGTCCGCCGTCTGCAGGAACAGTTACAATGGTCATTACGGTTACGTCGGCAGGGTCCTTTATGCCGATGCGTCCAAGTTCTGCATCGTCAATGTCTGCTTCGTAATCGTCTTCTATTAAGAAAGGGTCTATAAGTAAAAATGCAAGGCCGGGTTCCTTTACGGACTGAAGCCAGATTAAGGGCTTGTATTCGCTGTCTACAAGGGCATAATCCGTGTAATCTTCAAAGCCGAAAAGTCCTGAAGGTATGGTAATAAGCCTGTCCTGGCTTACTTCTACTGTTCCCGCTGCTTTTGTTTTTAACTGCATGTTTTTATATCCTGATGATTTATTTCTTTATAAGTGATTTATGCCCTAGCGCATGTAGTTAAGCAATGTGCTCTGATACATTTTGCCTGCGTTGCTCATGGTTGCCTGGTTTACATATTCCATCATTTTAAGGTCCGTAATGGCCTTTGTAATGTCTATGTCTCCTTCTCGGCTTACAAGCTGGGTTACGTTTACCTGTGTTGTCTGTGACCTCTGGATGTTGTTCATGGCACGTTCGTAGTCGCTGCCGCTTTTTGCAAGGCGTGTTGTAAGGTTGTTGATTCCGCTGTCCAGTGTGCCAAGAACGCGGCTGCCGATTGCTTCGTGGTCTCCCTTAAGCATGGAATCCCTTAAAGAAATTACTGCATCAAAAAGGGAACCGCCTGAAACCTTTACGCTTTCCCCTACATTATACGGAGGAAACTGTGAAGAATCCTTTATCATGCCCATATCAGAAAGTGCAGAACCTGTCTTGTCTTCAAGCCATACCTGGTGGCTGTCTGTGGTTACAAGGTTAAGTCCGTTTGTAATAGGGTCAATGGATGCCTTTACTGCTACGCCGCTGTCGTTGATTTTTGCAGCAACGGCATAAATGTTGTCTCCGCTTTTTACGGCAATGTCCACGCCGTCTACGTTGATTGTAGAATCTTCCAGAGCCTGCCATGCGCTCAAGTCACGCTGACCCATAAGCTGCTGAGGTTCTGCCCAGAATGTTCTGTTTCCGCTGTTGTCTACATCAAGGTATGCGTTTTCGTCTACTTCTATTTTGTTTGTGCCTACGTTGCCAAGGTAATTTACCTTTTCTATAAGTTCTTCGTTGGAGCCGGGAATGTTTCCCATTACAACGTCAAAGGCACTGCCCTTTGTGCGTGTGCCTGCAAAAAGCGTGTTGCCGTCAGGGCCTACTGCGTTGGCATTCTGAATCATTTCTTTAAGAAGTTCGTTTACTTCTACGGCCATGTTCTTTAAGTCTTCGCTTGTGTTTGTTCCAGTTGCACCTGTTACGGCAAGTTCGCGCACGCGCTGCATTATCTGAAGGTTCTGGTTTATGTAGCCTTCGCGCACGTTATACTGGTCTGCCAGAGTCTGTGCGTTTTTTTCAAACTGTTCTACACGGCCAAGGTAAGACTGATAGCGCACAAGGTGGCCTGCTGCAATTGGGTCGTCCCTTAGCTGGCCTATTCTTGACTGGCTGCCGATCTGGCGGTTTGCCATTGCCTGCCTTACTTCCTGCTTCCTTAACTGGTACTGTGTATCTGCATTGTTAAACTGTGAACTGATTCTGTGCATTTTATTTCTCCTTGCTATGCTTTTTAGGCAACCTTAAACTTAAACTCCAAGACGGTTAATCAGTGTGTCTAAAAGTTCGTCCTGAACCGTAATGAATTTTGCAGCAACATTGTAGCCGTGCTGGAACTTGATTATGTCTGCAAGTTCTTCGTCAATGTTTACGCCGCTGATGGAATCACGAAGATCCCTCAGGTCTCCCATGATTTTGTTCTGTGTGGCAAGCTGGTTCTGAGCCTGTTCACCCCTTAACCCAACGCTTGTTACAGTTTCTGCAAAATAGTCGTCAAAAGTTCTTTCGGAACCAATCATTACTTTTGTATTTCTGATTGCAGCAAGTTCTACTGCGGCACGTCCGTCGCTTGCTTCTGCATAGCCTTTGGAATTTGCAAAGCCTGCAGCAACGCTTGCCACATCGTTTTCTATTATTTTATTTACTGCAATGTATTCAGCAGGATTAGAAATCGGGCTTACGGCAAATTCTCCGCTGGAAAGTGCATCTACTGCATTGGCCTGGTTAAAGTCGTAGGCATTTTCTGCTCCGCTGCCATTTAAAAGTCCGGAATATCCTGTAAGGAACATGCCGCTGTCTTCTACGTGGCGGATGGCAAAGTCAGGATTGTTCATCTGGGCTGCAGGTGTTGCCTTTAATACAAGGTGACTGTTGCGGTCAAGGTATGCCTTAACTTCCCCGTTGCTGTCGTTGATTCTGTTTATAACTTCTTCTACTGTATCCGTTGCATTGTATTCTACAGTAATGTTTCCTTCTGCACCGTTGATTGTCATTGTGCCGGAAAGTCCTACCTGTTCCTGCGGACGCAATGCATTTGTTCCCGTCATGCGGAAAATATATGAGCGGTCTTCTACGCCGTCTCCGTCGCTGTCGTAATTGCCGCGTGTGTTTTCTACAAAGTTATGCTGAACAAAAAAATCAATTCCAGTTGTGTTGTTTTTGCCCATGCCGCTGCGGTGAACATCGTTTACAAGATCTGCAAAGTTCAATGCCATGGTATTCAATGTCTGAAGTTCGCCGCGCAGGTCCTTGTCCCGAAGTTCTACAAGGGCACCAAGTGTGCCGCCGTGGAATTCTGCGTCAACTTTTGTGTCTGTCCATACAAGCTTGCCGTAGCCGTTATTGTCTATCTGGCCCACTGTAGCAATCTGGCGTCCCAGGTCTCCCTGAACGATTACCTGCCCGTCTGTATGAACCATGAATTCATCAGGGTCGCCGGGTGTTACGGTTACGTTTATTAAGCCTGCAAGTTTTTCTACAAGAAGGTCACGGCGGTCGTATAAATCGTTAGGGTTGTCTCCCATGCCTTCTACACGGCGGATTTCTCCGTTGCAGGAAGCAATCTGGCGCGAAAGGTCATTTACCTGCTTTACGGTTGCTTCTATATCACCGTTTACCTGGTCTGCAATTCCGCGCAGGCCCTTATACTGCTGCTGTACTGAATTTGCAAGAGTCTGGCCGCGTACTACCACTGCCTGGCGTGCTGCATCGCTTTCCGGGTATATGGAAAGTTCCTGCCAGGCACTCCAGTATCTGTCCATGTTTGTGCGCACGGAAATGTCATTAGGTTCATTGTAGATTGATTCAATCATTGAATAGTATTTGTCGCGGGTTTCCCAGTATGTTTCTACGTTTGTGCCGTCTACAATGCGTGTTTCAAGAAGTTCGTCACGGATGCGTTCTATGCTTTCTACGTCCGTGCCCTGGCCTATCTGACCCGGCACCATGGCACGTTCAAGATCAGGCCTGTAAATTGGTTCAAAGGATTTTACCACAACACGCTGGCGGCTGTAGCCTTCTGTGTCTGCGTTTGAAATGTTATGACCGGCAGTCTGAATCTGGGTTTCATGAGCCATTAAACTTCTTTTTCCGATTTCAATTCCTGCAAATGAACTAGCCATTTTTTGCTCCTATATAAGTGTTTTATACCCGCCTGATGAATCTTTTATACGCTTCTGTTGATTACAATGCTCTGTGCGTAATTCTTGCGCATGGTTCCGTTGGCAGAATAAACGTCGTTACGCTGCTGGGAAATGCAGTTGTCCATAACTTCTGAAATAAATGCCTTTGTTGCATTTACATATCTTGCAAGGGCATCGTTTTCTATCTTGCTTTTTGAAAGCTTGCTTTTTACACGCAGGAATACATCCTTTACTTCCGGCCTGAAATAAATGTCGTCAGATACGGATGCAATGCGGTCACGGAAGTTGTCTACCTTAGAAAATTCGCCGCCAAGTTCGTTGATGTTCATTACATACTGTTCAAGGCCTTCCCAGCTGCGCTTTACAACACATTCATGAATGCGGTTCTGTTCGTTGAGCATGGAATCAAGAATCCTTTCCTGTTCATTAAGAACGCTGATAAGTTCCATTTCTTTATCTTCTGCCATAAATTACTCCATTAAAGCCGTTAAAAGCAAAAATATACTTATACCCTTTGAATTTCGGCAATTAAATAAAGAAGTTTAGGAATTTTTGTGTGAGAAAATATCAGTTTTAAGATAATAATATGTTGATTTCATTACACCATGACGCTGCATGCAATGTCAGGAATAAAATTTAAATTATAGATAATCTTTAGTTTTGCACTTTTGCTATTGACAATAAGGGTTATTTTTTATAAAGTCTTTTGCGTGGAATACACGGTGCCTGTAGTTCAGGGGTAGAGCGCCAGATTGTGGATCTGGTTGTCGTGGGTTCAAATCCCACCAGGCACCCTTAAAAACTGATTCGTATGAGTCAGTTTTTTTTGTTTACGGACATTTCCGTAATAAAATGCGTTTGTAGCTCAACTGGATAGAGCATCGGACTTCGAATCCGCAGGTTGCACGTTCGATTCGTGTCAGACGCATTACAAGCCGGCCTAAAGCCGGCTATTTTTTTTACCTACCCTTCTCCTATAAATAATATAAAAATTTATCCATAAGGATAAACGCCGTAGGCAGGTTCAGGCATGAAAAAAAATCTGCACAAACGTAGTGCGGAAGCCTTATGATTTCAAAACAACCTTTACAAGAATTGCCGCGCAATTCTTGAGGCGAAAGTTAAGACATACACCGGCTTCTAAAGAGCATTTACTTTCGCCCAAGTTCTGCCGAAAGGCGTTTATTAATGTATCTAAAAATAATTTTTTAATAAATTTTAATATTTTTGCTGTTTTGCTGTTGACATTTTTTTTAAGAACATATATAGTCTTAAACATCAACGTGAAAAGCGGTGGTAAACAAAAACGGGCGATTAGCTCAGCTGGTAGAGCAGCAGACTCTTAATCTGCGGGTCGCAGGTTCGATCCCTGTATCGCTCACGAAACCTTCCAAGAAATTGGAAGGTTTTTTTATTTTCCGTCAGTTTTATTGTTTTCTGCTTGCACTATTAGTCCGCCTAACTTTGTACCATGTATCCACCGTCTAGTGTACAGACAGTTCACCGCCCGTTGTACAGGGTATACAACGTAAAGAATACAGGCAGTCCAGCGTACGCTGTACAGGGTGTACAACGTCTAGAATACAGGCAGTACAACGCCAGGAATACAATCCGTCCGCCGTAAACCTTAAATCATAAAATATTTTTAATGAATTAACCCTTTTCTGATTGACAAAAGAAATAAAAACATATATAGTTTAACCCATTACGGAAGCTTGAACAGTCGCTGTTCAGTCAGTAATCACCTGCGAGATTGGTGGAATTGGCAGACACGCTAGACTTAGGATCTAGTGCCTAGGCGTGAGAGTTCAAGTCTCTCATCTCGCATAAATTTTGCGGAAATGGCTCAATGGTAGAGCGCGACCTTGCCAAGGTCGATGTTGCGGGTTCGATTCCCGGTTTCCGCTCTTCTTAAAATTATTGCAGTATCTGACAGCAGTTGCTGCGACGCAATTGCGGAAATGGCTCAATGGTAGAGCGCGACCTTGCCAAGGTCGATGTAGCGGGTGCGAGTCACGTTTTCCGCGCGACGACGAA
>JALELH010000017.1 GCA_022768865.1 Spirochaetia bacterium
GGCAGAACCAGGCCTGAAAAAAAGGCTTCCGCACTACGTTTGTGCAGATTTTTTTTCATTCCTGAACCTGCCTACGGCGTCTATGCTCAATAAAATCAATATATTTTCAAATTATTCTGAAACTCGACATTCGACCTATTATTATTTTTTTGAATGTGGACAAAGATGCTGAAAGAAAAAGAAAGCGGTAACCGAGGCACTCTGAAGGCTGCAGGCCTTCAATCGTGCCGAATTACCGCGCTTTTTCTGTAAGCAGCTTTGTCTCAATAAGACATTTATTCCTTTTAATTGAAAACGGGATATTTATATGGTATAATTTCAATAAAACTTTCATTTTTTTATGGAGAACATTATGAATAACTCAGTTGCTGCATTCTTAGGCAGACACAATTTTCCTGTTCATCAGGACATTAACGGCGTTGTAAATGCCATGCTTCATGACTTTGACATGGGCCTTAAGGGTAAGAAAATCGGTTCTGAAATGATCCGCACTTTTACAACACCGCCTTCTCAGGCAGCAGCTGGAAAGTCAGTTATCGTAATTGATGCAGGCGGAACAAACTTCCGTTCTTGCCTTGTTTCTTTTGCAAATGACGGCACGCCTTCAATTACAAACCTTGAAAAAACAAAAATGCCTGGCATTGAACGTGAACTTTCCAAAAAGGAATTCTTTGACCAGATTGCCACAAATCTTGAACACCTAAAAGGCAAGTCTGCAAACATCGGTTTCTGTTTTTCTTATCCTGTTACAATCCTTGAAAACGGCGACGGTGTTTTAATCAACTTTACAAAGGAAGTTAAGGCTCCGGAAGTAGAAGGCTGCACAATCGGTAAGGAACTTGCCGCTGCCCTTAAGGAACACGGCTGGAACGACAAGCTTAACATCACTTTGCTTAACGATACAGTTTCTGCATTGCTTGCAGGTGCTGCAAACCCGGACGAAGGCATGGAATATTCAAGCTACATCGGCTTTATTCTTGGTACAGGCATGAACGGTGCCTACATTCAGAAAGAAGATGCTGCATACCCTGGACTTAAGAGACAGATCATCAACTGCGAATGCGGCAAGTTCAACATGGTTGCAAGAAGCGACTTTGACTATGCCTTTGACAAAAAGTCAGACAAGCCTGGCATGGGCATAATGGAAAAACTGTGTTCCGGTGCTTACCTTGGACCAGTTGCTTACGAAATGCTTACAGCAGCAGGCAAGGAAAAGCTTTTCTCTGATGCAGTTTCTGCTGCTTTTGCTGCCTTAGACGGCCTTACCACAATTGATGTTTCATGCTATTTGGCTGCACCTCATTCTGCAAACAACAAGCTTGGTGCCATGATTAAGGATGCCTGTGCAGAAGACCAGGAAATCCTTTTCCAGCTTATGGACGCCCTTGTAGAACGCTGTGCACGCATGGCTGCTTCCATACTTGCAGCATGTGCAATCAAGAGCGGGGAAGGCAGGGAAGCTGCAAAGCCAGTATGCATGCTCTGCAATGGTTCTACATTCTTCAAGCTTTACAAGGTTCAGAGCCGCGTAAAGGCATACCTTGAAGACGTTCTTGTAGTTCAGCGCGGCATTTACTTTGACATTATTGAACGCGAAAACGACATAACCTTAGGAACTGCCATCGGCGGCCTTATTGAAAGAACCTGTTAAGTTTTTAACTCAATAAACCGAAAATTAACTAAAGAAAGTATTTTCAGGTGGGGTAAAAAGTGTCTGGTGCAAAAGTTTTAGGAAAATCCATCCTTCTCATAATCCTTATAGTGATTCTTGTTTTGTTTGGAATGCTCTGGTTTGACTATCTGGGTGTAATCCATGCAAAGAAAACTTTTGCACCTCTGTTTAAAATGGCAGGCCTTGCACCGCAGACTTCAGTTACTGCAGCAAGTTCCAAGGAGCTTGTAGAAGCAGACCTGGACAACGACCGCTTTGCAAAAAGGCTAGAAGCCCTGGACATACGTGCAGAAGAACTTTCCAAGCGAGAATCTGACGTTAAGCTTGCAGAAGATAACAATGCCCAGATAGCCCTTGAACTTGAAGACAAGGAAAAAACTTTAACGGAACGCGAAAAAACATTTAATAATTTAGTAAAAAAATACGATGATAGAAGTGTAAACATTGAGCAAATTGTTGCAAACCTTAACGGTATGCCTCCTAGAAATGCCGTTGCAATTCTTGTGGCCATGGACGATCAGGACGTAATAGACGTTCTGCGCAAGGCTGATGAAGTTGCCGCAGCACAGGGGGAAGCTTCAACTGTTGCTTACTGGCTGTCCCTTATGCCTGGCGAACGGGCTGCTGAAATCCAGCGCAAGATGGCCAACAAGCCTCTTTCTATCAACTAGAAAACAGTTATAATACGCTTAAAAGGCCTGCATTGCTTCCTTGTTTATTTTATGGAGGAACTGATGCAGGCCTTGAATTTACAGCTTCTTGAAACACAGAATTCAAAAACACAGCCAAAGAATTTCTCTTTACAGAAAAACGAACCAAAGTCCGGCATGTCTTTCCGCGACATGGTAAAAAGCATTGCTAAAAAAGACGTGCAGAAAAAGGAAAATACAGCAAGGCCTGTAAGTGCAAGGCATGCTGCTGCAGAAACACGCCAGGCAGATACTTTGCGCACTGCAGAACCTGAAAAGGCAGAAGCTACAGAAAACGAAGAAGTAATGCCGGAAGAAAAGATTGCAGAATCAGGCGATAAAAATAATAAAATCCCTAAAGACCAGCAGGGCAGAATCGTTTCAGAAGAAACTGAAGCAGATAGCACTCTTAAAGCAGAAAATGCAGAAACTAAAATAACTGCAGCAGAACTTGAAGCAATGCCTGCAGATTTTATTGTGCGTAATGACCTTATGCCTAAGGCAGAAGCCGTAGCGGTAAATACAGCAGAAGTTCCTGCAGAAGCTGTTGCTGTAAACGATGCAGAATATTCATTTTTAAAGACAAAGGCACCGTCAAATGATGATCCCCTTGCAATAATAGAAAATGCCGTTGAATACGAAAGCGCTGACGACAAATTAATCAATGCGCAGAACCTTCTTGCAGAAAACCCGGAAGAATTTTTAGACGGCCGCCAGATTGCAAGCGAAAACGCAGAAGCATCAGAAGTAACTTTAGCCGCCTTTGGAAACCTTAGTCAGCAGGTAAACGGTGAAAGCACGCAGGAAACTAAAGGCCAGAATGCCTTTAACCTGGAAGTTGCAGATTCTGCATCAGAAGCAAAACCTGAAGCTACAAACCTGTTTAAGGATATTTTCACAGTTACGGATAACCGCAGCGTAGAAGAAAAGATTTCTGAATTCAAGACAATGGTAAATGAAAAGTCAGAAACTTCACAGAATAACGAATTAAACCTGTCTTTAAGTTTATCAGAAAATGCTTCACAGAACATTCTTGCTTCTAACAGTCAGTCTGCCGGTGCTACGGGTTCTACATTCCAGGAAATGCTTACGCAGCAGGTACAGACCAACGTGCCTGATTTTGTTAAGGCCGGAAACATTGTTTTGAGAGACAATAACCAGGGCTCAATCAACATGATTTTAAAGCCAGAAGCATTAGGAAACGTTAAGATAAATTTACAGGTTGCCGATAATGTAATTACAGGTCAGATTACTGTACACAGCAAAGAAGCTTTTGAAGCTTTCAAGCAGAACATGGACAGTTTAAGGCAGGCTTTTCAGGACAGCGGTTATGAAAATGCCCAGTTAAACCTTAGTTTTGCAGACGGTTCTTCTTCCGGTGCTTTTGCACAGGGGGAACAGCAGCAGAGCAGCCAGCAGTTCTTTGCAAATAAAACATACAGTAGTTATGCTGCCTCCGCTGATACTGATGACTACGGTGCAGAAACTGAAACGGCAGAAACATTTTCTTACGGAAATGGAACTGACAAGACAGTAAGCATCGTAGCTTAAAAGGGGAAAAAGATGGAACAGGTTCAGTTGAATTCAAAATTAAGTGCACAGGAAATGGCTGCACTTAACATGCAGGTTGATTCGTTCAACAAGTCTTTAGTTGTAGAAGGACGCAAACCGTCACACGAACTTGGCAAGGACGACTTCCTTAAGCTTCTGATTACACAGCTTTCACATCAGGATCCTACAAAGCCTACAGACAACACACAGATGATTGCACAGATGGCACAGTTCAGCTCACTGGAACAGATGACAAACATGAACCAGGAATTTGCAAAGATGAACCAGATGCTTGTTTCTTCACAGGGTGTTAATACAATCGGAAAAACTGTCGATATTGCTATAGGCGACACTTCAACAACTGGTGTTGTAGAAGCCGTTACTTACGGTCAGAATCCGCAGGTGCGCGTAGGCAACATGTATTACGACATGAAGCAGATTACAGCCGTTTACGGCGACTAATTTTGGTATTAAGGCCTGCAGTTTGCCGGCCTGGATATATTGGGTAAATAAAAACAAAAATCAAAAGAGGGTATCTTTATGATGAGATCATTGTATGCAGGTGTTTCAGGTTTACAGAATCACCAGACAAAAATGGATGTTATTGGAAACAACATTTCCAACGTTAACACATACGGTTTTAAAAAAGGCCGTGCAACTTTTCAGGACATGATCAGCCAGCAGCTTAGTGGTGCTGCACGTCCGACAGAAGAAGTAGGTGGCGTAAACCCTAAAGAAGTCGGACTTGGTATGAGTGTTGCAACTATCGACACAATTTTTACACAGGGAAATTTACAGACAACTGGTAACGGTACAGACCTTGCCATTCAGGGCAACGGTTTCTTTGTAATGAAGAACGGAGACCAGACTTATTATACACGCGCCGGTGTTTTCGGCACAGATTCCAACGGAACTTTGGTTAATCCTGCCAACGGAATGAGGGTTCAGGGATGGATGGCAGAAGATGTAAACGGCCGCCAGATTGTGCGCACTTCTTCTACACCAACAGACCTTGTTATTCCTGTAGGACAGAAAGACCCGCCAAAGGCAACAGAAAACGTTAAGTATTTCTGCAACTTAAACAAGAATACACCGGAAATTCCGGAAAACCCTACTGCAGACCAGGTTATTGAAGGCACCTGGCAGACAGAAATCAACATTTACGATACATACGGCAATGCACACCAGGTTCAGATGAACTTTGCAAAGGTTCCTGGCAACCCTAACCAGTGGCAGGTTACAGTAAACGTAGATCCGGATAATGCTGACTTTACACAGACAAGAATCGGTTTCGGCGGAACAGACGGAATGGAAAATACATACATCCTTAACTTTGACAACACAGGCAAGCTTGCTTCCGTAACAGACAGCGCAGGCAACCAGTCAAACCCGGAAGGAGAAATTGTTCTTCAGGCATCTTACACAGTTGCTGATTCCAATGCAGATGCAGACGGAAACCCTTACCGCCAGTCATTCAACCTTAACCTTGGAACAATCGGTTCCATGGAAAACACAATTACACAGGCTGCTTCCAAGTCTACTACAAAGGCTAACTATCAGGACGGTTACAAGCTTGGCTATCTTGACAACTTTAAGATTGACCAGAGCGGCGTAATTACAGGTGTTTATTCCAACGGTTCAGTAAGGACTATCGGTCAGGTTGCCATGGCTTCCTTTACAAACCAGGGCGGTCTTGAAAAGAAGGGCGACAACACTTATGCAGAAAGCATTAACTCCGGCATGGCCAACATCGGAGAAAGTTCTACACAGGGCAAGGGCAAGATTCTGGCCGGAACCCTTGAAATGTCTAACGTTGACCTTACTGAACAGCTTACGGACATGATTGTTACACAGCGTGGTTTTGAATCTAACGCCAAGACTATCCAGACAGGAGACAGCATGCTTGAAACTGTCCTTGGCTTGAAGCGCTAGTAATTTACGACTAAATAATAGTATCAACTGTTTTTAGATATACCCAACCTTTGCCGCACGGATGAACCCTCGTCCGTGCGGTATTTTTTTAGCTGCTTAATCAGGCATAATCGCACATTTTTATTGTTTCAAATTCGGATTTATGGTTATTTTCTTCCTCTTCTAAGTCATAAAGATTTTGTAGATTAAGCCAGAATTCTGCTGTTGTGCCGAAAAATCTGGAAAAGCGGATTGCAGTATCAGCAGTGATTGAACGATTTCCATGAATGATTTCAGAGATACGGGTCTGTGGAATATTTATTTCCTTTGCCAGACGGTAAGCTGAAATATCCATTGGAACCAGGAATTCTTCCTTTAGAACTTCACCGGGATGAATATTCGGGAGCTTTTCATCAGTGGTAATCTGTGATTCTGACATTGTCTGCACCTCCATTTTCAAAACTAAAAACTATTCTCCACTGGTTATTTATGCGGATTGACCAGTATCCTGCAAGATTTCCAATCAGCTGTTCAAGACAGTTTCCTGGTGGAATTCTCAAATCCTTAACTTCTTTTGCAGCTGCATTCATTCGGAGCTTTCGTCTTGCAACATTATGGATTGCCGGTGGAAGCTTTTTACTTCTAAATCCGTTGTATATCAATTCTGTTTCAGAATCTCCAAATGAATTTATCATATTAAAATACTAACGCTGCACAGAAGTATTGTCAAGTATTTCATTTCCTATTGAACAACTGAATAATACAATGTATAATGGGCTACTAAAATAGAGGGGTGTACAGATGATTTTCCCATTAGAAGAACTTTCAAAATTCAAGGGCGGAATGTATGGAATTACTGTGGCTGCAAGCCGCCGTGCTTACCAGCTTGCCAAACTTGCCATGTATAATGATCCTGATGTTGCCAGTTTAGTTGATGACAACGACGGTAAGGTTGTAAGCCTTGCTGCACGCCAGCTTTTTACAGGCGAAGTTAAGTATCAGATTGAACAGAAGAAAAACTAGTTTATGTCTGGGGATGTAAAAATACCCGTAATCGTTATTTTTGCACCGACAGCTACCGGAAAGACTGCCCTTACTGTAGATTTATTTGGCAAGGACAGTCTTTTTAGTTTTAAAGAAAGGGCAGAAATAATCAGCTGCGACAGTCAGGCGGTTTACAGATACTTTGACATAGGCACTGCCAAGCCTACGGCAGAAGAAAGAAGCCTTGTTCCTTATCACCTTGTAGATTTTGCAGACCCGGAAGTTCAGTTTGGCCTTGGCGACTTTATGGAAAGGGCAGACTGTCTTTGTTCGGAAATATGGTCCAGAAATAAAATCCCCGTTTTATGCGGCGGCACAGGCTTTTATGTCCGCAACTTTATTTTAGGTTCCCCAAAAACACCGGAAAGCAAGCCGGAAGTCCGCATTCAGATAAAGGAAAAACTTGCCCAGCTAGGAAAAGAATCCCTTTATGCAGAACTAAAAATCCTAGACCCTGCCAGTGCGGCAAAAATCAACATAAATGACGAATACAGAATCTGCCGTGCCTTAGAAGTGTTTTACACCTGCGGAAAGCCCTTAAGTTCCTTTGCCCTGCCCAAAGAGCCAAGAAGCCGGTATAAGTTCCTTACCCTGATTTTAGAGCGCAGCAAGGAAGAACTTTATGAAAGGATAGATTTGCGTGTAGAAAAGATGTTTGCACAGGGGCTGCCGCAAGAAATAGAAAAACTGAAAGCCATGGGCTATACAAAGGAAACCCCTGCTATGAAGGCCATAGGCTACAGTGAATTTTTTATTGAAGGGCTTTCCTTAGAACAGATAAAGGAAAAGATAAAGAACGACAGCCATCATTACGCAAAAAAGCAGTATACCTTTATGCGCGGCATTCCTGATGCCATAACAGTAGATGCAGAAGACATAAATACAATTGCAGAACTTGTAGGTAACTTTATTTCAAAAGAGTTATGATGAATTCAGTTCCTTTGCCGACTTCTGACTGGATGTCAATCTTCCATCCGTGGCTTTCTACAATTGCCTTGACTACTGCAAGCCCGATTCCCATGCCGTCTTCCCGTCTTGAACCTGTGCAGCGGTAAAAAAGTTCAAATACCTTTTCCTGGTTTTCCCTGGCGATTCCACGGCCTGTATCCTTTATGGTTACTACAGGAACACCATCTTTGTTTAAATATGAATTCAACGAAATTGTATCGCCGTCTTTTGTGTATCGCAGGGCATTTGTAAAAAGATTTTCCATGGCACGCTGGAACAGCTTTATATCCATGTTTACCGTAAGATCGTCCGGAATGTCTATGTTTTCAGCTATGTTGCGCTTGTATAAATCTGCAGCCCCTTTCATGTTGCTGAAGAATGGTTCAAGAACAGATTTTAAAACTACAGGCTGCTGATTCTGCTTCCATTCTGCACTGTCAAGCTTTATGTAGTCTATAAGGTCATTGATCATTTCTTCCAGGCGGACTGCATTCTGGTTTATAAGGCCTGCAGATTTAGAAAGGTTGTCTCCTGTTAAAACTCCGTCTTCAATGGCTTCTGAATATCCCTTGATAAGGGCAACTGGGGTCCTTAAGTCGTGGCTTATTCCCATAATGGCACGGGTTTTTCTTTCTGCGTTTTCCTTCAGGGCAATGCGCATTTTTTCAAGGTTTTCTACAACCATGGAAATTTCATCTGCTTCTCCTTTTTTAAGGGAAGTGTCAACGGGAGTATTAATGTCTCCTTTTATGATTTTTTCCGTTGCCTGCTTAAGCCTTATTACGGAATTGGAAATGGATCTGATTGTAAAAATGCCGAAAACTATAAAGACTGATTCCATTACAAAGATTACCAGATACAATGGAATCATGAATATTTTTACGATTTTTTCTGCAGACCAGGCGTCAAGCCTTCTTCTTGTAATTAAAAGACCGTCATGCTTTTTTGTTGTTGCATCAAGGTTAAGCTTGGCTTCCTGCGTAATGTAGACTTCGTTATCGGAAATGTAAAAAGACTGAATCTGATAGTCATAGTCGCGGAACGTGCCTTTAATGTCGTTAAAGATTTCTTCAAAGCTTATTTTTCCCTCTACAGGAAAATCTGCAAAATTAGAAAAGATTACGTATTCGTCATAGATTGCAAGGAGTTCCGTATCACGCGGCTTTAATTCAAGAAACTTCTGAATCTGCTTCCAGCTTTTGTCGGAAAGGTAAGTGCCGTAATTGGTTCTTGCAACCTTATAGTTTTTCATCAATGCAGAATTAGGTTCCTGAATATAGTAAACCACCGGCACAAAAAGTATGCATACCAGCGGCAGTATGAGCAGAGTAGTAATCAGCATTGAAATCTGTTTTTTAAGGTGCATTTATTTTCCGGCAAAAGCAGTAAATTAAGCGTTGAATTTATATCCCATGCCAAACATGGTTACAATATATTTAGGCTGGGAAGGGTCGTCTTCAATCTTTTTTCTAAGGCGCTGGATGTAAACGCCGACGGCAGTCATGTCGCCGAACTGGGTCTTCCATACGGAACTGTAAATCTGTTCCGGAGTTACAGGCTTGTCTCCGTTGCGTGCCAGGTATTCAAGGACTTCGTATTCCTTTGTAGAAAGGGCAATCTTGTCTGAACCCCTTTTTAATACGCAGCTGTTGCAGTACAGGGTGTAAGGACCGAATTTTATTGTTTCTTCTACTGAAGCTTCTGTTGCGCTAAGGCGTGCAAGGCGGGACTGAACTTTAGCAACAAGAACCTTAGGACTGAAAGGCTTTGTTACGAATTCATCTGCACCAAGTCCAAGTCCCTGAATAATGTCGTCGTCTGCATCCCTTGCAGAAACTATCATTACGGGAATTGTAGGCTTGCATTCTGCCCTGAATTTCTTAAGGAACTCAAAGCCGTTCATGCCTGGAAGGTTTAAATCAAGAAGTACTAAATCCGGTATATAGCCGGTAGAAATCTTTGCAAGGGCATCTTCTGCCTTTTCGCATGCTGTAGTTTCATAGCCTGCATTTGTCATGTAAAGGCATATAAGCTGTGACATTTCCGGAACATCTTCAATAACAAGAATCTGTGTTTTCATGCCTTAACTCTAATTTTATTATGTTATATTTGCAAGTGTAATTTCTTTTTTATGGTCGTATATAACAAAAAATTTGTCATGGTATTATTGCAAATAAAGTTGAATTTAAAAAATGCCGATAATCTACTTGACGATTCATTGTTTACAGTTCATTATTGTAAAATATGATTGAAGTAACACGTTTGAACGGTAAAAAGTACTGGGTTAATCCGCATCAGATTGAATCTATGGAAGAAAACCCCGATCTTACGCTTACGCTTCTGTCAGGAAAAAAAGTTGTAGTTAGCGAAACTCCTGAAGAAATCATTGAAAGAATCGTATCCTACAGAAAAAAAATAGGCATGCAGGAACTTTAGTCTATACAGTAATTGTTGGGTTTTTGTTTGCTTAGGGAGGAATCTAAATGGATTTGGCGACAATAATTGGTTTCGTTGGTGGTATTGCCATGGTTTTGCTTGGTGTTTTCTCATCAGGTTCTTCTATCGGCGGTATTATTGATATTCCATCTGTTATCATCGTTATCGGTGGTTCTTACATGGCTTTGTGGATTTCTTCTCCAATGAACATGGTTATAGGAATCTGGGGAATCATCGGAAGAACCTTAAAGATTTTTGATTACGGTGAAAAGAATATTGTTCAGAATCTGGTTTCCCTTGCAGAAAAAGCACGACGTGAAGGTATTCTTGCCCTTGAAGAAGGCCTTGACGATCTGGATGACCCTTTCTTAAAGGAAGGCCTGCGCCTTATGGTCGACGGTAACGATGCTTCGGCAATCCGTGCAATCCTTGAAAACGAAATGGCACAGACAGAAGCCCGCCACATGCAGTGGGCAGGTATCCTTAACCAGTGGGCAGGTTATGCTCCGGGTTGGGGTATGCTTGGTACAGTTATCGGTCTTATTGGTATGTTGAACAACCTTGAGGATAAATCTTCCCTTGGTCCTAACATGGCCGTTGCCTTGATTACAACACTTTACGGTTCCATGCTTGCCAACTGGCTCTTCGGACCTCTTGCAACAAAACTTCTTGCACAGAATTCCCGCGAAATGAATTCCAAGGAAATGGTTCTTGAAGGAATCCTTTCCATTCAGGCCGGTGATAACCCGCGCGTTCTTGGACAGAAACTCCTTACATACCTTGATCCAAAATCGCGCAAGGCAATTGAAGCTGATATTCTTAAGGACTAATTATGGCAAAAGAAAAAAAAGAACCGGAGAAGCCAAGTACCGCGTGGCAGGGTACATACGGAGACATGATTACCCTCATGCTCTGCTTCTTCGTTATGCTTTATGACCCTTCAGAATCTGATGCCGTTCAGATGGCAGCCCTGTCTGCTTCCCTTTCAAATAACAATCCTGGCGGCGGTATTTCCGTAAGCCCTGGAAGCCTGGCAGACCTTGGTAACGTTGTAAGCTCACTTCCTTCCGTAGAAAAAGGAAAGGCCCTAGGACCTGCCATGAAAAAGGCAATTTCAAGTTTTGCACCTGAAGTTAAGTCTAATAAAATTACGATTACAAGCGACGAACGCGGCCTTATTATTTCCCTTGCTTCCGATTCTTTCTTTGAAGAAGGAAGTGCAGACATCAATATAGAAGATTCAAGGGAAACTTTATTAAGGCTTGCAAAGTTTTTTGAAGCACCTGAAGTTGCAGGCAGAAGGTGGAGGGTAGAAGGCCACACGGACAACAGGCCCGTTACCAGCGGCGGCATTTTCCCGAGCAACTGGGAACTTTCTGCTGCCCGTGCTGCAAATGTCCTTCATTATCTTGCAGATTTTGGCGTTGATGAAAAGAAGTTTTCAATTGCAGGCTATGCAGATACAAGGCCAAAGTTCAGCAATGATACGGCAGAAGGGCGTGCATACAACAGAAGGGTAGACGTAATCATTCTTGATGACGGCCACTTCTAAAAAAGTGCTAAGAAAAAAAATTCATATTCCGATAAAGTAGTAGGTGAAATTTATAAATCTGGGAGGACTTTATGGCAGACGAAGACAACGCAAACGATCTTGGTGACGGTCTTGAAGGCGATGCACCAGCTGGAAAAAAGAGCGGTGTAAAGGGAGCATTCCCTCAGCTGCTTAAAATGGTTGCTATTGGTGTTGCTGCTGTAATTTTCATTGTTACAATCGTAGTAGTTACAACTGCAATTTTAAATAAAGGCGGAAGCAAGCAGACTGCAATTCCTGTAAGTGAAGAATATACTCCAAAGCGTGAATCTTACGACTGGTATACTTCCCTTGATCAGATAAGGACTTCTACAAGTGATGCCGTTCCTGCAAGCGTTACAGTTACCATTGCGCTTGGATATAAAAAGGATGACAAAATGGCATCTTCAGAAATTACTGAAAGACGCATTGAAATCATTGACTTTCTGCGCCGTTTCTTTTCTGAACAGACTGTAGAAGATTTAAAGCCGCAGAATGAAGAATTGCTAAGGCAGCAGATCCGCGATCAGATTAACGATGACATTTTAAGTAATTCAAGAATACGCGATGTTCGTTTTACAGGTAAAGATGTAGTTCAGCAGTAATGCTGGAATTTAAGGTGGGCTAAGACATGAATGAAGTTCTGTCACAGGATGAAATTGACCAGCTTCTTCAGGCAATAAGCACTGGAGAAAGTGAGGCTGACGAATTTAAGCCGGTCACTGACACCCGACGAATTAAAATCTATGATTTCCGCAGACCGGACAAGTTCTCTAAGGAACAGATTCGTACAGTTTCCAACATGCACGAATCTTTTGCCCGTCTTACAACAACAAGCCTTTCAGCACAGCTTAGAACCCTGGTTCATGTTCACGTAGCGTCTGTAGATCAGCTTACATACGAAGAATTCATTCGTTCCATTCCAACGCCTACAACACTTGCCGTAATAAACATGGATCCCCTAAAGGGCAATGCCGTTCTTGAAATTGCTCCGGAAATTACATTTATCATTATTGACCGCCTTTTTGGTGGTAAAGGCGACACAGGCGGCAAGGTAAACCGTGACCTTACGGATATTGAACAGTCCGTAATGGAAGGCATCATTGTCCGCATTCTTGCCAATATGCGTGAAGCATGGACCCAGGTAATAGACCTAAGGCCGCGTCTGCAGCAGATTGAAACAAACCCTCAGTTTGCACAGATTGTTCCGCCAAACGAAATGGTTATCCTTATTACACTGGAAGTTAAAATCGGTGAAGAAGCAGGTATGATGAATATCTGTATTCCATACATTACAATTGAACCTATTGTTTCAAAACTTTCATCATCATTCTGGTTTTCTTCTGTGCGCAGAAGTTCTACTACACAGTATCTTGGAACGCTTAAAGAAAAACTTGCAGATGTTGAAATGGAACTTGTGGCAGATATCGGTTCAATTAATGTTCCTATCAGGGATGTATTGAACCTAAGATGCGGAGACGTTGTCCGGCTTAATACAATCAAGGTAGGTGAGCCGCTTACTTTAAGCGTTGGCAGCCAGAAGAAGTTCTACTGTCAGGCTGGTAATGTTGGTAAAAAAGTTGCTGTTCAAATCATCGGTAAGATAGATGAACAGGATTCAGAAGAATTTGAAGAATTAACCCCGGAAGGAGATGATGAACTATGAGCGAAGGTTCTATATCACAGGAAGAAATTGACGCACTTTTGTCTGGCGTAGACGTAGGTGGTATTGGTTCAGGCGGTTCTTTTTCATCCGGACCTGAAGTTAGCATTGATGTTCCGACTTTGCAGAATTTTGCAAACGGAATGAAAGATAAACTTTCTGACGTTTTAAAGAATATGACACAGCAGGATGTTTCCTGTGGTGCTCCGGTTGTAGAAACAGCCGGCCGTGATCAGCTTCTTGCTAAAGTTCCGGAAGTAGTTATTGCCGTTATGGCAGACTATTCTGCAGGACTTGGCGGAGATCACCTTTTCCTTATGCCGTCAGAACTGGCAACAAAGCTTGTTGGCTTTATTAATCAGGAAGAAAACCCGGCCCTTGACGACATGGGACTTTCTGTAATTTCAGAAGTTATTTCTGCTTTCTCTGGTTCAGAAATTACTGAACTGAGCAAATCAGGTAAACTTCCTGGACTTGCAACAAACCCTCCTGAAGCCGTAAATCAGCCTAAGGCAATGATCAGGATGCCTCAGGGCAACTTCGGATTGTTTTCTTATCCTGTTACGCTTGCAGGTGAAACCTATACAATCTGGGAAGCTGTTTCAGCACCTGTTGCTGACGGCATGGCTAAGGCTCTTGGCGGCGGCGTTCAGGCTGCTCCTGCAATGGATGCAGGCAGTGCAAATATGCCTGATGCTGGTGCCGGTATGGCTCAGCCTCAGATGGGCGGAATGCAGCAGCCGCAGATGATGGGCGGAATGAATATGGGCCAGCCTCAGATGCAGATTGGCGGTATGGGCATGGGAATGCAGCAGCCGCAGATGATGGGAGGTGCTATGATGGGCGGAATGAATATGGGTCAGCCACAGATGATGGGCGGAATGCCTATGCAGACACCTCCAAACGTTCAGTCTCTGCAGTTCCCTAATTTTGTTCAGGGTGTTTCTTCTGCAGAACAGGGCAACATCAGTCTTATCATGGATGTTTTCATGGAAATGACTGTAGAACTTGGACGCACAAAGAAAACAATTAAGGATATTCTTGGCCTTGGTGAAGGAACAATTATAGAACTTGATAAACTTGCCGGTGAACCGGTTGATATTCTTGTTAATCACAAGCCTATTGCTAAAGGCGAAGTTGTTGTTATTGATGAAAACTTCGGTGTTCGTGTTACAGAAATTCTTCCGTCACTTGAACACGTTACATCTTCAATGTAATATAAAAGAGCCCGGTTGAAAACTTCCGGGCTCAAATTATTTTATGGCAGTCTGGTTTTTTATGGGGATAGAAGACCTGTACATTTTGAATGCCATAAAATTTATACGGGTGGGATAATGATTTACTCAAAAACTAAACTTTCAGCAATTATTGCTGTTTTATTTCTTTGTGCTGCTTCCTTAACGGCACAAAGCCGTTCTTCCGTTGCGGAAAATAATCCGGATGCACAGAATCTTTCACAGTCACAGATAGAAGAATCCCAGTTTACCTTTGATGATAATGTTCAGGACACTGCAGATGCATCTCCAAGGCCTGTAAGCGGTTTCTGGGTTTTTGTCCGTATGATTCTTGTCCTTGGTCTTGTAATCGGCGTCATTTATTTTATTTTCCGCTTAATGAAAAAGACAATTGAGCCTGGCGCAGACAACGATCCTTTTTTGCGTAAAGTTGCCGGTATAAATATCGGGCCCGGAAAGTCTGTTCAGATTGTAACCCTAATAGACAAAGGTTATCTTTTAGGTGTTTCTGATAATTCCGTAAACCTTATATGCGAAATTGAAGACAAGGAACTTATTAACGCATTAAATGTTCATGCAGATAAGGTTTCTTCCAACGTTAAGGCAAAGAACTTTGCTGAAGTTCTGGAAATGTTCATGCCTAAAAAAAATAATGCAGGTGCAGAATCAGGAACAAAAACAAAAGCTTCCGGCGGCGTTTTTGATTCTTCTACAGAAGACTTAATCAATTCAATTAAAAGAAAAAAGATGGACACTGCAGAAAAAGAAGAAACAGCAGGCAAGGGAGAAGAGCAATGAAAAATAAGTTTTTACATGGTCTTGCAGCTTTTATAATTTGCATTGCCTGTGCATTTCCTTTGTCTTCACAGGCTTCCCGGAACAGTTTCCCCCAGGGCAGCACAAGGGGTAATACGGAAATGGGTCATAATGTTACGGGCATTGATTTTCCTAACATTACTTTAAGTGCCACAGCTCCAAGAACAGGTAATCAGGTTGCATTCAGCGTTCAGCTTCTGGTTCTGCTTACTCTGCTGACACTTGCTCCAAGTATTTTTATTTTGCTGACGTGCTTTTTAAGGTTTTCTATTGTCCTTGACTTTATTAAAAGGGCACTTTCCTTGCAGCAGGTTCCGCCGACGGCAGTTTTAAATGGCATTGCGCTTTTCATGACTTTATTCTGCATGTGGCCTACTTTTAAAACCGTTTACGATGATGCCTTTAAGCCTTTGTCTGATAATGAGATTACCTTGCAGCAGGCATACGAAAAAGCAGAAGCTCCTGTCCGCCTTTTTATGGCAAAGCAGATGAACGGGGACACTTCTTCCTTAAGGACCTTCATGAAGCTTTACAATAAAATGATTGCACAGAATGAAAGGCCAGGGGAAGACAACCGTCCTAAAGACCTTTCCGGCATACCGACTTTTGTTTTAGTGCCGGCATATATCCTTCATGAACTTACGGTTGCCTTTAAAATAGGAGTCCTGCTTTATATTCCCTTTATCGTAATAGACATGGTTGTTGCAAGCATACTTATGAGCATGGGTATGATGATGCTTCCGCCTGTCCAGATTTCCATGCCTTTTAAGCTTATGCTTTTTGTCCTTGTAGACGGCTGGAATCTTTTAACGCAGCAGCTTTTCCTTAGCGTTATAAAATAGTTTTCCGGAGGAATAAATGACCATACTTGATATTCAGTATTTAATGCAGTCAGGCATCTGGCAGGTTTTAAAAATGGTTGCTCCTGTCCTTGGCTTTGCCCTTATTGTAGGCCTTGTTGTTGCAATACTGCAGGCTACAACTTCCATTCAGGAACAGACCCTTACTTTTCTTCCTAAGTTTTTAACTATTTTTGCCGTTCTGTTTTTAATGGGCGGATGGATGTTCAGTTCTACGGCAGAATATTTCAGGCATATCCTTGAACTTATTCCTGCCTATGCAAAATAGCAGACGGTTTTTGAATGCTTGAGCAGATTGTTTCCAGTGCACCTGTTTTTCTTCTCGTTGTTTTCCGTTGTTTTACGACAATGATGACCCTGCCTTTGCTTTCTTCACGGACTGTTCCAAGAATGGCAAAGATTGCCCTTGCCTTATACATGGCATATTTTATTTTCCCTACCGTTAGTTTATCGGATGCTGGTTCTGTTTACGCAGATTACCGTTCGTATATAAAAGACGATGGTGCCTTTAACCTTGAATATGTTTTCCTTTTGCTAGGCGAAGGAATGATAGGCATTATTCTTGGTTTTTATATTCAGATTATATTTTCTGCTTTTTCTACGGCGGGTCAGTTTTTTGCATTCCAGATGGGTTTAAGTGCAAGTGAAGTTTACGATTCCTTAAGTCAGGTAGAAAACCCCCTTATGGGCCAGTTCTTTAACTTTCTTGCCATGATTGTTTTCCTGCAGAATCACTGGTTTCAGACTCTTTTCTGCGAAGGCCTTTATACAAGTTTCAGGACTTTAAACGCTTTTTCCATTGTAAATAATACGGACTTTTTTGCCAGGTTCATGATGACGTCTTTATCCATGCTTTTTAAGGATGCACTTATTATTGCTTTGCCTATTATGGGTTCCCTTTTCCTGATTAACGTTACCATGGGTATTTTTACTAAGGCGGCACCTCAGATGAATCTTCTGTCTGAAGGTTTCCCGATTTTAATGCTTGTTTCCTTTTTCCTTATTGCTGTTCTTGTTCCGCAGTTCTGTGAATTCTTCCAGATGAGCATAAGGGAAGGCTTTATGGAAATTCAGTCTGTTTTTACTAAACTTTCAGGGGGTATTAAATGAGCCAGATAGACCTCCAGTGGTTCGGCCCTGATGACGAAGGAAAAACAGAAGACGCATCAGAGACAAAACTCCGCAAGGCACGTGAAGAAGGCCGCGTTGCCAAAAGCCAGGAACTTAACGGTTCCATTGTCCTTTTGTTTGTAAGCATTGGCCTTGTTTTGCTGAGCCCGTGGATATTAAAGAAACTTATGGTCATGATGACCTTTTACTATTCCAATATAGTAAATACGGAAATTACGGACGGCAAGCTGGCATATCTTTTTTTAGCAACCTTAATGCCAGTTGTCCTTTTGCTTTGTGCCATCGGTGTTGTTGCTGCAGTTGTAATAAATCTTATTCAGAACAAGGGGTATTTCTTTACTACCAAGCCTATAGAAATGAAGTTTTCAAAGATTGCGCCAAAGTTCGGAGAATATTTCAGAAGGAATTTCTTTTCTGCACTGGGTGTGTTCAATATTTTAAAATCTTTCCTTAAGCTTATAATCATAGGTTTTGTTGCATACATTCAGATAAAGTCAGACCTTCCGGATACAATGAACTTCCTGCACACGGGTAATGTCTACATGGCACTGGTAAGTGTTTCTAAAATGGTTGCCAGGCTTCTTATAACCTGCGCCGTTCTTTTAGTTGTTATCGGTATTGTAGATTACGTAATGCAGCGCAGGGAATTCATGCAGCAGAACAAAATGACCAAGCAGGAAGTTAAGGAAGAATTCAAGGAAGCAGAAGGAGACCCGGAAGTTAAGGGCAGGCTTGAGCAGGCGCAGAAAGACATGCTGCGTGCCAATATGCCTAAAGCCGTAAGGGAATCGGATGTTGTAATAACAAACCCTACACATTTTGCCGTAGCACTAAAGTGGGACAGTGAAACCCAGGAATCTCCAATGATAAATGCCAAGGGTGTTGACGAGACTGCACAGCGTATTAAGAAAATTGCGGCAGAAAATGAAGTGCCAATAGTTGAAAACAGGCCTTTAGCCCGTGAACTTTACGGCAATTTTGAAGTTGGAGACCAGATTCCCCAGAAATACCTTGAAACAATAGCAATTATTTATGCTCAAATCGGATATATGAATAAACATAAGTAAATTTTTTTTCAAAAAATACTATATATAGTGTTTCTAAATTTCAAAAACTATAGTAAACTATCAAGACTATAAATTTCTCTTTTACAGAAGAAGCTTTTAAGTTAAGGGTGGGGACTCAATGCCGGAAAAGCAGAATACTGGTAGATCAGTTTTAAACATTATAGGCAACAACTTTATTGCCGTAATGCTGATTTTAATAATATTTTTAATGTTTATTCCAATAGGAAAAACAGCCGTAGACATTGCCATGGCAATAAACCTGGCCCTGTCTTTTATAATCCTTCTTACGGTTTTAAACCTTAAACGGCCTGCTGACTTTACTACGTTCCCGCGCCTTGTCTTAATGATGACTATTTTCGGAACTGCCATAAACATTTCTTCTACAAGGCTTATTTTGATGAACCCTGTTACCGGTACAGGCCACCTTGCAGGCCAGAGCGAACTTGTCCAGGCCTTTGCAAACATTGTAGCTGGCAAGAACATTGTCATAGGATTTTTTATCTTCATTATCCTTACGGTTTTCCAGGTTATAGTTATTACTAAAGGTGCCGACCGCGTATCTGAAGTTTCTGCACGCTTTACTTTGGACAGCATGAACAACAAGATGTTCAATATTCAGAATCAGGTAAATTCCGGTGCACTTACGGAAGAAGAAGGAAACTTAAAGATAAAGCGCCTTGGTCAGGAAATAAGCTTCTTTTCTACCATGGATGGTGCTACAAAATTCGTAAGCGGCAACGTTAAATTCGGTATTTTCGTAACTTTTGCAAACCTTATCGGCGGCGTAATCATGGGCCAGCTAAGGGGAGCATCAGGAATCGGAGAAGCCTTTAAAACCTATTCCGTCCTGACTATCGGTGACGGACTTATGTCCCAGTTCCCGGCCCTTATGATTTCTTTTGCAACGGGCCTCCTTATTACAGGTTCGGAAGAAGAAAACCTTCTTACAGACAGAGTCAGGAGCGAACTCAGTGCAAGCGGCATAGTTTATGTTATCGTCGGCATTGCCTTTATTATCCTTGGCATTGCTTTCCATAACGGTTCAAGCTTTATACTTATTCCTATCGGCGGCCTTCTTGTTTTTGTTGGCTATTACCTTTCAAAGGCAAACAGGGCAAAGGAAGAAGCTGCTAAAATACAGGCACAGGAAGCCCAGAATGCACCTAAAAAGGAAAGCGGTTCAGAAGAAGCATCTCCTGTTGCAAAACTTGATGATCTTTCCCTTGAAATAGGATATGCCCTTATTCCTCTTGTAGACAATGAAAAGGGTGCTGAACTTATGTCCCGCATAAAGAGAATCCGTCATGAATGTGCGCTGGATTTAGGACTTGTAATTCCTTCAATCCATATTATGGACCAGATGTCCCTTCAGCCGGAAGAATATTCATTTAAGTTGCGCGGCATAGAAATAGGAAAGGGCCGCCTTAAGATGAACCACTTTATGTGCCTTAACACAGGCGGTGTTCCAAAAGACAGGGAAATGGTTGGAGAAAAAACAAAAGACCCTGCATTCGGCATGGATGCAATCTGGCTGCCGGAATCAAAAAGTCTGGAAGCAGAAAAAGCAGGCTATGCCATAATCGATGCTCCTACAATTATTGCAACTCATCTTACGGAACTTATACGCAGCAACGCAGCAAAGATTTTAAGCCGCCAGAGCGTAAGTGCCATTCTTGAAGAAATCAAAAAGCAGAACAGCGTTATTGTTGACGAAGTTACTACAGGACCAGATAAATTTTCTTATGGTGAAATTGAAGCCGTCCTTAAAAACCTTCTTTCTGAACGCGTAAGCATAAGGAACATGGTTACAATCCTTGAAACAATGGGAGACTACGGCAAGATTACACGAAATCCTTGGGAACTTACGGAAAAAGTGCGCGAAGCACTTGGTGCCCAGATCTGCCAGCAGTATGCAGACGAAAATAAAGTCCTGCGCGGCCTTTCCATTGCACAGCCTCTTGCACAGAAAATCCTTGAGCATGCTGCAAACCCTATAGGTGCTGCTCCAATGGTTGTATTTGACCTTGACGACGGCAGAAGGTTTATAGAAGCAGTAAGCAGTGCCATTGCACAGACAAGGCAGAAATACCCGGGCATACCGCCCCTTATCATGTGTCCGTCAGAAATACGCCGTTTAGTAAAGTCTGCAACGGAACGGGAAATTCCAGGGCTTATAGTCCTTTCATTCTCTGAAATTGTAAACGCAGGAACAAATATCCAGACAGAAATTGTTGGAGAAATAAATGTATAGCGAATCAATAAAAAACGATGAAATTCAGCGGGTTACAGGTGCCAACAGGCAGGAATGCCTGGATAAAATCCGTGACATGTATGGCACTTCCTTTTTAATTTTAAATACACAAAGAAAACTGAAACCCGGCTTTTTAGGTTTTTTCCAGAAAGATGTCCTTGAAATGACATACCAGGTAATAAACAAAAGCTCTAAGCCTTCGCCTGTAAACCAGGAAAAAGGAAGATTCGGTTCTTTTGAAAACATGTCTCAGCCTGCATTTAATTCCATGGGTAATGTTTCTGTTGATTCAAACTTCCTTGAACAGCGTGACAGCATTTTAAAGCATACAGGTTCAAGCGTTACAAATACGCTTCAGATTGCACAGATTACAAAGCAGATGGAGGATATGCGCAAGGTAATGCAGGAACAGATGGATGCTGTTATAAAAGCCACAACTTCCGAATGCGAGCATGAGACAATCTGTAAAATCCGGGAACTTCTTGAAGACAACGGCTTTTCAAAGTCCTACAGAAAAGAAATATGCAAAAGGATGAAAGGCGAATTTTCCATTGATGAACTTAACGACTTTGACTATATCCAGAAAAAGGTTGTTGAATGGATTGCAGAAAGCATACCCATTGCTCCCGTAGAAAAAAAAGGACATCCCAAAGTCATAATCCTTGTTGGCCCAACGGGTGTCGGCAAGACTACGACTTTAGCAAAAATGGGCGCCTATATTGCCCTTGATTTTAAAAAGAACAAGGATAAATATGCTTTTGCTCCAAGAATGCGCATGATAACCACGGATACCATGCGTGTTGCCGCAGTAGAACAGCTTACGCGATGGGCAGACATTATCAATGTAGATGTAGATCAGGCACAGGATTCTTCAAAGCTAAAGGAACTTTTTGAAAGCTATGCTTCCAATTCCGACTATATTTTTATTGATACTTCAGGATACAGCCCTAACGATTACCACAACATTGCCAACATGCACACAATCCTTGATGTAAAGGGCATGAACGAAAGCGTTTACCTTACGGTGCAGGCAGGCGTAAGCGTAGAAGATTTTGAAAACATAATCCGCAACTTTGAAGCCTTTAACTTTAAAAGCGTAATAATTACAAAGTGCGATGAAACCCAGACTTTCGGCCGTGTCATAAGCGTTCTTGCAGAAAGAAAAAAATCCGTTTCATGGATTACGACGGGCCAGGAAGTTATGTATACAATCCAGCGTGCAGATCCAATGTGGTTTGTTTCACATCTGAAAGGTTTTAATTTTAATCAGAAAGATGTTGAAAAACTTTACGGAAATGCCGATAAAGACCATAGCGGTTTAGATATTTAAAGCGGCTGTCTGAAAAGAACTGTCACCCTGAACTGGATTCAGGGTCTGCACTGTATATGGCGTATGGATTCCGAAACTACTTCGGAATGACGCCAGAGACAACCTCTGTCAGGAGAATTTTTTAATGGAAGATCAGGCAAAAGAACTTCGAAATATAATGAATGAAAGTAACTTTGGAAAATATGGGAACGGTCATAAAACAAGGATTATTTCCATAACAAGCGGAAAGGGCGGCGTAGGCAAAACAAATATTGCCGTAAACACAGCCATTGCCTATGCCCAGCTTGGAAAGAAGGTTATCCTTATAGACGGTGACCTTGGCATGGCAAACGTAAACGTCCTTTTAAGCGTTGTTCCGCAGTATAACCTTATGCACGTGCTTAACCACAAAAAGGCCATGAAGGACATAATCATTGATACTGAATTCGGCTTTAAGTTCATTGCAGGTGCCAATGGTTTTGCAAAGATTGCCAATCTTTCCAATGATGAACTTGATTATTTTGCAAAGGAATTTGCTTCACTTGGAAATGCGGACATAATCATCATTGATACAGGTGCAGGCATTTCCAACAACGTTCTTCAGTTTCTTGCTGCGTCCGATGAAGTTTATGTAATTACTACGCCGGAACCGACAGCCATTACGGATGCCTACGGAATCATAAAGATCATTACGACGGAATTTTCTGACCAGCGCCCGATTAACCTTAAGCTTCTGGTAAACCGCGTTCATTCTGCAGATGAAGGCAAAAGGATTTCTGACCTTATAATAAATATTGTAGGCCAGTTCCTTAATTATAAGGTTGAATACATCGGCTTTGTTTACGAAGATTCTGTTGTTCAGGCAAGCGTAATCCGCCAGAAACCATTTATGGCCATAAGCCCTACATCTAAGCCTGCAGTCTGCCTTAAGCACATTGTAGGAAGAATAGAAAAAACGGAAGTTCCTGCTGATGCCGGCGTTACCAACTTCCTTAAAAAGTTTATGGGAAAAAAGAAGTAAAATATAGTTTGTTTTAATGAATTGAATAAATAATGTTCGTTTGCAAAAAGGGCACTCTCCGGTGCTCTTTTTTTTATTATCTGCCGTAAACTTGCAATAAGAAACTTGCTTTTTACTCCTTATTGCAATAACCTGCTTCATAACAGTCTTACAAGAGAGCAAGACACACCCTATTAGAATGTATGAAACATTCTCACGAGAGTGCTGGATACAACTTCTCGAGGGTGTGCGATGCACTTTCACGAGGGTGTAATACGCACTTTCACGAGAGTATATGTTACACCCTCGTGAGGGTGTATTATTCACCACGTCAATAACGAAGGCATAAGCATTACATGACGCATGCTGTGTTCTTTAGAAAACCTTGTCCTGCAATAAGCTTTTATTCCGGGCTTTTGATCCGGCAGCTTTTCCCTGTTCCATGTGCCTTATAGGAAAATTTTCATTGACCACTTTGTATTTTTGCCATAGAATGTTGTTATATATCTGTGGGAGGATGCACTTGTTTAAGGTAAAAAATATTATTGTAGCTGCTGCTTGTGGTTTTGTGCTTTCTTTCCTTATAAGTATAATTTCAGTTCATAGATTTGGAGTTTCCCTTTTACGCGGAATTATTTTTGGTGCCGTATTTGCAGTACTTTCAATAGCAATAGATATGCTTAATTCAAAATTTCTGGAAGTTGAAGGTGACATTGGTTCTGAATCTCTGGGTGACAGTTCAAGAAAAACCAGTGGTGCAGGTTCCCATGTAAATATTACCATTGATGATGAAAACCTTACGGAAGACGATAAGGCTCCGGCTTTTGATGTTTCTTCCGTGCATCATGCTTTTTCTTATAATAATGAAGGTGAAGCAAAGGCTGCTCCTGCAGCTGCAGCAGAACCAGAAATTGCTTCCCCTATAGCGGAACCTGCTTCTGAAAAAGCATCTCCTGCTGATTCCATGGCAAGTGCAAACAAGGGGAGTGCGGGCTTTACTCCGGTAAGCCTTGGCAAGCCTCTTGAAAAAGGTGCCAATATTATAAATGACGGCAGCAGTTCCGCCGGAGCAGATGGAGCAGACAGTTCAAAAAAGGATTCCGGCACAGCCATAAAGGAAATTGATTCCTTGCCTGATATCGGGGAATTTTCAAGCATAGACAGTGGTTCCGGAGACAGCGGAGCAATTTCATCGGTAATCAGTGATTCTGAATTTGCCCAGTCCGGCGACCTGAATGCAAGTGCTGCCATGACTGAAGGCGGAGATATGATGAAGCAGGATTCTAAAATTATTGCAAATGCAATAAGAACATTGTTAAAAAAAGATGAGTAATATAAAGCCATATTATATGGGATAAAAAAAGGGTTGGGATAAATGGCAGTAGAAGTTCTAGACGAGAATGAAGAACTTGAGCTCTGGAAAGAGTTCGAGAAAACAAAATCTGTTGCAATTCGTGATAAACTTATTAGGCAGTATATGCCTCTTGTTAAGTGGGTGGCAGGCCGTGTGTCTACGGGTATGCCTGAAAGCGTTTAATTTGATGATTTAGTCGGATTCGGGCAGTTTGGCCTTTTAGACGCCATAAACAAGTATGATCCTTCAAAGAATGTTAAATTCAAGACCTATGCAACAACACGCATTCGTGGTGCTATTTTTGATGAACTGAGGGAACTGGACTGGGTTCCGCGTTCCGTGCGCCAGAAGTCAAGGGAAATTGAAGACACAATCGTAGAACTTGAAGCAAAGCTTGGCAGGACGGCAACAGATGCAGAAATTGCTCAGGCCATGAACATGACGGAAGCTGAATATCAGACAACAATAATGAAGGTAAGCGGAACAAGCGTACTTTCCCTTAATGACGTATGGTATTCCGGTGATGACAGTGAAAATATTTCCATAGGGGACAGCATAGAAGCACCTTCAAGCCTGAATCCTGACGTTATTGTTGAACGTGAAGAAATCCGCCGCGTGATCATTCAGGCCATTAAGGAACTTCCGGAGAATGAAAAAAAAGTAATTGTCCTTTACTATCACAACGACCTTTCTTTCCGTGAAATCGGTGCAGTCCTTAATGTAAGCGAAAGCCGTGTAAGCCAGCTCCATTCAAAAGCAAACCTTCGCTTAAGGGCAAAGCTTACCAGTTTCAAGAAAGGCATTTTCTAGGAGGCACTTATGGTTACCCTGAATAAACTCCGCCTGGATATGGAAAAGCAGCTGCAGGTAGACAAGGATATTACGACAGTTGAAGTTATTGGAGAAACCCTTGACGAATGCCTTGCCGATGCTGCCGTTCAGCTGGAAACAAAAACAAGCAATCTTGAATATGAAGTCATAGAAAAAGGATCTCAGGGAATTATTGGCCTTATGAAAAAGCCGTGGCGCATTAAGGTCTACGAAAATCCTGAACTTATACAGAAAAAGAAAAAGGCTGCTGCTGTTGCTGCAGGTCAGGAATCTGAAGTTATTGAAGAAATCCAGATTGCAAATACAGACGGAAGTTATTTTGTCCACAGGTTTGCTTCAAATATTTTTGTCAAGGTCAATCTGCCAGAAGGAGAAGGCAAGCCTGTAGACCCTGACGATCTTATAAACGCTGCCATCAGGCCTGATAATACAGACCTTGACGAAGAACTTCTGCGTAAGCTTGCCAAAGAAGGTACCAACGGTGAATACGTTGAAGTCGGAGACTTTAATCATATTTCCGTCGGAGATGCCGTCATGGCAGTTGACATTTCAAAAGATGAAATGCAGGCTACGATTACGGTTTCTGCACCGACTGCAGGCGGCTGTGAAATTTCAGAAGAAAAGATTATCAATGCCCTTTCTACGCAGGGCGTTGTTGCAGGTATTGACGAAGACCGCATAATTGCCTTTGTTGATACACCTTCTTACAACAGTCCATACGTTGTTGCTTCTGCCATTCTGCCTCAGAACGGAACAGATGCCTATATTCAGTATAACTTTGAAACAGATAAGACAAAACTTAAGCTTAAGGAAACTGCCAACGGTCAGGTAGACTTTAAGGAACTTAACCTTATACAGAACGTTGTTGCAGGCCAGCCCCTTGCTAAGAAAATCCTTCCGACCCGCGGTAAGGGCGGAAAGACCATTATGGGCCGTTACCTTGAAGCAAAAAACGGCAAGGATATCGGGCTCCCGATAGGTCAGAATACTGTCCTTGATAAGGACGGATGCACCATTCTTGCAGAAAAGAACGGACACGTTTCCCTTGTTGGCGACAAAATCAACGTAGAAGAAATCTACGAAGTTCAGGGCGTAAACATTAAGACCGGAAACATTACATACATGGGCACAGTTCTTTGCCGTGGCGATGTTGAAGACGGCTTTGACATTAAGGCAGACGGCAATATTGAAATCTACGGTTCCGTAGGACGCTGCAAGATTGAAGCAGGCGGTGATATAGTTATTTCCCAGGGTGTCATGGGTCGTGACGAATGCGAAATTGTTTCTTCCAAGTCCGTATGGGCAAGGTTCATTCAGAATGCCAAGGTAGAAGCAAAAGAATACGTTGTTGTCAATGACAACATAATGAACAGCGATGTCTATGCCATGAAAAAGGTTCTTCTTAAGGGAAAGCGTGCTTCCATCATCGGGGGAAATGTTTTTGCTACGGAAGAAATCTCTGCAAAGAATATCGGCTCTTCCGGCGGCGGTATAGTAACCAAGCTGTCCGTAGGCTTTGACCCGGAAAAGAAGAAGAGGCTTGCAGAACTTCAGGAACTTCAGGCAAACCTTGTAAAGGAACTTGAAGAAGTAGAACTTAACATTCAGACCCTTGAAAACAACAAGAAGGTTCGCCGTTCACTTCCAAAGGAAAAGGAAGAAAGCCTTAATGCTTTCTATGGCCAGAAAACAGACCTTGTTGCACAGAACGAAGAATATACAAAAGAAATAGACGAAATAAATGAAAGGCTCCGCGAACTTAAGAATGTGGGCTGTGTAAACGCAAGCGGAACCGTATATCCTGGCGTAGAAATTACCGTCCGTGATGAAAAAGACGAAGTTAAGTCAGAAACAAAGGCAGTTACTTTCTTTTATGACAACGGCTTTGTAAAGCGCGGTAAATTTGATCCGTCTCAGGTAAGTGATGTAGGAGCACCGGATGGCTATTCAGCCAATTGACCTGTCCACTGTATATTCCCAGATGGACAAGATTGGACAGTTTAATGCTACTCATATTCAGAATGCGGCCATGTCAAGCCGTGCTTCCATGGAAAAGGCAGCACAGCAGGATACGGAGAAGGCAAAGACTGTCCAGGAAAGCTCAAAAAACAAGGAATCAAACAGCATAAAGGCTGACGTAAACCAGGGCGGCGGTGCAGGTCAGACCCTTTTGGAAGGCGGTTCAAAGAATAATTCATCTGCAAAAAAAGAAAATACTGCAGAAGAAGAACTTGAACAGGCTGTAAAAAAGGTTTATGAAATCAAAGACCCTAATCTTGGTCAGCATATAGATCTGTTGGGTTGATTTATGTCTTTTGTAGCTGTTTCTGCATGCCTTCTTATTATTTTTAACATCCTCATGTGGTTTATCTTTTTCCACAGGTTCAATGCCTTTTTTTCAACGGAAAAGATAATTGAAGAAACCCGCAGTGCCATAAACGAAAAAATCCGCGAAGCAAACAATGCTGCAGAACGCAACATGAACCTTATTGACGGCAAGATTCAGGAGCTGAATAAAGTAAAGGCAGAAGCAGACAGAAGGCTTGCTGTTTTAAAGCGGGAACTTGATACACAGCAGCGTGAAAGTGAATTCCGTTCTGCCGTTGCATCCAATGTGCATGTAAAGACTTCTAAAAAGGCACCTGCATACACCAGAAAAGGAAATCCAGTTCAGGCAGAACTTGCATTTACGGAAAAAGCCCGCAGTGAACTTGGCATCAATGAAAATATTCTTCCTGATGAGGCAGTTCAGAATCAGAATGAACATGAAACAAAGGTGGCAGAAACTTACGGCAATTTACAGAAAATACCGGTTGTAAACCCTGTTGTATATATGGCGGATGACTTTATAACTCCGAAAAAAGATTTTAACCAGCAGGTGCGGGACTATCATATGGCAGGAATTCCAGCAGAAGAGATTGCACGCCTTACGGGACGGTCGGCTCAGGAAGTGCGTCTTGTTATCCAGATGCTGTAATAAATTATCAGGTCAGATGCCGGGTTATAAATAAATTCTTAATTTTAGGGAAAAATGCTGCTGGCAGCAAAGAAATTATAAAGATGCTTACAAAAAAAGCGCTGTAATTCGGCACGATTGAAGGCCTGCAGCCTTCAGAGTGCCTCGGTTACCGCTTTCTTTTTCTTTCAGCATCTTTAAGTATTATGCACAATGTCTATGTTCAATAAAATTAAAATACTTGCAAATTATTCTGAAATTCACCATTTGACCTGATAAAAAGCTCAAAAATAATAGAATCCTTTGTTAAAAATGGCATAAATTTATTTCTTTTCTTGAATTATAACAGATTAAGGAATATAATTTATTTTATGAGTACTCTTATAAGAATAAAAAAGTCTAAATTCGGAACTCTTTGCGACGGCACTGATGTTTCTTTATTTACTATTTCCAACGGTAAAATGAGTGTTTCTGTTTCAAATTACGGATGCACTATTACAAGCATTCTTCTTCCTGCAGGCAGGGGAAAAAAAGTTGACGTTGTTTTAGGCTGCTCAACTCTGGAAGGCTATGCCAATGACAACTTAAGCTTCGGCACAGTAGTAGGCCGCTTTGCAAACAGAATCGGCGGTGCTAAGTTTACCCTTAACGGCAAGGAATACATCCTTGACAACAACGACAGCGGTAACTGCCTTCACGGCGGATTTGACCGCTATGAAAAGAAAGTCTGGGATGCAAAAAAGGTAATTACCAAAAAAGGCATGGGCATTGAATTTTCAAGGTTCAGTCCTGACGGAGAACAGGGCATGCCTGGAAACCTTTCTGTAAAGGTTGTTTACGTGCTTAATGAAAAAAACGAACTTTCCATTGAATATACGGCATCTTCTGATGCTCCAACGCCAGTAAACCTTACAAATCACGCATATTTTAACCTTAAAGGCTATAACGGCGGTGCAATTTATGATCAGGAACTTCAGTTAAACTGTTCAAAATTTGTAGAAGTTAGCGAAAAACTTATTCCTACAGGCAAACTTGTTTCAGTTGATGATATGAGCGCCTTTGATTTCAGGAAGCCAAAGCTTCTGGGCAAGGATATTGAATCAACAGGCAATGGTTATGACCATGCCTATTGCGTTGATGACTTTGACGGAAGCTTAAAGCAGTTTGCCGTATTAAAGGACCCTGCAAGCGGAAGAACCATGACCGTTTCTACAACACTTCCTGGCTGTCAGGTATATACTGCCAACTGGGTTGCAGGTTCCCACGGCAAGAACGGCTATGTTCATAAAAAGCATGATGCCGTATGTCTTGAAACAGAAAGCTATCCTGATACTCCAAATCAGGCAAGTTTCCCTCCGTGCATCGTAACTCCTGAAAAAGCATATCACGAAGTTACCATTTACAAATTTGGTTTTTAAAGGCTTGTATAAAAAGGCTTAAGAAATATATTTTTATAGAGAGGTTGTAATGGATATTCAGTTACAAGAATTGATTGAAAAGATCAAGAAAGACGGAGTTGCCAGTGCTGAATCTGCTGCACAGAAAATCATTGCTGAAGCAGAAAAAAAGGCTGCCTCTATTGTTAGTGATGCTGAAGCCAAAGCAGACAGCATTATCAAGACTGCAAAAGCAGAAACAGAACGCATGGAAAAGGCTAGTGAAGATGCAATTGCACAGGCAGGACGCAATCTTATTATTTCCTTCCGTGACGGAATCAACAGGGAACTTTCTGCACTTGTAAATGCAGAAACTGAAAAGGCTATGGACAAGGATCTTCTTAAGAAGATTATTCCAGAAGCAGTAAAGGCATGGGCAGCAAACAACGATGCTACAGATGTTTCAATTCTTCTTCCTGCAAAGGATGTAAAGGTTCTTGAAAGCGGTCTTAAGACAGCCCTTAAGGGTAAGCTTTCTAAAGGCGTTGAAATCAAGGCTGATGCATCACTTTCTGCCGGATTCAGAATCGGTACAAAGGGCGGAGAAGCTTTCTATGACTTCAGTGCAGAAGAAGTTGCTTCTTTGTTCAGTGCATACCTTAACCCTAAAACAACAGAACTTATGAAGAAGGCAGCTGCAGGCATTGCAGAAGAATCTCCAAAGGCAGAACCTGCTGCAGAAGAAAAGGACGCAGAACCGGCTAAGGCACCGGCTAAGAAAGCTCCTGCAAGAAAAGCACCTGCCAAAAAGGCAGTAAAAGGAAAGGAATAGTGGAACATCTCTATTATTTAGTGTCCCAGCTTCCAGCATTCTCAGTAAATGAAGAAAGCAGTCAGAAACTTCCCTTGACTGTTGAATACTTCAAGGATTTATGTGCAAGGTTTATGTCTGACAAGGCAAAAGTTCAGGCACAGAATCTTACACTGGAGCCGCCGCTGGAATCAAAATCAACTGGGTCAGCATTCCTTGATCAGTGGTATCAGAAGGAACGAAGCCTTCGTCTTGCCCTGGCTCAGCTTCGCGCACTTAAAATGAAGAAAGACAATAAAGACCTTCCTTCTACAAGTGACGGAGAAGTCATTCAGGCTGCAAGAACCGCAACGGGAATGGATAGTCCTTTAAGCGCCGAGCAGTTCCTTAATCAGTACAGGATGGGCCTTTTAGACAGGCTTGCACCTATGGACATGTTTTCTGTAGATGCAGTCTATAACTACGGGCTTAAGCTTATGCTTGCAGAGCGCATGAAGAAGTTTAACAGGGATGAAGGTTTGGCTTCTTATCACAAAATTTACGACGAAATACTTGGAGAAAACAAATGACAGATACAAAAGGCAAAGTTGTAGCTGTAAACGGAAACATGGTTTCTGTTGAATTTGACGGAAAGGTTTCTCTCAACGAAGTAGGCTACGTTAAAGTTGACGGTCAAAGCCTTAAGGGTGAGGTTATCCGTATCCGTGGAAATACAGCACAGATGCAGATTTATGAAATGACAAACGGTATTTCTACAGATTGTTCTGTTGAATTTACCGGAGATCTTCTTTCTGTAGAGGTTGGTCCTGGTCTTTTAGGTCAGGTTTACGACGGTCTTCAGAATCCGCTTCCATTGCTTGCAGAACATTCAGGTTACTTCCTTGAACGCGGTGTTTACCTTCCTGCCCTTGACGAAGAAAAGAAGTGGGAATTTACACCTACAGCAAAAGAAGGAGACAAGGTTCTTGCAGGAGACAGCGTAGGAACAGTTCCGGAAGGACCATTTACACATAAGATTCTTGTTCCGTTCGGATTCCTTGGCACATACACAATCAAGAAGCTTGCCAAGGCAGGTTCTTACAAGATTCATGATACAATTGCAACCCTTGCAGACGAAAAGGGCAAGACAGTAAACATTTCCATGAGCTTCAAGTGGCCTGTAAAGCGTGCCGTTAACTGTTATGCAGAACGCTTAAGCCCTGATGAACCAATGGAAACAAAGGTTCGCCTTATTGATACATTCTTCCCTGTTGCACGTGGCGGAACATACTGTATTCCGGGGCCATTCGGTGCAGGTAAGACAGTTCTTCAGCATACAACAAGCCGTAATGCAAACGTAGACATCGTTATTATTGCAGCCTGTGGAGAACGTGCCGGTGAAGTTGTTGAAACACTTACAGAATTCCCTGAACTGAAAGACCCTAGAACAGGCCGTTCACTTATGGAAAGAACAATTATCATCTGTAACACATCTTCCATGCCAGTTGCTTCCCGCGAAGCTTCATGTTACACAGGTGTTACACTTGCTGAATATTACCGCCAGATGGGACTTAACGTTCTTCTTCTTGCAGACTCTACATCACGCTGGGCACAGGCCATGCGCGAAATGTCCGGTCGTCATGAGGAAAACCCTGGAGAAGAAGCTTTCCCTGCTTACCTAGAATCTACAATCGCTTCTTTCTATGAACGTGCAGGTATCGTAAAACTCCGCGACGGAAACACAGGTTCCGTAACAATCGGCGGTACAGTTTCACCGGCCGGCGGTAACTTTGAAGAACCGGTTACACAGGCAACTCTTAAAGTTGTTGGTGCATTCCATGGTCTTTCTCGTGCCCGCTCTGATGCTCGCCGTTATCCTGCCATTGACCCTCTTGATTCATGGTCTAAATATAAGCCTGTAATCAACAAGGGCTGGGTAGATTATGCACGCGGCATTTACAAGCGTGGTGCAGAAGTTAACCAGATGATGAAGGTTGTCGGTGAAGAAGGAACAAGCCTTTCAGACTTCGTTCTTTACCTTAAGAGTGAATTCCTTGATGCAATTTACATGCAGCAGGATTCTTTTGATGACATTGAAGGTGCAACTTCCATTGAACGTCAGAAGTATGTATTTGCTAAAATCGTAGGCATTTTGGGTTCTACATTTGACTTTGAAGAAAAGGATGATGCACGTACATTCTTTAATAGACTTACACAGAATTTCCGTGATATGAACTACAAGGCATTCAAGAGTGCTGACTTTGATAAGGCAGAAAAGGCAATTGATTCAACTCTTGCTGAAAAGAATGCCCAGATTGGTGAAGATGTAAAAGTTCTTCTCAAGGACGGTGAATAATGGCTAAAGTATACAGCAAAATCGAAAGCATTAACGGAAGCGTTATTACTGTTAAAGCAAAGGGCGTAAAGCTCAATGAACTTGCAGAAATTACAACACGCTTCGGAAAGTCTCTTGCTGAAGTAAACAAAATCGACGGTGAAACAGTTTCACTTCAGGTTTTTGCAGGTGGCCGTGGTGTTGCAACTAATGACCAGATCCGCTTCCTTGGTCACGACATGAAGATTTCCTTCAGTGATGACCTTCTTGGACGCATTTTCAACGGTTCTGCTGAACCACGCGATCACGGTCCGGCCCTTACAGAAAACCTTATTTCTATCGGTGGTCCTTCCGTAAACCCTTCTAAGCGTATTAATCCTAACCGCATGATGCGCACAAACATTCCGATGATTGATGTTTTCAATACACTGGTTGTTTCACAGAAGATTCCTATTTTCTCTATTTCCGGCGAACCTTATAACCAGCTCCTTGCTCGCATTGCCATGCAGGCAGAAGCAGACGTAATCGTTCTTGGCGGAATGGGTCTTAAATATGATGACTACCTTTTCTTTAAGAAAACACTTGAAGAAGGCGGAGCCCTTTCCAAGACAGTAATGTTCGTTCATACAGCTGCTGACCCTACTGTAGAATGTATGAAAATCCCTGATCTTTCACTTGCAGTTGCAGAAAAGTTTGCCCTTAAGGGAAAAGATGTTCTTGTTCTTCTTACAGACATGACAAACTTTGCAGACTCAATGAAGGAAATTGCCATTACACAGGAACAGGTTCCTTCAAACCGTGGTTATCCTGGAGACCTTTATTCTCAGCTTGCTTCACGCTACGAAAAGGCTGTTGACTTTGCTGATTCAGGTTCAATTACTGTTCTTGCAGTTACAACAATGCCTGGCGACGACGTTACTCACCCGGTTCCTGATAACACTGGTTACATTACTGAAGGCCAGTATTATCTTAAGGGCGGACGCATTGAGCCTTTCGGTTCTTTGTCTCGTCTTAAGCAGCAGGTTAACAACAAGACACGTAAGGATCACCGTTCATTAATGGATGCCATGATTCGTCTTTATTCATCTTATAAAGATACACTTGAAAAGAAATCCATGGGTTTCAATATGAGTGCATGGGATGAAAAGCTCCTTAAATATGGTGCCATGTTTGAAGCAAAGATGATGGATCTTACCGTAAACATTCCTCTTGAAGAAGCTTTGGATAACGGATGGAAAATCCTTTCTGAATGTTTTGAAAAGAATGAAACTGGTCTTAAGACAGAATTAATTGAAGAATTCTGGCCTAATAAATAAACTGAAAACTCGCATAAGGATATTTTATGGCAAAATTAAAGCTGACTAAAAACGAGCAGAAGACTCAGAAAGATGCGCTTAAAATGTACCAGCGCTATCTTCCGACTCTTACGCTTAAAAAACAGCAGCTGCAGTCAGAAATCCGCACCATAGACGAAAAAGCAAAGGAAGTCAGGGCACAGAAAAAGGCCCTTGAAG
>JALELH010000016.1 GCA_022768865.1 Spirochaetia bacterium
TGTTTTTGTCATATTTTTTTTCAAGGAGCCTTTTGCACCTTTCGTATAAATCGTCTGCGTTGGTTATTGGCATATCAGAAGTTTCCTGTATGGAAACGGTTTTAAAATCTTCATATCTGATTTTTAATCCCACAGTTTTGGAACGCAGGTTTTCTTTGTGGATGCGCCAGATAATCTGATTTGCCAGATCCATAATGGCAGTTTCCATTATATATAAATCCGTAAGGTCATAGATAAAGGTTGTTTCTGCACTTATGGAATGATTCTTTGCTTCTTCCCCGAATATAAAATCCTTGTTGCCGCGGACGGCATTATATAAAAAAGTTCCCGTTGAATTCCCCATCAGTGTGACTAAAAGCTGTTCTGAAGAATTATAAATATCCTTTGTTGTGCTATAGCCAAGTGCCTTAAGACGTTCTAAAGTTTTGGTTCCTGCACCCCAGACTTTATCCAGTGGCAGAGAAAGCATGAATTCTGTTTCCCTGCCTTTTGGTATAAATGTAATGCCGTCCGGTTTTTTGTAGCCTGATGCAATTTTTGCAATATACATGGTGCTTGCAATGCCCACGCTTACGGTAAGCCCTGTTTCTGCCTTTACGCGTGACTTGATTTTTTTTGCAGTTTCCAAAGGCGTGCCAAAAAGATGTTCTGTTCCCGTAATGTCTATAAAGGCTTCGTCTATGGACATTTGTATTACAGTAGGAGAAAAGTCTCCGAAGATGTTCATAATCTGGTTAGAAAGCTGGCAGTATCTTTTATAATTTCCTCGCACAAAAATCCCGTTAGGGCAAAGTTTAACTGCCTTAAAAGTGGGCATGGCAGAATGAACTCCATACTTTCTTGCTTCGTAAGATGCCGTAGAAACAACAGACCTTCTGTCGCCTGGCAGTCCGCCTACTATAACCGGTTTGCCCCTGTATTCCGGATGGTCAAGCTGTTCTACAGATGCAAAAAATGCATCAAGGTCTACGTGCAGGAATACTTTTTCAAATTGCTTTTCCATCTGTAATTTTTCCTGTAAGTTCTACTTCTTTTGTTTCATAAACAGCATTAAGTTCGTCTTTTAGAATGTAGAATTCCATTGTTGCAGTGACAGGAATTCCATAATCAGAACTGAACATTAATGTAATTTCATTTTCTGCACCGTCTGGAATTTCAATTTCTGCTTCTGTAGCAGATTTTATTGTATAGTTAAAGTTACATTCATAAAGGGGGTTAGAAGTTCCTTTTAATGTAATAAAGCATCTTAAGATTTTATGGTTTTCAGATGCAGAAATATTCAGTCTGTGTGTAATCAGGTCAAAATTGTCTGATGTGGAATATCCGATATTAATTTCATTTCCGTTACCTGAGGTTACAGAAATTAAATTCTGGTGGCTTTCCTTTGTCCATAACCTTGTAACAATGGATATGCCGGAAATAAAAAGAAGGAAAACAATTGTGCTGCATATGGCAGAAAGGATAATTTCCAGAATAAATGTAGATTTTAATTTTATAAATAGCGGATTATCCTTTAGGTTAAAAATCATAATGCATCTTATCCACTGGAAAGTTACAGGAACAAGAATAAAAGAAAATAATATGTTTTTTGAAATATCCGTAATAAACAAATCTGAAAGTTTATCCGGGTTTACGTTCTGGTAAAGGCTTGCTGCAGGCTGTACATAAACTGCAATCATCAGTATTAATACAAGAAAAGAAGTTATGCGCCTGCCGGACTTTCCTTCCAGCAGAATAATAAGGTATTCAATTATAAAGACAAACATCAGGGAAAGGTCTATGAAGGCAAATATAAAAATGTTTAAGGCACATAGGATAAGAATCTGATAAGAAATAGATGCAAGGGAAATCCTTAGTTTATAAAAGTTCTGTATTGCAGAAACTATAAAAAGGACACAAATGGTAAAAACTGTTTTTAAGGAAAAAAACAAAACAGGCTTATTAACTGTGGCAGAGAATAACCACTGGAATAAAGATAAAAAAAGGATTCCCAAAATAAGGTATGCAGGTGTTAGAAACCATGTCCTTGAAAAATCTTTAAAGACAGCTTCGTTTTTAGCGTTGTAGGCAAAGGAAGAAAAGCAGACTGTAAACAGGGCAATGGCTGCAGAAACAAGATAAATTAAAGTTAGCAGGGATTCATTAATCCAGACAGAAAATGCCCTGAACGGAATTACGTTGTATAGGGTGTTGCCGCCCTGTCTGCCTGAGACTGCAATTTCATTTTCTATTGCATTAAGGATTTTTAAATCCACTTCATTGTGGCCAAGAGAAAATCCTGCGCTCATAATATCGTTTTTATTAAATGCTGCAAGGCGTTCTTCTGTCTTAAAAATACCGGACTTGCTCTGGTATAGAATGTTCTGCTGAATGCTTACATTTTTCTGCTGTGCATTAAAGGATTTTAACACTGCACGCACAAGCCACATGGGTGCTTTTTTACCTGCATCTGCATTCCTTATTTGGGATGGAAAATAATCTTCATCTGTTATTACTAGGGCACAGGTTCCGTCTGTTTCGTATAAACGTTCTGCATAGTATTCGCCTGCAGATACTTTTGCCCTGTCTGTTTTTAGGACGTTTTTTTCTTCGTCTGCCGTAAGTAATATTGTGCAGATGTATGGAAGATTGTTTGATTTTGTTCTTTCTATAAATGAGACTATAAATTCCGGGCTTTTAATAAAGAAATCCTGCGTAAAGGAAAATATAACCTGGTCAATGGAAGCGGCGCCTGTATTTAGTTTTTCTGAAGATGCAGGTATTTCTACAGCAATGTTGTAGGGAAATTTACCTGAATATTCCGGTGCAATTAAATATTGCTGCGGGTCTAATTCCTTTTTTGCAAGATATTCTTCTGCATAAACTGATTTCTGATAAGGCGAAAGGCTTTCTTCTGAATAGCATTTAAGATTTCTGGAAATAACAAGCAGAAAAAGAAAAATAAATGCCCTCAGAAATCTTTTCATTCCTTAATTTTACTGTAATGGAATAGAAAAAGCAATTTATGCTAAATTTGCTCATAAAGTTTTTATATTAATAGCAAATATTTTACATTTTTATTGTTTTTATTTACAACAGCAATTTATTGATGTATAATAGTAGACGGTGGGTGCTTTAGAGCAAAGGAGCTGTCTATACAATGTGTGCGGAAAAAAAGAAATTCATACTGGATTTGCCGCTTAAAGTAATTCTTACAGAAGAAGGAACTTCTCATTTTCTCAGCCATAAGAAGCAGCTTTTAAATTTAAAGCTTGCGGATAATCGTTCTGCTCATGGTGTAAGCATGGAGCATTTTTCTCCAGGTTCACTGCAGAATATGATTCTTCTTGACTACATTTCTAAAATGGAAATTTCCATGCCTGAATTTGTTTCTCACCGTCAGGAAGTTATGGATTTATCTAAACTTATTGTTTTTTCCATTCTATATAAACAGTTTGACCGTGAAATTTATGCTCAGATAATTCAGTGTGAATGCGTGCGCTTATATAACCGGTCGCATCCTTCTGCATTAATCGATGAAAAAACACAGATACCAGAAAAGCAGCTTCGTGCAACCCTTGTAATGAAGGATTCTGTAATTCAGTCTGCAAGAAAAACAATTCTTGATCCTGTCTGGAAAAGCATAATGGCAAATAAGGAATATTCGCCGGAAGAAAAAAATGTATATCTTCTTATGACAGAAAAATTCCTTAACCGCCTTAGCCTTATGAACTGGTATATCATCATTAAGTTTTACAAGGAAGAAGGCTTTTCTGAAATCCTTTCCATACTAAGGCAGCAGCTTGCCAACTATATGACTAAGTCTAAGGTTGCAGAATATATTTCCGTAATGGTAATGGAACTTGCTCTTAATAGTGAAAACAATAACATTAAAAAAGTTGCTAAGGTTCTATACCAGGGAATTGAAAACGCAGATACACTTATTTATGATCCAAAAGTCCGTTCAGAAATCGTAAAGGAACTTCAGCGCCGCCATGAGCTTGTATTTATTTCCTGGACTTTGGGCGGTGGCTCCATGTCTATCGGTAAGCAGGGACTTTTGCAGATTACCTTGTTTAACAAGGACGACGAATTCCAGGAAGTTAAGGAAAGCATAGAAAGCAAAATGGATCCGGGTAACAAGAAAAAGTCACTTATTGACTTTTACCGTCAGATGCCGGAAGGTCAGGAAGGCACAGACCTGGGACTTTATTATCTTTCATATCTTGAAGACGCCTGTAAGAAAGTCAATATTAAATTTGAATCTCTAGTTAACCAGTCAACACAAAGTGACCTTACAATCATCAACCTTAAATTTAATTTCTAAAGAATGAGTAGTTTTCCCAAAGGTTTAAGTTTACTTTTTGCTGCATCGGTTATTTTTTTCTCTTCTTGTTCCAGTGAAAACCCGGAAGCATCGTCTGTTGACCATAAGCTTGTTTATGATTTTAAAGATGAAGAGTCTTTCCCGGATACAAGGCTTTCTGTTTTTTTATCACTTGAAAGCAAAGCCCAGAAGGCATCTTCCATAAAACTAATTCATGAAGAAACAAACCTTCAGTGGACCTGCAATACACGTTCAATGGATAAAGTTGAACATAAAAATTCAAAGTGGGTTGGCTGCACAAATTTTTTTCCTGTAAAAAACGAAGATTTTCCTTCAGGCCAGTACAGCGTAATTTACGAAGACTTAGAAGAAAAAGAAACAGAAACTTATTTTAATTTGCAGACTGCAGAAGATATAAAGGATCATAAGGCGGGTGATTTTCCTGCTGCATTTACAAGCCCGAATACAAAAAAAATTGCCGTATATTCCAACGAAGATGTGCTTCTTTATTTTGGAGAAGAAAAAGAAGAATGGGATTCTAACGAAAAAATAATCTATGACTTTAAAAATGCCTGGTGCCTTCGCACGGTGTATGTGCTGAAGAACGGCACAGTTTATTGCCTTATGCCGCCTGTTCTGCTTGGCAATACTGAATATATAAAAGAAACTTCTGACAGCAGTTCAGAAAATAATAAATAAACTTTTGAGAGGAATTTAATGCCTGACAACGTGGATGAAAAAATTGAAACATCTGAAGATTATCCGTCGGAAAATGAAAAGTCTATTTTTAGAAGACCAATTAAAACTTTTGTAATTCGTGCAGGAAGAATGACTGGCAGTGAACGCCGCTGCTATGAAGAACTTCATCACGTCTGGTGCATTCCCTTTGAGCATAAGACAATCAATTACACGGAAATCTTTAACAATGCAAATCCTGTAGTTATGGAAATAGGTTTTGGCATGGGCACTGCAACTGCCATTATTGCAGAAAACAATCCTGACATTAATTATCTTGGTAGTGAAGTTCATGTGCCAGGGGTTGGAAAACTTCTTGGCGAAATAAAAAACAAAAACTTAAAGAACCTTTATATAATTGACCACGATGCCCTTGAAATCCTTGAATCCATGATTCCAGACAATTCCCTTGCAGGCTTTCATATTTTCTTTCCTGATCCATGGCCTAAAAAGAAGCATCATAAAAGAAGAATGCTGCAGCGTCCAAGAACAGACCTGCTTGCAAAAAAACTTGCTCCCGGCGGTTATCTTTATTTTGCTACAGACTGGCAGGAATATGCAGAAAGTGCCCTTGAAGAATTAAAACTTACTGAAGGTCTTGCTAATAAATATGATGGTTTTGCTCCGCATCAGGAATGGCGTCCTAGAACAAAGTTTGAGCAGAAAGGCATTGATGCAGGCCGCAGCATTTACGAACTTTATTTTGTAAAAAATCACGAAGCATAATATTTTAATTTTCCCCCGGAGTGAACATAATGGATCTTTTTGACGTTGAAGCAGCTGCCAGAGAAAGCGATAGGGCAGTGGAAGAAGCAAAGAAAAAAAAAGGATTGCATGAGCGTATTGCGGACCTTGAAAAGCTTATTGTCCGCTATCAGAATTCATATTACAACGGCGAAAGCGAAATTTCAGATGCAGACTTTGATAAACTCTGGGACGAATTAAAACAGCTTGATGCTGCAAACCCAATACTTCATAAGGTAGGGGCTGACAGCGGCAACTTTACTAAAGCTCCCCACATAATGCCTATGGGCAGCCAGGAAAAGGCAGCGACACCGGAAGAATTCAATGCATGGGCATTAAAGCATCCTTACGGGGAATATTTAGTTGAATATAAACTAGACGGTGCCAGCCTTGAACTTCAGTATAATGAAGGAAAACTTCTGCGTGCAGTTACCCGTGGCGACGGTCAGACTGGCGATGTTATTACGGACAACGCCGTAAAAATGCAGGGCGTTGTAAAGGAACTGAAAGAAAATTTTACCGGCGGCATTCGTGGCGAAGTAATAATGACCCATAAAGTTCATAAAAGCTTTTATTCTGATAAAGCCAATTGCCGCAATGCAGCCAACGGCCTTATGAAACGAAAGGATGGTGAAGGCAGTGAAAACCTTAACCTTATTGTTTACGATGTTTGGGCAACAGACGGTAACCAGCCTTTTAGTGACGAAGAAGGCAAGCTTAACTTTTTAAAAAACAACGGTTTTACTGTTGTTCCTTTACAGATTGTTCACAGTGCAGATGAAGTCATTGCTTACCGTGAAAAGGTAATGGAAATCCGCAAAACCCTTGATTACGATATTGACGGACTTGTAATAAAGGAACGCAAGGTAAATCACGAAGATGCAAGCCGGGACAGGCCGGAACGCCAGATTGCCTTTAAGTTCAGCCTGGAAGAAGCTGTTTCCATTGTGCGCAGCGTTGAATGGGGAGAAACCGGTGCAACCTATACTCCTGTTGCAGTTTTTGACCCTGTTGAACTTAACGGCACAACGGTAAAGCGCGCATCATTGGTAAACACCAACCTTATAAAATCCCTTGATTTAAAAATAGGAAGCCATGTTGTTGTTGTAAAGCGCGGTGAAATCATTCCTAAAATTATCAGCGTAATACCGGGGGCAGGCAACGAAGAACTAAAAGAAATAAATATTCCGTGCAAATGTGAAACATGCGGTGCAGAACTTATAGATGAAGGCACACGTCTTTATTGTCCTAATAAAAACTGCGGAAAGAAAATACTCCATCAGCTGTTAAAGTGGGTTACCGTTGTGGACATCCGTGACTTAGGAGAAACACTAATAAATGAACTTTTCAATACAAAAAAGGTAAGGTGCATTTCTGATTTCTATAAACTTACGGCAGAAGACCTTGTTCCGTATTTTCTTGATAAGGAAAGTCAGGAAGCAGGTAAAAAGTCTTTAGGTGCAGAAAAAGTTTATGCTTCAATACAGGCACATAGAAAAGTTTCCCTTGCAAAGTTTATTGCAGGCTTTGACATAGAAGGAATCGGAGAAACTGTTGTTGAAACTTTAATTTCCGCAGGCTACTGCACGCTGCAAAAGATAATGGATGCCAGTGTTGACCAGGTTGCCAGTGTATACGGATTTGCAGAAATCCTTGCCCGCACTTTAGTTGACGGTATAAAAGAAAACAAAGAAGAAATGATTGCCATGGCAGAAGGCGGAATAATCAACCTTGTGCAGGGTGAAAACAAAGGAAAACTTGCAGGCCTTTCTTTCTGCTTTACAGGTGAATTAAAAACCATGAAACGTGCCGATGCCCAGAACCTTGTTAAAGAAAAGGGCGGCAGCGTAAAGTCTTCTGTAGTAAAGGGTTTAAGCTATCTTGTAACCAATGATACTACAAGCGGTTCGTCTAAAAATAAAAAAGCCGCCGAACTTGGCGTACCTATAATAAATGAAGAAGAGTTTTTAGCATTTGTTAATTAAGGCAAATGCCTGATTTATATAATTATTTTTTTTACAAATAAACGCCTCTCGGCAGAACCAGGCCTGAAAAAAAGGCTTCGTTGCTTCGTTCCTGCAGATTTTTTTTCATTCCTGAACCTGCCTACGGCGTTTATTTACAGCAAAGATGTTATACTTCAAAATAATCTGAAGTCCGGCATTTGCCTTAGTGAATGACGCAGGTAGTTTATTTACTTTTATTTTTTCCCAGGTAGGCTTCTTTTACGCTTTCGTTTTCCAGCAGTTCTTTTCCTGTGCCGGATAAAACGATTTTTCCTGTTTCAAGAACATAGGCCAGGTCGGCGGTTTTAAGTGCCATATTTGCATTCTGTTCAATTAAAAGAATTGTAACGCCTGCTTTATTTACTTCCTTAATGATGGAAAAAATATCCTGAACAATAAGCGGAGCAAGACCCAGGGAAGGTTCGTCCATCATCATAAGCTGGGGGCGGCTCATTAAGGCACGTCCTACGGCAAGCATCTGCTGTTCACCGCCGGAAAGTGTTCCTGCAAACTGCCAGCTTCTTTCTTTTAGGCGCGGAAAAAGTGAATAAACCCATTCCATGTCTTTGTCTATTTCTTTTTTGTCTTTTCTTAAGTAGGCACCGATTTTCAGGTTTTCTGCAACCGTAAGGTCTGTAAAGACTTTTCTTCCCTCCGGAACAAGTGCAATTCCCTGGCCTACAGTTTTATAGACCTTGTTATTGCAGATATTGTTTCCTTTAAATTCGATTGTGCCTGAATCCGGGTTTACAATGCCTGCAATGGACTTTAAAAGCGTAGATTTTCCTGCACCGTTGGCGCCGATTAATGTTACTATTTTTCCTTCCGGCACCTGCATGCTTACATTCTGTAAAGCCTTAATTCCGCCGTAGGATACGTTAAGGTTGTTTATTTTAAGCATTTTTCATTCTCCTATAAAAAGTCAGGAAACTTTTTTTTCGCCAAGGTAAGCGGAAATTACAACAGGGTCGTTCTGAACTTCCTGTGGTGTTCCATTAGAAATAAGGGCACCAAAGTTCAATACATAGATTCTGTCTGATATATTCATTACCAGAGCCATGTGGTGTTCAATCATAAAGACTGTAAGTTTAAAATCATCTCGGATTTTATAGATAAAGTCTGTAAGTTCCTGTGTTTCCTGAGGGTTCATGCCGGCTGCAGGTTCGTCAAGCAAAAGCAATGACGGATTTGTTGCAAGGGCACGGGCAATTTCCAGGCGGCGCTGAAGTCCGTAAGGAAGGGCAGTGCATTTTTCATCTCGCACGTCGTAAAGACCAAGGATATTCAGAAGTTCTTCTGTTTCCTGCCTCTGCTGTTTTTCTTCCTTTGCATTAAGGCGGAACGTTGCAGTAAACACGTTGCTTGTCCTGCAGCAATGCTTTGCAATAAGAACGTTGTTAAAAACGCTCTGGCTTTTCCACAGGCGGATGTTCTGGAATGTTCTTGCAATGCCAAGTTTTGTAATTTTATCAGGTGTCGGTTCAAGATGTTCTTTGTAAAGTCCCTTGTTTAAGCCTGCATAAATCTTTTTGATTTTGCCGCGCGGATAGTTTTCTATTATTTTGTTACCGTTAAAATAAACTGCTCCGTTTGTTGGAGCATAGACGCCTGTTACAACGTTAAAGGCAGTCGTTTTACCGGCACCGTTTGGACCGATTAGGGATACAATTTCGTTTTTGTTTACTTCAAGAGAAAGATTGTTTACGGCAACAACACCGCCAAACTGCATGGTTACGTTTTCTATTTTAAGGACATTTTCTGCCATATTATTCTCCTGCCTTTGTCTCTGCAATTTTGTTTTTCTTTTTGCCAAGTGACTTAAAGAAATTAATTATGCGTGCAAGGCTGAATTCATTTTCTCCCATAATTCCCTTCTGATAGAAAAGAACAATTGCCATAATGATTATGCTGAATACAACTTTGCGGAATCCAGGTTTCATAAAGCCTAAGTGAAGTCCGCCTACAAAAACATTGGAATTATCAAGGAAACGCAGCCACCATTCAGAACATGCAATAAAAAGGAAACTTGAAATGCAGCTTCCTGTAATTGAACCCATGCCGCCTATTACAACGATTAAAAGAATTTCGTATGTCATTGCAGATTTAAACTGGTTTGCCTGTATTGTAGTCTGGAACATGGCAAGCAATGCAC
>JALELH010000041.1 GCA_022768865.1 Spirochaetia bacterium
TCCGTTTCTTTTAAATAGTTCAGCTTTTAAAGCAGAACTATTTCTTTTGATTTATCTATTTTTTAATTCTTCCACAATCCAGTCATCAATGGTGCGTTTTTCCTTGGAAAAGTTTACGCCGATTAATGTTATTTTGCGGCCGTCCAGCAAATAAGGTTCTGCATATTTCTTGTCCTTTATCTGCTGCATTGCTGCCTTTGCACCCTGGTCAAGCTTTATTTCAATTATATAAATGTTGTCTTTTGTTAAAATAATCAAATCAGTTCTGCCGCTGCTTATGGCTCTTTCCACCTGAACATGGAACCCCATAAGCTTTATTAAAATATAAAGTGCGTTCTGAAAGTAAAGTTCCACATTGCCTGCCACACGGTAATCATTGCCGGAAAAGAAAGCCTGCATGCGCAGCATAAGCTGATCAGCGTTGCCGGATTTTATGTCTTCTATAAAGTTTTCTATTGAAAACTCTGAAAACTCATCCTGTTTCTGATAAAAGTTTACAAGAAAGTTTATAAAGCCGTCTTCAACTTCTTTGTTTGGAAAGTCCAGCGTATATTTCTTAAAGTTTTCATCATAATCAACTATCGTTAAATATCCGCTTTGGTAAAGCAAAGGCAGTGGAGTTTTGTGCATTGCGTCCACTGCACCGAGCAAGTCCGCTGTAACACGGCTTTTCTCCAAATCGTTCAAGTTGAACTTGCATGCCTTCATAATCTGAACGAGCATTGTCGGCGTGCCTGTTTCAAACCAATAGTTCTTGAATTCCTGTTCATCCAAAGCATTTACAAGACTGAAAGGATTATACATTCCTTCTGAATTTGCACAGAAATGGTAGCCGTCATACTGTTTTTTGAGTTTGTCATAGCATTGAGCCTTTGTCATGACAAAACTTTCTGCAAGCTTGCCCACTTCTTCGTCAAAGTTTGCAACAATTTCTTCTTTTGTAATTCCACAGATTTTAGCATAACGTTTATCAAGGGAAATATCTTTTAAATTGTTCAAATCACTGAAGATGCTTACCTTGCTGAACTTTGTAACGCCTGTTAAAAATGCAAACTTTATGCATCCGTCCATGGTTTTTAAGACTGAATAAAAAGACTTTAACTGAGTTCTGTATAAATCCTGTAATTCAGGATTATCAAGTGTATACAATAATGGCTTGTCATATTCATCCACTAAAATTACAACAGGCAGACCTGTTTTTTTATATGCACGCTGAATGACGCCTTTAAAACGAAGTGCCGGAGTTTCTTCTTCTTTGCCTGTTCCGTAAAGTTCTTCCCATTCCACCAATTGATTTTTCAGAACAACATTAAGACCTTCAGGTTCGTTGTATAAACCTGTGTTCAAATCCAGATGTAAAATGGGATAACTTGTCCAGTCTTTTTCAAGGTTTTCTATGGCAAGCCCCTTGAACAAGTGCTTTTTCCCTTCAAGGTAGGCTTTAATTGTAGTAAGCAAAAGGCTTTTGCCAAATCGGCGGGGACGGCTTAAAAAATAATATTTACCGCTGCTTACAAGCTGGTAAACATATGCCGTTTTATCAACGTATGCAAAGTTGTCTCTTTTTAAAGCTTCAAAATCCTGAACGCCTACTGGAAATTTCATCAGTTTACTCCTGCAAAGCAAGGTTTTCAAATAAGATTCTATGATGCCATTATAATGGAAGGAACGTAAAATCTCAATGAAGTATATAAAATCAAATTCTTACATTCCAATAGACTTCATAAAAAACTTCACGGAAATTCCTACCTTATTTGACACCCTCAGCATCTCCATTTTTTACTGAAAGCAATTCATTGCGTTTCTTTACCATATAGTCAACTACATTTTTAGAAGCACTGCCCCTGCAATGCCAGCAAAGGTTTCTAATTTCATTTCTTCCGTTCTGCAATTCTTCGCTGTTCATGGCTTTTGTAATTATATCGTGCATAATCGGAAACTGTTCTTCTTCAAGCTTAATTCCGAATTTAGGAAGATTTTCAATTTCCCAAAGACTATCTTTAAGCCAGTCAACATCGTAAGGAGATTTATCAAAATGAGTATCGGCATAAATAAAAGGCTTGTCAAAAACCAAAGCATAATCAAACATTACGCCGGAAAAGTCAGTTATCATAATGTCTGCTTTTTTCAGCACTACAAAGTTATCGTTATCATAATTCCATGTAAAATCGCTGAACTTTTCTTCCAGTGGCTTTAAGATATTCTGCTCAGAAACAACACTTTGGGGATGAGGGCGCACTATGATATTAAAGCCTGTATTTCTTAGAGCCTGCAAAAATTTTTCTCCAAACTTAGACAGAATGCTGCTTTTTCCCCAGCTTGGTGCAACAAGAACAATTTTTTTATCGTCGCCTGTTTTAGATTCAACAGAACTTTCAAGGCGGTTTCTCATCTCGTCCAGATAAGAAGAACCTGCAACAACAAATTCTTTTTTTGCAATAGATGGACGCAGTTCTTCAATATCCCTCATGTGTTTTTCCTGGCTTACGCCTGTTGCTAAAACTGCATCGTAATGGTCAAGGCCAAACATTCTGTAGCCTGTTAAATCAGAAACAGAATGGGGAATATGCACATAATACTTTACATTCTTGCTGCGCTTCCACTGATACACGCCAAGACCAGGGGTTGTAGCAAGAAGAATATCTGCATGCAAAAAGTTAAGCCTGGCAAAAGGCTTGTTGTTTTCTCCTAAAAACTCTGTCTTTACATATTTATACGGTGTTTTAAGTGCAGGGTCATCAGAACTTGCCGTATAGAAAACAAGATTAATCTGCCTTTTTTCAAATTCATCGCATATTGGCTTAAAGACATTCCAGTATCTCTTATGGTCAGAAAAAATTACATAGGGAATGCTTTTTGAATCATTGTCTTTCTGAACCTTTCCACCGGAAAGAATGAATTTAAGCTTTAAATATGCAGCACGAAGTCCAAAAGACAGGGCTGCCGCCACACCAATAAACAAGGAAAACAGCATGCTTCCCGTGCCCGGATCTATATATAAAGGAAGTAAATCAAACATCATTTTTCTTCTCCATCTGAATTTGCCTTGTATTCTGACAATGGAATCCAGTTTTCCTTAACAAAAATATCATCAGTTACATGCCATGCACGTGAAACATCAAGGGTAAACTTTGTCTTTTTAAGCAGCTGGTCTGCATGATGTTCGCCGTTAGACAATGGATATAAATCAACGCCACCCGTCTTTTGCTGTTCAAGTTTTTTGCCCGTAAAGGGGTTTGTATCAGAAAGATTTAAATCCTTTAATGCAAGGAAAGGCACATCTGCATTAACCATAAAGGAATTGTCAGAAGATAAATCTGCATTGCTGTTAAAGTCCTTATACATGAGCAAAGGATTATACATGGCAGGGATTGCAGGGTTTTCAAAATCCTTAAACACATCTGTTTTTAAAGGAGCTCCATGGTCTGCTACAATAATGATTCTTGTATTGTCATAGACGCCATTTTCCTTAAGATAAGAAAGATATTTTGCAACCTGCGCAAGGGCAGCTACATTTACCCTGTAATGAGAATTTTCAAAACTAGTCTTTTCAGAAGAAATTCTAAGAAGACTGTCGTCTATGTTATGAGGTTCATGAGGAACATCGCTGTCTATAAAGAAATATGTGTCAGAGGCAGAATCAAACTTTGTCTGCCTATCAAGATAATACAAACTTGAAAAAATATTGTAAAAGTTTCTGTCGTCCCTCTGGTCAAAGTTAAGGCACAGCCTGTAAAATGTTGAACGTACTGCAGGGTAAAAGGACTGCAAAAAAATAAAATTGCATATTCCTTTTCTTGCAATCTTATCTGCAATGTTGTCTGCTACTCCGCCCTTCATGCTGATTTCTTTAAAATACTGGCTTGTATATTTGCCAAATGTAGAATAAGCCTTCATGGCAGGATATTTTTCAAAAGGTGTCAGATCCTGTTCGTGTGCATAATTTGACCAGGGCGGATCAGAAATTGTAGCTTCAAAACCGCTATCCGTAAAAATCTTTGGAAGCACAAGCATTGATTCATTGTGCTTGTCCCGCAAAAGTTCATTGGTTCTTTTGCTTATTTCTGCAGGTGAATATTCATAGCCGCCCATCATGGCTGGAGAAGCTAAAGATGTATTTGTAGAAAAACTTAAGGTATTAGGATAATAAACAAAACCTGCAAAGTCTTTTTTGTATTCAGGATATTCATTTAAGAATTTTGGAAAGTAAGAATTTATTGCCCTGTCTAAAAAAAGCACAAGCACGTTTTTCTTTGTCTTTGAAAAACTGTAAATCTTTTCTATATTATCGTCATTAACTGTAGCAGTGGCATTTTTTTCATGATTTTGTGCATGAACAATGTAGGCCTGCTTTATGTAATTTGTCTTTACCCCCCCCAATGCAGCTTCTGCAAGGACAATGGAAAACAAAGCGATTTTTAAAAACAAAGTCTTTTTAAAACGGACAATAACGACATAGACTGCAGCAATAAGCATAACAGCCACAAGCGGCAGAATTGTATAGAACAATGAATAATTCTTTAAAACCTTATCATTATCAAGGGTAAAAGAAACGCTTAAGTTTCCGTAGGCGTGCTTAAAAATATAAACGTTTGAAATTGCAGCCAGGAACAAAACAAAAAACAACCCGGGCATAACGCTTCTAACTTTTGCACCGAACATTTTATAAACTGCAACCGGCCAGAAAACAAAAAAGCCAAAGAAAACAAAAAAACTTGACCAAATGTAGCTTAAAGGACTATCGGTCTTTCCAAGGAATGAAAATTCAACAGGGCTAGAAGCAATTATGCTCGAAGACATAGTAAAGCCCATTAAAACGGCAAGACCTAAGCCAGACAACAAAAGAATGGAAAAATCTGCCTTGCTTTCAGAAGTGCCGGAAATATGGCCTGCAATTTTGGAAGCATATTTAACAGCAACAGGAAAGAAAGTTACGGCTAAAGCAAATAAAACAAAAGCAGCTTTTTTAACAAGGTTTCCGTGAGTTCCTATGATAAAGAAGGCAAAGAGCCAGCACAATGCGCTTAAAATAACGTGCAGTATTTTTGCCGGATTCTTCATCTTCATTACAATATTCTTGAACAAAGAAAAGATGTTGTTCAAAATCCAGTAAATTACGAGTCCGCTCGGGGAATTATAAAGAAGCACAAGAAAAATAACTGCAACAACATAAAGCTGAACTTTTTCGTGCATTGTGGCATCTTTTGTATAAATTGCACCGCTTACAAAATTTATTAAAGTCATCAGTACCGGCAGAATGTGAACGCCTAAAACAAATGAACCCAATTTAATAGAAAAGAATTCATCCGGTGCACCTAAATCCTTAAAAATCCAGAAAGACGCACCGCGCAAAAGTTCATTATTGCTTAAATAATGGTAAGCAGCAATAAAAAAAGGAATTTCTATTAAGATAGACAGGGAACTTCTTAACACATACAAAGGATGATAGCCGTTCTGCCTGTAATATTCAGACAGCATCATAAACTGCTCGTCTCCTTTAAATGCCTTTTTTATGCGCTTTACGCGGAATTCCAGTGCCTTGGAAATTTTACGTTCTTTTTCCTGCAGGGAATCTGCAATGTTATACAACGGAAGTGCCAGAAAATTAATTGCAAGGCTTACACCAAAAACAGCGCCAATAACACCAACGGCGTCTATCTTGTTTATAATGAAATTAAAAACCCAGTCAACAACAGTTTCTATTGGAGAGATAATGATATAGTAAAGAAAATTCAAAATAATCCTCTTTTATTATTCAGGTAAAGAAAGATTATATAGAAAAATATTGGTATATGGAAGTTGTTTTACGGAATATGGGCAAAAGCGCTCTTGTTTTAGTTTCGCCTGATAAACACAAAATTTCATACGTATAAAAAAAAATTTTCATACGTATAAAGGGGTTAATTTCATACGTATGAACGTAAATTTTCATACGTATAAACATAAATTTTCATACGTATGAAATTTAAAAAAAGCCCAAAAAACCCTTATGAAATTTTTCACAACCAGGATAAAAAAAAAGGAGGCCGGCATGCCAAAAAAATACCGGTCTCCATTAAATTAAATTCATTTTCTTCCCTTTCCTTTAAGAAAAGGCCTTAAATTAAATCAATCTGCTGAATGGTCTTCACCAGATCCGGAAGGTTCAGTCTTTGCATCATCGTCCGTTATGTATTTAGCATCAAGCTTAACATAATCAGGACTTGCAATCTTTCCCTTCAGCTTAACGTCAGGCGTAAACATTATTTTTAAGCCTTCAATGTCGTTTGCCGTTACGTCTGCAGGCTTTTCGTAGCCCTTGCATGTGCTTTTTAAGCCCAGCTTAAAGATTCCAAAACTGTCCAGCCTTACCTTATAGCCGAGCAGCAGGTACTTTGGAACAGTCAAAAGCAGGCTTCTTATAACGCCAATGACTTCTGTTGCTGTCAATGTTGTTGAAGAAGATATTTCTTCAGCAAGGGCATCAACATCAATTTCTGAAATATATGCAGGAGCAGGATAATACTTCCCGTCTGCACCCAAGTTCTGCGGATTAATACGCATTCTAGAAACAAAAGGAACACTCATGGTTCACCTCCAAAAAATAAAACTTGGACCTTTTTTGCATTACTTTGGAGCAGTCTGTGCAAATCTACACCAGTTCACGATTTTACACAGTTTTTGGCTGCAAAAGCCGGTCCTACTATGTCAAGATTCCGGTTTCCTTACGATATTTTCACCTTTTCTTGACACATTTAATATAAACATTGAATATTCATTTGTCAATGAATTTCAAGAAAAATTTCGTATTTTTCGTAAATTTTACTAATTATTTATTGAAATTGTACCGATATTATAGTTAGATAATAACAACCTTAAGAATTTTTGAGGAAAACACTATGCTTGTAAACTTTAGCGTCCAGAATTTTCTTTCCTTTAATAAGGAAACAACTTTTTCTATGGAAAGCGGCAGGGTATCAAAAAAAACAGACCATCTGTGCCTTTTTCCTGACTGCAAAAAATCGCTTTTGAAATTTGCAGCCATTTTCGGTAAAAACGGAGCCGGCAAGTCTAATTTTATCCGTGCCGTTGCTGTTCTTCAGAACTACATAACAAAGGGAATTCTTCCAAGAAAGGCTGATACATACTGGTGCCGCCTTTACGACGAAAACGAAAAACTGCCTACTATTTTTAAAGTTTCTTTTATTACAAACAATAAGCTTTATTCCTATACCCTTTCCGTTGTCCTTACGGAAGGCAAAATCGTTATGGAAAAACTGGAAAACATAGTGGGCAACCGCCATATAGTGCTTTTCTGCAAGGAAGATGAAAATGCAGAATACGTTTTCCACCGCAATTTAAGGGGTAAAACTGATGATGTTACTGTTCTGGCAAGGAACTACAACATGAACGGCAAGCCGTTTTTATACAACATAAACCACAACACGCCGGGTTTCTTCAGCAACAACATGCAGGCAGAAGTCCTTCTTATAGTTTTCCGCTGGTTTGCCGATACGCTGGAAGTTATATTCCCGGACCAGCCTTTGCAGGAAACTTCCCTGCTGCAGTATAACCACAGCAAGGACAATATAGCAAAACTTTTGAATCAGTTTGCTACAGGCATTGTAGAAATCAAGCTTGAACCTACTACAAAGGAAAAAGTTTACGAAAACCTTGATGATAAGACACGCCAGCAGATTGAATTTGAAACACAGCTTTTTGGTCCTATCATTAAAAAGAACATTTCAGAAATAGCTAAAAATGACGACTTTCCTTCTATTGTAACAAGGCACCGCAGGAATATTTTCATAATCAACTATGAACAGGACGGGGAACTGCACTTTTATTCCTTAATCTTTGTGCATAAAACCGGTGACAAGTGCATTGATTTTCATATTCAGAATGAAAGCGACGGAACCCACAGGCTTTTCCAGCTTCTGGAAATTTTAATATGCAACAAGGAAAAAGTATTTGTAATGGACGAAATTAACAGAAGCCTGCATCCTAAGCTTACGGTTGAGTTCATAAAAAAATTCTTTGAAAGTTCCTTTTTCCAGCACATTCAGCTTATTACCACGACCCACGAAACACGCATAATGACCCACGATCTTGTGCGCAGGGACGAACTGTGGCTGGCAGATACAAACGAAGATGCAAGCACTAATCTTTTCAGTCTGGAATCTAAACAGGTGCGCATTGATAAAGTACTGGAAGAAAACTATCTTGAAGGCATCTGGGGTGGCGTGCCAAGGTTTGAATAAAGAATGATTGTTAAACACGGCTGAGTAATGTCATTGCCGTGCCTGACATAATAGGTTTAGCTGTTAGTGTCATGCTGAACCCTGCACAGCACAGCTGCTTGTTGCCTCACTCAAAACGCATCTCATGCGTTTTGCCGGCAAGCCGTCGTTCGTTATGTTTCAGAATCTCTACACTATATACAGTGTGGATGCTAAAATAAATTCTGACGTTAGTTTTAAGAAAGCCCCTTCCATTTTTTAATACTGTGCGTACATAAAGCCTGCATCCCCTGCGGAAAAAGAAAAGGAAAGTATTATCAAAAACAGCGGAACATAATAGCACGCCCATCTAAAAACAATGTTTTTCTTTTGAATCGATTTATAAACGTCAATTTTGTTTTCCTGCAAGACGCTTACAACAAAAGTAATCAGACATCCGATTAAAACAAGAACAATCTGCGACTGGAATTCCGTAATATTTCCCAAAAGTTCCTTTAAATAAGAATAGGAAAATATTTCTGCCGGGTTTCCAAAATGGCAGAAAGTGTTTTTAAGGTAAACAAAGCTCTTTTTTACGTCTACGATTCTGTCAAAATACCATCCGATGTTTACGATTATAAAAGTACGCACAATTCTGAAAACGTGCATTGCCCTGCTTTTTGTATTTATGTGGAGCAGAACGTTTATCTTTTCAAAAACAGGACTTAACAAATCGCTTAAGGCAATTACAAGGCCGTTGTACAGTCCCCATATTAAAAAATGAAGTTCCGGTCCGTGCCAGATTCCGACCAAAACAAAAACAAGGATGTTGGCCATACATGCCGGAATTGATTTTGCAAAATGCTTTCCAAGTTTTTTATTGCACCATTTGCTTATGTTCTGCATGAACTTTGTAAGTGCAAAAGGATAAAAAACATAGTCGCGCATAAAGGCACCAAGGCTTATATGCCATCTTTGCCAGAAGTCTGCAAGGCTTACGGAAAAATAAGGCTGGCGGAAATTTGGCATCATATCAAGGCCAAAAAGATTTGCAAAGCCTAAGACCATGTGAACGCCGCCTGAAAAATCTGCATACTGATAGATTGCATACATTAAAACGCCAAACAAAGCAACGCCGCCAGGCAGGCTGTCAAAGGCAGGGTCTAGGACAGAAGCAATCTTTCCAAAGAGCATGTCTGCCACAAGATACTTTTTTAATGCACCGTATAATATAAGCATTACGCCGTGCTTTATGTTATCAAAGTCAAAGTTGCGTTCTTCCTGCATCTGCTTTCCAAGCTGATTAAAACGGTTTATTGGTCCCATTATTAGCTGCGGAAAGAATGAAACAAACATAAAGTACTTGAAAAAATTCTTTTCGCATTCATATTTTGAACTGTAGACGTCCATAAAATAAGAAATTGTCTGGAGCGTATAATAAGAAATGCCGAGAGGCAAAAATATTGTATGGAACTTTGCAAGAACGTTTATGTATTTAAGGTAAACTAAAATTCCTACGTTTATAAAAAGCATGAGCACAAGAACCTTGCGCTTGTTTTTCTGCACCCTTTGCTTTTCTGTCTTGAATTCTTCCTTTGAAAGTGCATTTTTTCTTTCTTTAAGGTTTGCGTTCATTTTGTAGACGATTTTTGCACAAAAGAACGTAACCAAAGAACTTGCAATTATAAAGACAAAATTACCGATTCCGCTGAATGCATAAAAGACCATGTTTGCGGCAAGCAATACACCCCACTGATATTTCTTTGGAAATACATAATAAACAAACAGAGAAGCAAGAATAAAAATCAAAAAAGTAAATGACAGAAAACTCATAAAAATCCTCAATAAAAAAAATCTAAGCAACAAAACTAAAAGGCTGCATAGGAAACAGAAACGGAATTGCACAAAGCACCGCGGATGTAGCTTTTTATATAAAGCTTGCCTGAAGTCTGCTCCGGGTAATTGTAGACAGTGTCCGGGCTGTTTTGTGCCAGGACTTCTTCAATGCCATTGTGCTTGACTGCAACATCATAAGTTATGTCAGATTCTGATACATTGTTCTTTACAGGATAAATCTTAAATGATTTTGCGTTTTCTGCCTTTATGATCAAAAGGCCGTAAATCTTATCTTCCTGTGCATCGATTTTTTCTTTGTAAGAAGAATAGAACATATCTTCTTCAGAAACTTTTCCCGTAAACAAATTGCAGAAATAATTTGAAAACTTCTGAATGCCGTTGATATTCAAATGGTTGTCATCGCTGTAGTCTTTATCTTCCATAGAAAAAGCCGGCCTGCACAAATTAAAATCATAATAATCAAAGCCAAGTCTGTTCAAATAAGACTTTATTTCAGAATAGAAAGTATCGTAATCGCCCTTTTCATGAAGGTAAAAATCAGAACCGGGCATGGACTAAAATACAAGTTCAATATCATGCTCTTTGCATAAAGCAATTATTTTTCCTATATAATTCTTCCAGTATTCGCTGACAGGTTTAAAGGCAGGTTCAAAAATATCGTTATTAAATGTACCGTTTTCTATAAAGTCATAATCCAGAACACAGCCCTTTCCGTCATAGCCGGAATCTTTGTCTCCATAATTGTATTTGAAATATTCACCTGAAATCAATGCCTTTGTTTTTTTCAAAAGCTTACTCGGAGAAAGTGTCATCAGTTTATCAACGCCGATTGGAAGAAAAGCATTAAACATATTATTTGCAGAAGAATTATCTTTTATAAAATTAAACTTTATGGAACTGTCTTTCAGGAAATTCAAAACAATGAAATCTGATTTTCCCATCTTTTTAGAATCACCACTACCTTTGCATGTAATGGCAAAATCACATTCAAGGAAAATCTTTTTTACTTTATAAGTCTTTATTGCCTGCTGAATTATTGCATAGGTTCCGTTAATTCCCTGAGAGGGCGTTCCTGCATTAAAAGTATTGCAGTTAAACTTAAGGTCAGAAACCCTTGTATCAATTCCGTGGGAAACATGAGAAGCACCGCAGAAAAGAATGTCAATATTGTCCTGTTTGTAAAAGCTATGAGTCAAAGCCCTTGAATAGGAATTGGCATCATCTTTAAGGAAAAAGGCAAGGCCCAAAGATAAAACAAAGAAAATAATAACAAATAAACAAACTTTAAAACAAATCTTCATAAGTAAACACTAATTTACCATAAAACTATAGAAATAATAAATAGTTTAATTTATAATATTTGTTCGTATGACACGTTTAGTTACAGACTATTTAGACCATTCAGCAGAAGTATTTCCTGAAAAAATTGCCTTTGCTGATGAAAAAAGGAAAATAACATTTAAGCTGCTTCAGACAGAATCCATGCTTATTGCCCAGGACTTAATAAATAAAAGCATTTTTAAAAGCCCGGTTGTTGTTTATTTGGAAAAATCTGTTGAAGTAATTTCCTGCTTTATGGGTGCTGCCTACAGCGGCAATTTTTACACGCCGATAGACACAAGCATGCCTTCAAGCCGCGTAGAAAAAATCATTGAAACATTAAAGCCTTCAATCATTATCACGGACGAAGAACACAAAAAAGGCACTGAAAGTTTTGCAGGCGGCACACAGATTGTCCTTTACGAAGACTTGATGAAGCAGTTTTCTGACAGAAATTCAATAGATAAAACCCTTGCAAAAGTTGTTGATACTGATGTTCTCTATGTTCTGTTTACTTCAGGTTCAACAGGAACGCCAAAAGGCGTAATCATCTGTCAGAAAGCAGTTATTGATTATGCAGAATGGGTTACTGAAACTTTTAACATAAGCGACAAAACAGTTTTCGGTGAACAGGCACCATTCTATTTTGATAATTCAATTCTGGACATTTACCAGACATTGAAAAACGGTGCAACCTGTTACATTATTCCGCAGAAATTCTTTATGCTGCCAAAAAATCTTTTCGGCTTCCTTAACGAAAACAAGGTAAATACAATTTTCTGGGTTCCGTCGGCCCTTTGCATCATGGCAAACTTAAAGGCAGTTGATAAGTTCCCGGTTCCGACCCTTGAAAAGATTTTGTTCTGTGGAGAAGTAATGCCCAATAAGCAGCTCAACGTATGGCGAAAGTCTTACCCCAATGCACTTTTTGCAAACCTTTACGGTCCTACAGAAATTACTGACGTATGTGCATATTATATTGTAGACAGGGAATTTGATGACAACGAAAGCCTGCCTATAGGCTTCCCTTGCAAGAACACAGACATTATCGTTCTTGATGACAATGATAAATATGTTTCACCTGATACGCCGGATGTAAAGGGCGAACTCTGCGTCCGCGGAACGTGCAATTCTTTGGGCTATTACAACAACCCTGAAAAAACAAAGGCTGCTTTTGTCCAGAATCCTTTGAATACAGTTTACAATGAAATCATCTACAGAACCGGAGACGTTGTTCATTACAACGATAAAGGCGAAATCATGTATGACTGCAGAAAGGACTTCCAGATAAAGCACATGGGCCACAGAATTGAACTTGGAGAAATTGAAACTGCCGTTTCTGCCGTTGAAGGCGTTGAACAGAACTGCTGCCTTTACGACACGGAAAAGTCAAAAATAGTTTTGTTCTACACCGGAAACATTGAAGGTCAGCAGATTATTGATGCAATCAAGAACACTGTTCCGGAATACATGATTCCAAACAAGAAAGAAAAGCTTGAAAAAATGCCTATCAATTTAAATGGAAAAATTGACAGGGTTGAATTAAAGAAACAGTTATAATTTTTTATGAATACGTCATGCTGAACTTGATTCAGCATCTGTATTGTTTAAGCAATATAGACCCTGAAACAAGTTCAGGGTGACATTAACTATTATACTAAATATAGGAGATTATTATGGACAAGTTACTGGAAATTTTAAAGGAAGCAAAACCGGAAGTTGACTTTGAAAAAGAAACAGCACTTATTGACAATAAGATTTTTGATTCTTTTGATATCGTTCAGCTTATTACACAGTTAAATGAAGAATTTGACATTGAAATCGGAGCAGAAGACATTGTTCCAGAAAACTTTAATTCTGCCGCAGCAATCTGGGCATTAGTTCAGAAGTTGCAGTAGAAACAAGGGTAATATCCATCATGACAAACATTTCTTTAGAAAATAAAACAGTCCTTATTACTGGTGCAGCCGGCTTTATCGGCTGTTTTCTTGCACAGCGTCTGCTAAGCCAGAACAAAAACATTAAGGTTGTAGGCATTGACTGCATTACAGACTATTACGATACAAAATTAAAAGACGAACGTTTAAAGATGCTCAACACCTTTGGCAGCAATTTTGTTTTTGTAAAAGGAGACATTGCTGACAAGGCAACAATAGAAAATCTTTTTGTTCAGCATAAGCCGGACTTTGTCGTAAACCTTGCTGCACAGGCAGGCGTGCGCTATTCAATTACAAACCCGGATGCCTACATTCATTCAAACATAATCGGGTTCTACAATATTCTTGAAGCATGCAGAAACCATCCTGTTGAACATCTGGTTTTTGCTTCTTCTTCAAGTGTTTACGGAACAAACAAAAAAGTTCCTTATTCTACGGAAGACAAGGTAGACAATCCTGTTTCCCTTTACGCTGCAACTAAAAAGTCCAACGAACTTTTTGCCCATGCCTACTGCAAGCTTTACGGAATTAAGGCTACTGGCTTAAGGTTCTTTACTGTTTACGGACCAATGGGCAGGCCGGATATGGCTTATTTTAAGTTTACGCAGAAACTGGTTAAGGGAGAACCTATTCAGATTTACAACAATGGCGATATGTACCGTGATTTTACCTACATTGACGACATTGTTACCGGCATAGAAAACATCATGCAGAAAACACCGGATTTAACGGAAGACGGTGCAGCATATAAAATCTACAACATCGGCAACAACAAGCCTGAAAGCCTGCTCTACTTTGTAGAAACCCTTGAAAAATGCCTTATTGCAGAAGGCATTATAAAGGAACCTGGCAAAAAGGAATTTTTACCTATGCAGCCGGGAGACGTTTACCAGACTTTTGCCGACGTTACGGAACTGCAGAAAGACTTTAACTTTAAGCCTGCAACGCCGCTGGAAAAAGGCCTTGCAAATTTTGCAAAATGGTACAAGGGATTTTATAAATAACCGGAGCATTTATGACTTATGTTTACGTTTTAGTTTCTTCCCCAAAGGATTTGTATTACGAGCAGGCTTTAATGTCTTTATACAGCCTGCGCCTTTACATGCCTGATGCACGTACCGTTGTGCTTGTGGATTCCGGCACTAAGGCAACTTTTACGGAAGAAAACAAACGCACAAAACTTGCTTCTTTTGCGTCGGAAATAATTTCTGTTGATTTTGATGATAAAGTTTCCAATGTTGAACGTTCCCGCTTAATTAAAACTTCCATTCCGGATTATGTGGACGACGATTTCCTGTACATTGACTGCGATACTATTATTGCAGGAGACCTGTCTGAAATTGAAAACTGCCCTTTTGAAACGGCAGGCATTTTAGACGGTCACGTAATGCTGGACGAGCACATTCACCAGAAATATTTTATTGAGCGCGACAAAAAGCTTGGCTTTCATGGAACGGAAGCGGCAAAATGCAACATAAACGGCGGTGTAATTCTTGCAAAAAAAGGAGACGTTTCTAAGGCATTGTTCAAGTCATGGAATGAAGTGTGGAAATATTCAGCCTACCAGAAGCACGACTTCCACGACCAGAGCGCATTAAACGAAGCAAATTACCGAACAGGCTTAAAGATGCAGCATTTAGACGGCAAGTGGAACTGCCAGCCAAGCCACGGCGGCCTTGCCTTTTTAAAGGATGCAAAAATAATTCACTATTATTCTTCTGAGTTCAGCGGCAAAAATTATGTACCATATTATAAGCTTGCAGACAAAGCATTGCAGAATAAAATAAAAGAAAGAGGCACCTTGACGGAAGAAATTATGGCAATGATAAAGGAACCTAAGTTTCAGTTTAACAAAGTGCATATCGTAAACGACAGCCGTATTGTAGGCATAATGCAGTCTCCACTGGTCTTTACCCTTGCAGACATAAAGCAAAAAATTCCGCCTCTTTTCAATGCCATGGAAAGCATTGTTGGCGGAATAAGAAAACTGGGAAAAAAACTTAAACGATAAATTTAATACGTAACTTCACCGTCGTGCTTAAGCAAGGAAACAGAATCTACGTTGCTTAAACTGCGGATTTCCTTAACAAGCTCTTCGTTGTTTTCCGTGCGGATTTCAACAACTAAATCTGTCCTGCCGTTGGCAAAGGCACTTGATTTTACCGTAAAAATCTTGCAAAACTTTTTTACTGCATCCATGACTTCTTTTTCTACATCGTAGCCGGAACCGCTTACTAAAAGAATCTTAGGTGCTTTTGCAACAGGGATTTTATTAAACACAATAAGGGCAACGGTTACTACAAAAGAAAGTTCAAATGCAATTTCTGCCTGTCCTGCTCCCGTAATAATACCCGTGCTTATAGACCAGAAAAGAAAGACCAGGTCCATAGGGTCTTTTACGGCTGTGCGGAACCTTACGATAGAAAGGGCACCGACCATACCTAAAGAAACAACTACGTTAGACTGCATTGTTAAAATAATTCCTGCAGTAATAAGGTTGATTACGGCAAGGGAAACATTAAAGCTTTTTGAATAGAAAGTTTTGCGTGTCAAAAGCCTGTATGCAAAAAACAGATAAACAGAAAAAATACATGAAATAATAAAAACCATTAAAATGTTTTCAGGGGTCATGTCGTAGCGGGAAAATCCCTGAATAAATGATCTTTTTAATACGTCCTTGAAAGTTGTCATCACTAACCTCTCTTTTGTTTTTAATTATAAAATAGTGCTGCGTGTATTATACTTGCGGCACAGATAATATTTAGAAAAAGAACTCTGCTTAAGCAGGCTGGTTTCCATAACATTTGCAATATGGTCCGGCAGAAGTTCGTCGTATTTTACTTCCATCATGTTTGTACCTGAATCCAGCACCGGGCGGAATGCACAATCAGGATTGTAAAAATCTTCTACATTAGATGAACTTCTTATGTTCCTGTCAAAGGTAATGCGCACGTTGCCGGTCTTATAAATGAAAGGCGTCCTTTCGTAGGCAACAATGCAGACAGGGCGCATCATGGAAAAGTGCATTCTTGCAATAAGTTTCTTTAACAAATAAGGGCTTTCATCTTTTATGGCAGGAATCTTTCCTTCCATAATAGTGAACAAAACTTCCTTGCTTAATGGGCAGCTTATCTTGTGTGTCTTGGAACTTTCCTTCTGCTTAAGTTCCAGAGAAATACGGTCTAAAGAACAGTTGTAAATCCTTATGCGGAACTTTTCCCTTGGGTCTGTGCCGTCTTCGTTTTCTTTATAGCAGCTGGAATACATGTCGTCAAAGTAAAGGCTTCTTATGGCATAGATTCCGTTTACGGCGTGACTGTCTGCCTGTAAAATAACTTTAACACGAGACTGAATTAGTGTGAGAATGGATTCTGGAGAAATGTATTTGAACTCGTGCCTGAACATTAGCAGGATTTTATAGTTTTAATTGTAAATTTTCAATAAAATTTGATTTTTAATATTTTAATAACACATATTTATTTATATAATGTTATTTTAAAAATTAAAATACTTTAGGAAAATAACAAAATATGCTAAAACTAAAGCCATGAAGAAAATATTGACTTATGGTATTTTGCTTGCAACCATGGCTTGCCTTGCTTTTTTAGGTGCAAAAAACCATCTTACTGCAAAAAAATTCAGCAAACTTAATCTTCCTGTTCTTCAGATTAATACGGAAAATCATAAGCTTATAAAAAGCAAAACAGAATACAGAAAGGCGGAATATAAACTTGGCGACTTCAGCGGCAAATGCAAAATCCGCGGACACGGCAACACAACCTGGGAAACCCGTGAACTTGTAAAAAAGCCTTATCTGTTAAAATTAAATGAAGATGCTCCCCTATGCGGCATGCCTTCCGGTAAAAAATGGATTCTCCTTGCCAACGGTGCAGATAAAACCATGCTAAGAAACAGTTATGCAGAGCACCTTTATACTGACATCTGGAACAGAGGTCTATGGCACCCTGAAAGTCGCTTTGTAAACCTTGTCTTAAATGAAAAATACGTAGGCATGTATCAGCTTGTAGAAAAAATAGAAATGGAAGATGACAGGCTGGGCAAATACTGCGGTCCAGATTCATTTCTTGCATGCTCTAATTCACGCATGGACAAAGACTATAACTTCAGGACAAAAAGAGGATATGCCTTTTCTATCCGTTCACCCAAAAAAGACGAAACAATATACAAGGCATGGCATCACCAGATTCAGGCACTTGAAGACATAATTTTCAGTGGCCTTGATTTTACGGAAGACAAACTTGGAAAAATTATTGATCTGGATTCCTTTGTGGACTGGTTTTTAGTAAATGATTTTTCCCAGAACCACGATTCTAAATTCCAGGCTAGCTGCTTCATTTACTGGAATTCAAACAACCACAGGTTTTACATGGGTCCGGCATGGGACTTTGACCTGGCCTTTGGAAACGTAAGCTGGCACAATGCAGAAAAAACATACGGCCATATTACCCTTTCAAGAGGCTGGTTCCAGAAACTCTGGGAAAATGAAAATTTCAAGAAAGCCGTAAAAAAACGGTACTTTGAAACACTGCCGCAATTGAAAGACTACAGGGAATGGATAAAAAATGAGTTTATGGAATACCAGAGTTCCCTGAAATTAAATTACAGGATATGGTGGTCTTTCGGCAAAAAGAAGTGGCCTCATGCTCCGGGCTGGTTAAAAAGAAGAAACTATCAGGCAGAATTTGAATATTTAGTCAGATGGCTGGACCAACGCCTTGAATGGTATACGGCAGAAATGGAAAAGATTTAACGATGTTATAGTATAGATTTACTGAATAAAAAGTGCTAAAATGGCAGAACCTAACATTTTCAAGGACGTAAAAAATGAAAATTGCAGTAGCAGGAACAGGTTATGTTGGTCTTTCCAACGCCATTTTGCTTTCACAAAACAACACTGTAATGGCTGTAGATATTATTCAGTCTAAAGTAGACCTTATTAATAATAAAAAATCTCCTATCATAGACAAAGAAATTGAAGAATACCTTGCAGAAAAAAAACTTAACCTTACGGCAACAACAGATGCCGTTTCTGCATATACAGATGCAGACTTTGTTATAATTTCTACGCCTACAAACTACGATCCGGACAAGAACTTCTTTGACACATCAAGCATAGAAGCAGTTCTTGACATACTTAAAGGCATGAATTCAAAAGCTACGGTTGTAATAAAATCTACAATTCCCGTAGGCTACACAGAAGGACTACAGAAACTTTACCCTGCACTGAACATTATTTTCAGTCCGGAATTTTTACGTGAAGGCCATGCCCTTTACGACAACCTTTACCCTAGCCGCATTGTTGTAAGCTATCCTAAAGAAAAGCCGGAACTTAAGGCAAAGGCAGAAGAATTTGCTTCCCTGTTAAAGGCAGGAGCCATAAAAAAAGAAGTTACGGTTCTTATACCTAACTGCACGGAAGCAGAGGCAATTAAACTTTTTGCAAACACATACCTTGCCCTGCGCGTTGCTTATTTTAATGAACTTGACACTTACGCAGAAAGCCGTGGCTTAAACACAAAATCAATTATAGAAGGCATTTCCCTGGATCCTAGAATCGGGGACTATTACAACAACCCTTCTTTCGGTTACGGCGGTTACTGCCTGCCAAAAGATACAAAGCAGCTTAAGGCAAACTTTAAGGACGTTCCTGAAAACTTAATTTCTGCCATTGTTGCTTCCAACAGCACAAGAAAGGACTTTATTGCAGACCAGATAATTTCTAAAAAGCCTAAGGTTGTCGGTGTTTACCGCCTTACAATGAAGGCCAACAGCGACAACTTCCGCCAGAGTTCAATACAGGGAATCATGAAGCGCATTAAGGCAAAGGGTATTCCTGTCATAATCTATGAACCAACTTTTAACGGAACAGATTTCTTTAATTCTGAAGTTACAAAGGATTTGGACGCATTCAAAAAAGAATGTGACGTAATCATTGCAAACCGCCTTAGTGCAGACATTGCAGACGTTAAAGACAAAGTTTACACAAGAGACTTATATTCAAGAGACTAAATAAAGGAAAATAAAATGATTTTAAATTTTTTATACATTGACCCTGGCACGGGAAGCATGCTCTTTTCTATTTTAATTGGAGCATTGGCTACAGTTTACTTTCTTGCAAGGGCATTGTGGCTTAAATTAAAATTCCTTTTTACAGGCAAAAAAGGCACGGCAGACAATGTTGCCCATAAATATGTAATCTATAATGAAGACAAAAGATACTGGAACGTCTTTAAGCCTGTTTTAGATGCCTTTGAAAACCATCAGACAGAAGTTGCATACTTTACTTCTTACAAGGAAGACCCGGTCTTTAAGTGTAACTATAAATTTGTTTCACCTCAGTATATCGGGGAAGGAAATACTGCCTTTGCAAAACTTAATCTTCTTTCTGCAGATGTTTTAGTTGCAACTACTCCTGGACTTAATGTTTACCAGTGGAAGCGCAGCAAAAACGTAAAGCACTATGCACACCTGGAACATTCTGTAGGTGATGCTACCATGTACAGGATGTTCGGTCTTGACTATTTTGACAGTGTTCTTGTTACGGGTATGTACAAGGAAGCAGACGTGCGCTATCTGGAAGAACACAGAAACATAAGTAAAAAGGAAATTGTTTCTGTAGGCTGCACTTATCTTGACGTTTACAAGGAAAGAATAGAAAAAATTCCTGCAGAAGAAAACCATAAATTTACAGTACTGCTTTCTCCAAGCTGGGGACCAAGCGCCATACTTTCCCGCTATGGTGAAAAACTTCTTGATCCTCTGCTTGCCACAGGCTGGAACGTTATTGTACGTCCGCACCCGCAGTCAAAAATAAGCGAAAAAGAAATGCTTGACCGCCTTACTGCAAAATATTCGGACAAGACAAACCTGATCTGGGATTACGAAAGCGACAACATTTATTCCATGAAAAAAGCAGACATTATGATTTCAGACTTCTCTGGTATTATTTACGACTATACATTCCTTTGCGACAAGCCTGTTATGTATGTAAACGGCGACATGGATTTAAGGATGTATGATGCTTGGTATGTGCCGGGCCAAAAGCCATGGCAGGTAAATGCAGTAAAGAAATTCGGCATTGAACTTAACGAAAGCCAGTTTGCCAATATAAAGGAAGTTATAGAAAATGCCAGTGACAGCAAGGAACTTGCAGATTTAAGGCATGCTGCAAAAAATGAAGCATGGGAACACATTGGCACTGCCGGAGAAAATGTTTACAAGTTTATGACAGAAAAAGGAAACTAGTTTATGAATTTTCTTTTTACAATGATAATTACTCCAATAATTCAGATTCTTGAATTCTTTTATACACTGTTTTTTGAAATTACAGAAAATCAGGGAATAGCCGTTATAGGCCTGAGCTTTGTTGTTACCCTCTGCACTCTTCCACTTTATATGGTTGCAGAAAAATGGGAAGAAGCAGAACGCAATATACAGAAAGCAATGAAGCCTACAATAGACAATATTAAATCTGTGTTTAAAGGTGACGAACAGTACATGATTATTTCTACCTATTACAGGCAGAATCATTATCATCCATTAATGACATTGCGTTCAAGCTTCAGCCTTTTGATTCAGATACCGTTTTTTATTTCTGCATATACTTTTCTTTCCCACCTGGAATCCTTAAAGGGTGTGCCTTTTTTGTTTATTAAGGATTTTGGAAACCCGGATGCAACTTTTTATATAGGCAGTTTTGCCGTTAACATCCTTCCAATACTGATGACCTTAATTAATGTTATCAGCGGAATTATTTATTCTAAAGGTCACGGCATTAGGGAAAAGATTCAGATTTTCGGCTGTGCATCAGTTTTCTTAATTCTTCTATATAATAGTCCTGCCGGCTTAGTTGTATACTGGACAATGAACAATATTCTTTCCCTTGTAAAGAATATTTTCTATAAGTTAAAGAACCCTAAGAAAGTTTTGTATATTATCGTATGCTGTATTTCTGTTTTGCTTTTAGGCGCAACATTTACAGTATTACACGGTCTTGAAACTGAACATAAAGTATTTGTAATTATTTTTGCACTTATTCTTCCTGCAATGCCGTTTATTGCAAAACTCTGGAGCAGGTTTATAGATTTTATCTTTAACCCAAAAGAAAAGGTTTCATTTACTTCTTTTTTAATTCCTGCTTCTGTTTTACTTATTCTTACAGGGCTTTTTATTCCGTCAACCTTAATGGAAAGTGAGCCGGAACAGTATTGCTTTGTAGAAAAAGTAAATTCTCCTTTTGTATTTTTGAGATACACATTCTTTCAGGCTGCAGGTTTCTGCCTTTTGTGGCCGTCATGCTTTTTTAATTTATTTTCAGACAAAGTTAAAAAAAGCATGGTTCTTATTTTTTCAGTTCTTGCAGCCCTGGCTTTAATTAACTGCCTGTGCTTTTCTGAAGATTACGGTCCAATTTTGCCGGAACTTATTTTCATGACACCGCAGCGTTTTGAATCAACAATTGCTGCACTTATATTAAATTTTTCTGCCATGATTGCAGGTGTTGCTGCTGTTGTAGTTTTGACTAAATATGCAAGGAAAATATTAAAGCCGGTTCTTGCCCTTACAACCGCTGCCCTTTTTATAATCTGCATTAAAAACATCTGCTTTATTGGAAAGGAATATCACAAGATGACGCCGCCTGTTCCAAAAACAGAAATTGAAAAATCTTACCACCTATCTAAAACAGGTAAAAACGTAATTGTAATAATGCAGGACAGATTCTTCCTTCCTTATGCAGAAAAGATTTTAACAGATTATCCTGAATTTAAAGAAGCCTTAAGCGGCTTTACATTATACCGCAATACGGTTTCCTGCGGTCCGCGTACAATGATCGGAACACCTGGCATTTATGGCGGCTACGATTATACACCGTGGGAAATCATGCAGAGAAAAGATGAACCTTTGCAGAAAAAACATAACGAAGCACTTTTAACAATGCCGCGCCTTTTCCATGAAGCAGGTTTCTCTGTTACAGTTTCTGGCCTGCCATACGAAAATTATCTTGAATACCCTGTAACGGACATGTATAAGGATGATGGCTATGTTGTCCGTGCAGAAACAAGAGGCATTTACAGCGATTTATGGTATAAGGAAAACAATGTTCAGAAAACAGAATATCTTGAACATGACATAAAAAGAAACTTTATATGGTTCAGCCTGTTTAAAATTGTTCCGCCCTATTTGCGCCGTTTTATTTATCACAACGACTACTGGACGTCTTTCGATTATTACAACGACGGTCTTGCAAGGTTTATTGACAATTATTCAGAACTGGACTATCTGCCGCAGATGTTTGATACAGATTCAAAGGAAAATTCCTTTATAAGCATAGACAATGAAGTTGTTCATGAATCTATTCCTATTTCTTTAGACGGATTTAAGCCTGTTGAATACAATAAAGGCGACTTTGAAGGAATGAATGCAGTAAGTTATTCCCACTATTCAACCATGGTTGCAGTTTTCAGGCAATATAAAAGATTTATAGAATACCTGAAGGCAAATGATGTCTACGACAATACAAGGATTATTATTGTTTCAGACCATGGGACAGGCATTCCATGCAAACAGCTTGTAAACAATATTCCTGGCCTTGATAAGAGCCAGGTTACTGCAACACTTATGGAAAAGGATTTTAATTCAACAGGTTCTGTTGTTTTTGACAATACCTTTATGTGCAATGCAGATACACCATATCTTGCAACAGAAGGCATTGTGGCGCCGGAAAAACAGATTAATCCTTTTACTAATAAACCGCTTAAAAAGGAAAACAAAAACGACTGGATTAAAATTGATGTAGCAAGTTCCCAGTCAACAAGAATAAGGAACAAATCCGGCTGGAATGTTCAGGATGAAGAATGGTTTACAGTCCATGATGACATTTATGTAACAGAGAATTGGTCACCATTGTTTAAGGACTAGAAACTATTATATAATGCAACTTGCTGTATTTAATACAGTTTTTATATTTGAAAGGAGGTTCTGCAATGACAGAAAAGGAATTTGACCTGCTTTATGCAGTTCATAAAAACAACAGCATCAGCAATTTTGATATGGAGACAATATCTCATTGCCAGGATGCGGGTCTATTAAAAGACGGAAAAGTAACAGACAAAGGATATGAAGCACTCAAGCCTTATAAGGTAGACAATGCTATCATCATGGCAGCAGGTCGTAGCCGTCGTTGCATGCCGCTTTCAAACTATCTGCCAAAAGGTCTTTTTGAAATAAAAGGCGACACCATGGTTGAACGCCAGATTAAACAGCTTAAAGACGTAGGCATTAATGAAATTATTCTTGTTGTAGGATACAAAAAAGAAAAGTATTACGAAATGGCTAAAAAATATCCTGGCCTTATCGTAATTGAAAATACTGAATGGGAAGAAAAAAACAATACTTCTTCCATTTATGCCGCAAAGGATTATTTAAAAAACACATACATCTGCTGCAGCGACAACTGGTTTGCACACAATGTTTATAAAGAATATGTTTACGACTCTTACTATGCAGCAAAGTTCAGCGATGAATTCATAAACGAAGATTTTGCAAAGTCTTACGACGAAAACGGCTACATTACAGAACTTAAGCGCGGCGGAGAAAACGGCTGGTATGTAATCGGTGAAGCATACTGGAACAGGGATTTTTCTGCTAAGTTTAAGGAACTCATGGTCAAAGAATATTATGATCCTGAAATGAAATACATGCTCTGGGATCATTTCTATGCAAAGCACATTGACCAGCTAAAAATGAAAATAATGCAGCGTCAGGAAGATGACTGCAAGGAATTTGATACAACAGAAGAAATCATTGAATTTTATCCTGGATTTAAGGATTTTGTTGAACAGTTCATTGCAGAAGAAGAAATGGAAAATCAGACAATCCGTCTTAACTATCTTTCTAACTATGCAGATACAAAATCATATTCAGTTGTTGCAACAGAACAGTTTACAGGCAGACTTCATGTAAACGAAAACCTCTTTAAACCAAGCCCAAAGTGTATGGAAGTTTTGCACAATGCAACTTACGAAGATGTAATGCTTTATGACCTTACACGTGAAGATGAGCTGGCAGTAGAAATTTCTAAAAAAGAAGAAATCGGAACAGAAAGTATTTTAATTCATTCAGGATCTTCAGACGTAATCAAGACAATCATGACTTTGGTTTTAAACAAGGGCGATACAGTTTTAATTTCTGCTCCTGCATGGAACTACTACAAGTCTGTTGTTGAACTTAGAATGGCAAAGGCTGCATACTACGACGTAAAAGCCGGAGACAAGACTTATGAATTTGATGTAGATGGTCTGCGCGAAAAGGCACGTACAATTACACCAAGAATCATAATCCTTACAACACCGCACAACCCTACAGGTGCATTCCTTAATCCTCGTGATCTTGAAACAATCATTAAGGAAAACCCAGCTTCCCTTGTCATTGTAGATGAAGCATACCTTGGTTTCAGTCCTAAAAAATATGATGTAGTTCACCTGCTCCATACATATTCCAATGTTGTTTTCAGCCGCACATTCTCTAAGCTTTATGGCCTTGCAGGTGTGCGCGTTGGCTACGGTATCTGTAATCCTATGGCAAAACAGGTATTCCGTCTGGACGTAAACCCGTTCCGCGTAAACAACATCAGCCGCAAAATGGCCGTTGCTGCCTTAAAAGACCAGGCATATTACGAAAACCTTCTTAAAGATATTACTGCAAGCCGCAATTATTTTATAGAAGAAATGAACAAGCTTTCTGGCGTAAAGGCTTTTGAAAGCGATGCAAACTTTGTTTTCATTCACTTTAAGAATATTGATACACAGGCTTTGAAAGACTACCTTCAGAAAAACGGATACCTTGTGCGTCTGTGGACAGAGGGAAGCAACCTTGCCATGAGAGTTACTCTTGACAGAAAAGAAGTAATGGAAAAAGTTGTAGGCCTTATAAAAGAATTTTTAGGCAAATAAATTTTGAATCTAATTCAGTAAAGCAAAGGGGTGTTAAAAAGTAATTTATTCATAAACACTTTTTTAACATCCCTTTATTTATGAAAACGCAGGAATTTTTTACAAATGAATCTTGGAACTGTTCTTTACAATATGATTTTAGGGCCTATTTCCCAGCTGATAGAAATTGCCTACATACTGTTTGATAAAGTCTTTGACAACACGGGCATTGCACTTGTTGGCGTAAGCATGACTGTTACCCTTTTATGCCTTCCATTATATATTGTTGCAGAAAGCTGGCAGGAAACAGAACGCAACATTCAGGCTAAAATGAAGAACAATGTAAACCAGATTAAACAGGTTTTTAAGGGCGATGAACAGTACATGATTCTTTCCACCTATTACAGGCAAAATCACTATCATCCGATTATGGCACTGCGTTCCAGTTTTGGCATTTTAATTCAGATTCCGTTCTTTTTTGCAGCATACCATATTCTTTCTTCATTGCCGGATTTACAGGGAAAATCTTTTCTGCTTATAAAAGACATGGGCAAACCGGATGCTATTTTTTCTATTGGCGGATTTGCCATAAACATACTTCCAATTGCAATGACTTTAATCAACTGTATTTCCGGAACAATTTATTCTAAGGGTCATGGTGCAAGAGAAAAGATTCAGATATACGGAATGGCAGCACTTTTTTTAATTGTTCTATATAACAGTCCTGCAGGTTTGGTTTTTTACTGGACAATGAACAATATTTTCAGCCTTGTAAAGAATATTTTTTACAAGATGAAAAACCCCATAAAGTCTTTTTATTACTGCATGGTAGTGCTTCTTGTTTTCCTGAGCATTTATCTGCTGTTTGTATTCCACAGAGCATCATTTAAGCTTAAACTGATTGCAACAATTTTTATCTGGGCACTTATTCCTATTCCGGTTTATTTAAAGGGAATTAACTGGCTTATAAAAAATTTCTTCAGCCAGATTTATACAGACTCTAAAAAACGTTTTGCACTTTTTTTAACTGCAGAACTCGGCCTTACTTTTTTGTGCGGACTTGCCCTGCCTTCAGGTTTGATTTCAAGTTCAGTGCAGGAATTCAGCAATATAGATAACTATACAAACCCGGTTGCTTTCCTACACTCTTCTTTCTGGATTAGTTTTGGACTTGTAATTTTCTGGCCTACATGCGTTTATTTTTTATTTAAAGAAAAAGTTCAGACAATATTGAGCGTTGCATATTCTGCTATTTTTGCAGGTGCTTTAATAAATGCCTTTATTTTTGTAGGCAGCTATGGTTCCATGGACGAAACATTAAAGCTTATAGACGGCTTTAAATACCCTTCTGTTTTGTTTATGGCACTTAATGTTCTTGTAATTTTTGTTTCTGTTTTTGCCGTAGCATTTGTAATTAAATTTACAAAGCCAAAAATTTTAACAGGATTTTTTGCTTTATTAACCTGTTCTTTGGCTGTAATTTCTGTAATAAACGTAAATTCAATTTCTAAGGAATACAAAGACTTTGAAAATAAAGTAAGCTCGCAGATTGACGACAAATCTTCTAAATATAAATTTAATCTTTCTAAAGACAAGCAGAATGTAGTAATTTTTATGCTTGACCGTTTTGCTTCTGCTTATGTTAATCAGATTTTAAGTGAACAGAAAGACATTAAAGAAAATTTAACGGGCTTTACATACTACCCTAACTGCGTTTCCTTTAACGGACACACTTTAATGGGTGCAACCCCTGTTTATGGCGGCTATGACAATACTCCATATGAATTAAACAAAAGAAAAGATGAATTAATAAAAGATAAACTGAATCAGGGCATACTTTTAATGCCAAGGATTTTAACGGAACAGGCAGGCTTTAATGCTACCCTTTCTGATATTTCATGGGCCAACGCTAGTTATGTTTCTGACATGAGCTTTATTTCCTATTATGATTCAGATAAAAAAGAAATTGTTGATAATTACCCAAATATACGCGGAATTAATCTTCTTTCCAAATATACAGGAGATTTTAAAAGAGAAGTTCTTCTTCCGGAATATAAAGGAATGTCTTTATCACACGTTCTTAACAGAAACCTTTTCTGGACAAGTTTATTCAGAATTACGCCGTCCCCATTAAGAGGAGCTATATACAATAAAGGAACCTGGTGGGAAAACGGCGTTCCAAAATCTTCAAGTTCATTTCCGGACTGGTTTTCTTTGCTTTATTATATGCCTAAAATTACTGATGTAAGTTCAGAAAAACCGACCCTTACAATCATTACCAATGAATGCACCCATTCCAATGAAGATATTTCTATGTACAATCTTCCACTGTCCGGCAAAATTTCTAAAAAGGCAGACAATGCCTACATTATAGACACCATGGCGTTAAAGCAGGTTTCTAACTTTGTTACTTTCCTAAAAGAAAACCATGTTTATGACAACACCAGAATCATTGTTGTTTCTGACCATGGTATCGGCAGCAGAGGTGAAGAAAACTATACAACGCAAAATCTGGAAGACGGATATTCAAAAGACCATTTAAATCCTGTACTTTTAGTAAAAGATTTTAATACAACAGAACCATTTGCCGTAAGCAACGAATTTATGACCAATGCAGACGTGCCTGCCCTTGCCTTAAAGAGTATTGTTGAAAATCCTGTAAATCCATTTACAGGAAACCCGGTTAATATGGATAACAAGAAAGACGGCGTTATAGTAACAACTGCAAACCTTTTTATGGTTTACCACAGCAAAAGCAATTACTATTACACGGTACCTGAAGACAGCTGGTTTACAGTTAAGGATAATATCTTTGTTGATTCCAACTGGGCAAGACTTAAGGCAAAATAATTTATTATGAATAAAATTCTTATTAACGGAAACTTTTTATGCCGCAACCTTACGGGGATTGAACGTTTTGCCTTTGAAACATGCAGAAACTTAGATAATCTGCTGGATGAAAAAGCAGACATTTCAATTCTTGTGCCGGCAAATGCAAAGGTAATCCCCCAATATAAAAACATAAAGCTTATAAAAAGCAAAAAAGAAATTCACGGCTTTCCTTTCTGGGACATGGGCACTTTTGCTGCAGCCTGCAAAAAAACAAAATCTGCAGGGCTTAATTTTTCCAACACAGCTCCCATGGGAAAACTTTGCGGATATTCTTTTATTCACGATGTTTATGCAAAAGATTTTCCAAAGGATTTTATTTCTTTTAAAGACACTCTTATAAAGCTTTACTGCCAGATTTCTTACAGAAACATAGCAAAATGCGCAAAACAGGTTTTAACGGTTTCTGATTTCAGCAAAGAAAGGATTAATTACTGGTATAAAACTCCCTTAGAAAAAATATCTGTAATTCCTAACGGCTGGGATCATTTTAAGAACATTCAGGCTGATTCAGGCATTTTTGAAAAATTTCCTGTGCTTAAAACAAAAGAATTCTACTTTACATTAGGTTCACTTCAAAAAAGAAAAAACCTAAAGTGGATTGTGGAATATGCATCTAAACACCCGCAGGAAACCTTTGCAGTATCTGGCAAAACAATCTCCGGCATGGAAAGCACAAGCATCAGCGACTTAGGAAAAGCATCCAACATCATAATGCTGGGCTATGTTTCTGACGGAGAAGTAAAGGCATTAATGGAAAAATGTTCGGCATTTTTGTTTCCAAGTTACTACGAAGGCTTTGGCATTCCTCCATTGGAAGCCCTTTCTTCAGGTGCAAAAATAATAATTTCTGACGCTGCATCATTAAAAGAAATCTACGGCACATCGGCAGTATACATAGACCCGCACAACACAAATGTAGAATTAAAGGAACTTATAAAGATTCCAACCACAGGTGCAGAAAAAGTTCTTGAAAAATATACTTACTTGAATGCAGCAAAAGAATTGCTTAAAGTTCTATCAAAATAAAATAGGCAGGTATTAAAATATGAAAGTTGCTATTGTCCATGACTGGCTTGTTAATTACGGCGGTGCAGAAAGAGTTGTAGAACAGATGCTTAAAATGTATCCGGACGCAGACATTTACACCCTTGTTTATGACCAGAAAAAAATGGGAAAGATTTTTCCAAAAGAAAAAGTTCACACTTCTTTTGTGCAGAAAATACCCATGGCAACAAAACTTTACACAAAGTTTCTTTCCTTAATGCCAAAAGCCTTTGAGAAATTTGATTTAACAGACTACGACTTAGTAATTGCAAGTTCTTCCAGCTGTGCAAAAGGTGTAATAACTTCCCCAAATACAGCCTATATTGCTTACATTCATTCACCAATGCGCTACGCATGGGATTTGTATTATGACTATCTTAAAAACTCCGGCTTTCTTACAAGAACTTTCATGAAACTGCAGATGCCAAAAATCCGCATCTGGGATTTTATTTCAAGCCAGAGGATAAACACCCTTGTTGCCAATTCTTCCTATATAAAAAAACGCATTAAAAAATTCTGGAACAGGGATGCTAAAGTAGTATTTCCGCCTGTTGACGTAGACAGGCTCAGTGCAAACAATCTGCCGCCTGAAGATTTTTATGTAGTATTCAGCAGATTCGTAAACTATAAAAGAGTTGACCTTGCCATTTCTGCCTGCGGCGAACTTGGAAAAAAACTTGTAGTAATCGGCAGCGGAAGTCAGGAAGCAGAACTAAAAGCCCTTGCAGCAAAATATAAAAATGCAGACATAAAGTTTACAGGCAGAATCAGCGACGAAGAAGTAAAAGTTTATTTACAGAAGTGCCGTGCCATGATTTTTTCTGCAGAAGAAGATTTTGGAATTATTCCTGTAGAATGCCAGGCATGCGGCAGGCCTGTAATTGCTTTTGGCAAAGGCGGTGCCCTTGAAACAGTTGCAGAAAACAAGACAGGAATTTTCTTTAAGGAACAGACAACAGAATCCGTTAAAGATGCCATCTTAAAATTTGAAGACCTTGAAAAGGCAGGAAAGTTTGATTCTGCAACTATTGTAAACCATGCACAAAACTTCAGCAGCCAGAGATTCAGAAATGAATTTCAGGAAGTAATTGATGAAACACTAGCACAGGTTGCTGAGAGGTAATGATGAAAATTGCAGTAGACATGCGCATGAGCGGCAAAAGCGGCATAGGAACTTTTTTTGATGAACTTCTGCCCTATTTTAAAGAAAGCCAGCATGAATTTTATTTTTCCAATCCTAATGTAAAAACTTTCAGCATAAAGGAAATGTTTTTCTTTCCTAAAGAAGAGCTTGAAAAAATAAATGACTGCGATGTTTATTTTACACCCTACTGCAATATTCCGGGGGGAATAAAAATCCCCGTTTATTCTACAATCCACGATGTTGTATTTTTAGACGTTAAAGGACTTGCAGGCAAGGCAGGAACTTTAATAAGGAAATTTTTCTACAAGCGTGCCGTAAAAAAATCAAAGTCAATCTTTACAGTTTCTGAGTTCAGCAAGGAAAGAATAATTGCAAACCTGAAGTGCAGAAAAAATATTTATGTCGTGCACAACGGGCTTCCGTCTTACTACAACAATGTGGTTCCATGCAAGGAAAAAGAAAACTACATTATCTTTATAGGCAATATAAAAAAGCACAAGGGACTTTCTGTTCTGCTGGATGCCTTTGGAATTCTTTTACAGTCACGCCCTGACGTTAAGCTTATGCTTGTTGGCAGCAACGAAAATTTCCGTTCAAAAGACAATTCAATTTATTCAAAAATAGAAAAGATTAATTTCCACTATAAAGACGCCGTTACTTTTACAGGCTTTGTTCAGAATGAAGAATTAAAAAACCTACTGTGCAAGGCAAAGCTTCTTGTTCAGCCTTCACTTTACGAAGGGTTTGGCATTCCACCTTTGCAGGCATTAAAGTGCGGAACCAACGCCGTAATTTCTGACATACCTGTATTTAAGGAAATTTACGGAAACCTGCCTGTAACATTTTTCAAAAGTCAGGACAGCATAGACCTGAAAGAAAAAATTGCAGAAACCTTAGACAAGGAATTCAGCAGTGACTATAAAGAAATTTACAGTTACAAAAATACTGCAGAATCAATTCTGCATATAATGGAATTCAGAAAGTAAAATTTTTATAAACGTTTAGTTATAAAAATCATCCATTAATGACTTTTTTTTCTATATATGATAAAATGTACTCATGTCAAGAAAAGCTGATACACCTTTTGAAAAATCAATTAAGGCTCAATATAAATCAACAAGTTCTTTTATAAGCGGCGTTGCCCTTGCTTTTGTAGATGCCATTGCCTTTATGCTTTCCATTTGCCTTGCTTTTTTTATTGTAAACACAATAAACGACGAATGGATTAAGTTCAACTCTTTTGTAAAATACATAATCTTTATGCCTGGCATTTTTGCAGTTTTTTATGCAGCAGGACTTTATCCTGGCATTTTGCTTGCACCGGAAGAAGAAGTCAAGCGTTTTTCTTTAAGTGCATTTTTTTCTTTAATCGGCGAAGCATTTGCCTTAATGACAATTAAATCTACAAGGGATTTTATTCCTATTGCAGCAGCCCTTATACTTGCATGGCCTTTTGCAACAGTTCTTCTGCCTTTAGGAAGGGAATTCGGACGCAGGCTTTACAGCCGTTTTAAATGGTGGGGTGTTCCTGCAGTCATTTACAGCAAAGGAAACCAGGGCTATGACATTGTAGACCGTCTGACACAAAGAAAGCATTTAGGCTACAGACCTGTATTGATTATTACAGATACTCCTTTCCATGACGATTCCTATGCAGGCATAGAAATAAAAGAGCGTACACCGGAAATTGTTTCTTCCATAGAAAAGTTAAATATTAAAGTTGCCATAATCTGCGGCTACGACAGAAGCCTGGAACTTATTCAGGCAAATTACCGCTACACAATCCGTGTTCCAAAAAATCAGCTGAACACAAACATGTCTTTGCACATGAAGGATTTTGGCGGCATACTTGGATTCTCTTCTACAAACTATCTGACTAAATCCGGCTCAGTATTTATAAAACGCTTTATTGATCTGGCAATTTGTATTTTAGTTTCTCCCATTGTTCTTCCTGTTGTAGGAATTATTGCCCTTATAGTTAAGTTTACATCTCCTGGTCCTGTTTTCTACGGACACAAAAGAGTCGGCAAAAACCACAGTGAACTAAAATGCTGGAAGTTCCGTTCCATGTGCATAGATGCAGAAGAACGGCTAAAGGAAATACTTGCAACAGACCCGGTCCGCGCAGCAGAATGGGAAAAAGACAGAAAATTTACGGATGACCCGCGTGTAACAAAGTTCGGCAAAATCTTGCGCAAGACTTCTTTAGATGAACTTCCGCAGTTGTGGAACATTTTTACAGGCCAGATGTCTTTTGTTGGTCCCCGTCCTGTAACAGAACCGGAACTTGCAAAATACAAGCAGTTTTCTGAATATGTTCTTTCCGTAACACCGGGTTTAAGCGGCATGTGGCAGATTTCAGGCCGCAGTGATACAGGCTACGAAGAAAGAATAAACCTTGATACATACTATATACAGAACTGGTCCATCTGGCTTGACATCTGGATTATAATTAAAACTGTTGGTGTTGTTATAGTTGGCAAGGGAGCATACTAATTGTTCCGCAAAAAAATTACAGCATTACGTCTTTCTCTTTGTGCATTTTTATTTTGCATGCCTGCTCTTGTTTTTGCAGAAAAGTATTGTCTTAAAGACATTAAGTTTAATTCTTTAGGAAAAACAAAACCTGCATATCTAATTCAGAACATACCGCCCTTGCAGAAAGACCATGAATTTGAAACAAAAGAAGAACTGGAAACATATCTGGCAGAAGTTAAGCAGAATCTTGAAAACACCAGGCTTTTAGTAAATATTTCCTACACTTACGAAACATCAGCACAGGAAGATGAAACAGCAAAAATAATTGCAGAATATACTTTTGAAGATTCTACAAGCTTATTGATTTTTCCAAAACCAGGGCTGGATTCCAACAAAGGTGCTGAACTTGAACTTGCATTAAAAGACAACAATTTTCTTGGACTTGCTTCTCCATTAAAAGCAGGAATCACTTTTGAATTCGGAGACAAAGAAGAACCGACAAAATATTCAAGATTTACACCGGGCTTTAACATTAACTATAACTACCCTTTTTACATTGGCAAAACAAAAAACCACTGGGACACTTTATTAGACTTCCGATGGTGTACGGAAAAAGACTTCCCAAATGTAATTTATACAACAGGAGTAACGGTTGGCGTTCCATTTGGCAAAGACGGAAAGCATGAAGTTGACTTTACGGCACGCCAGTCCATAATGCGCGATACTGATTATTTAAAGTTCCATGATGAATTCTATTTTATTGAATATGGTGAAATTGCAGTACCATTAAACATTGGAAGCATAGGACTTTCTACACCGGTTTACTACAAGCCATTAGTGAGCATAGAAAAAAAATGGGATAAGGACGGCATAAACGAAGACAACTGCGACCTTTACCAGACACCAGTCTTAAAACCCGGTCAGGAATTATATTTTTCCCATATAGACTGGGCAGAAAACAACAACTTCAGGACAGGCTATTCTTTTAAAACAGGCACATACCTGGGCTTTGACCTGCACGAAGACGAAACAGACAAACGCTTAATTCCGTCTGCAGAAGCATATATTAAGCTTTTTAAATCTTTTGAAAATGCAGGTGCCAACTTAAACCTTACGGTTCTTTGCGGCCACAACACAAGATATGCCATAGGCACTTATTTAAGAGGTGCACCTGATGAATGCCACTTTGCAAAGGGAATAAATGTAGATGCAAACAATTATGCACTTACTACCAATTCTGCCATTGTGCTTAACCTTGAGTTCCCCGTCCACATTTTAACAACGGACTGGGTAAGTTTCTTTGGTGCAGCAGGAGAAAAACATAAGGGCTTTTTTAATGCCATGAACTTTGAAATGCAGCTGGGACCATTTACAGACATTGCCCTGTTAGACAACTGGGGAACAAAAAATACATTTGACTACAAAGAAGGAATTTATACAGCAGGCATTGAATGCTTAATATATCCTAAAAAATGGAAGAGCTATGTATTAAGGGCAAGCTATGGTTTTGATCTTTCTAAGAAATTACTTGACGGCAAGCACGGCTTTGACAGTTCCTGGCGAGACGGCAAGGAAACAGAATGCTACATAGGCCTTACTCTTCAATTCTAATATTACCGTCTACAATTAAGCCGTTTACCATAAGTTCTGAAGCATACTTGCGCCAGTATTCTTCAGGTTCATCTTCAGACAAAATGCGCAGAAGATTTCTTGCAAAAAAAATCTTTCCATTGTATGCCACTGCTTCTGCAAAATTACAGAAAAGCTTCCAGATGTTGTTTTCGTTTCCCCACACTACAATATCCGGGTAACGCTGGCACTTAGTAAGCAAATCACCAATTCCAAAGAATTCATAATCATTAAGACGCTGGGCTAAAATGTTTTCAAGTTTAGAGACAGCAATGATGGAAGCAAGGGACGTGCATTTTAAAGTCTTATCAGATTCACCGCAGGCCTTATAAATTTCTGACAAGTCAATAAGGGCTTTAAGTGCCAGATCATTTTTACAACGATACAAAAGGAAAAATTTATCTACTGCTTCCTGACTGTCCATGTCAATGATTCTTTTTAAAGAACGCATAAAGGCTTCATCGCTGTAGTATTCATTATCAACAACAATGGCAAGGCTGTATTTTTCAAAATCGTCATAGTTGCCAAGATCGTAAGAAAGAGAAGCAAGGTCGTAAAGCAGATCATATTTTTCCATGGGTACATCAAGATTAATGGCACAATCGTAGGCCTTCTTCATGTAGTTTAAGGCAACACCAAATTCACCTTCAAGCCTGTAGATTTTACCTAAAAGATAATCTGCTTCTGTATAATTTGCGTAAATATGAATGTAATCAAAAACCTTTGCATAGCTGTTATTAAAATATGCAGCACCGACTTTTTCCAAATGGGTGTTTATGATTTCTAATGCATCGTTAAATCCAAGTTCCTTAAGTTCAGGAATAACACGGTCAAGTTCATCACCTGCACGGCGAACCTTAGATTTCTTCAAAGTATTTTCAAGAATATAAGTCTGCCATGCAGCATCCTGCATTCTTATCTGCCTGCTTTCTTCTGCATATTCAATTGCTTTACTGTAATCATTTGATTCAAAGGCATTCTGTGCTTTTTTAAATGAACGCCATGCTTCCTGTCCTTTCTGAACCTTGCGTGGAACAGAACCACCGGCAGCAAAACTTACGGAAATAAAAAATACAGATAAAAATGCACAAAGCTTAACAAATGATTTTTTCATTTAAAGGGACTCCAGTTCTTCTTCAAATACATTATCGGCATCTTTTGAATCAATTGTTCGCACTATT
>JALELH010000047.1 GCA_022768865.1 Spirochaetia bacterium
GATTTCCGTGGTCCTTTTCAAGCACAGGGATTTGAAAAAATGGTTCTCAAGGATTTACGAAAAATCCCCGCCAAAAACTTTGCCAGACAAAAACGAATTGTGGCTTTTTGACTATTTGGCGAGTTAATTGGACAGGAGTGACTGACTTTATGAGCATTTTGATAAAAGACACAACAAAAGAAGAACGTGAAAAAATAGTTGCAGAAGCCTTGGGCTGTGACTTTGTAGGCTGCGGTTTTGAATCTGCAGGAATAGACTATCAGCTTTACATTGACGGCAAAAAAGAACTGCGGGAACTGAACATGGAAGCAGACTGCGGCTTTGAAGTTGCCTTCCCGGAAGAAAACAAAAGCGCAAGCTGCATTATGTAAGATAAATTCTGCTATTTTCGGCATAGGAAATCAAAGGCTTTTGTCCCGTACTATGTATATAACCGCCATCGTCCTTCAACAGAATACCCATAGACCAAGAAAAGAATCTTCAAGGACTATCAGCATAATGCTGTAGGACTATTGGCATAATATTGTAGGCACTATCGGCATTATGCTGCAGGTACTGTCAGCAACATATTTAAAGTGCTGCCGGAACGCTGCTAACAGTACGATGGAGACCGTAACAATAGTACTATTGGCAGCATGTTCATCGTACTGTTATCATCGTGATAACTATACCATTATCAACGTGCGCATAGCACTATTAATAACGGACAATTTATCCGCAGCTTTTACTTCCCCACCTTTTTACAGTGGCATTTAATTTTCCTGATTGCCCAGTCGTAATGGCTTGAACAGTTGCTTACAAAGTAAGAGCCTAAGCTGGAAGTTCCCGTAAAGTCGTAATATTTTTTTGTAAACAGTTCTTCATCCGTAAAACTTTCTGCAAGTGCCATTACCCTGGCATGGGATTTTTTTAGCATTTCAAGTGCCGTCTGCAGCGGAGTTTCCTGATGCTTCTGCCAGAACACAACATTCATTTTGCCGTAAGTTTTCCATGAATATTCAGCTGGCAAAAAGGCTGTCTTCTTCCCTGTTGATTTATGTTCTTTATCAAGATTAATTTTTACATAGGCAAGCAAAAGCTGGTGCCATTCATAAAGATGCACAATTACGTCGCGCACATTTTTATCCCTTGCCCAGTGTGCTTCTGTTTTAGACTTGTCTCCGGAAAAATCAAAAGGTGCTGTCATCTGTTTTTCCGTCATGCCGGAAATTAAATTCAGCAATGTTTCAAAGTTTGCATTAGAAAATGAAATCAGTTCTTCCTTGTTTTTTGCACGTGCCATAAATTTCCCCGCTTTTTTTGTTTTATTATAGCACCCTTAAGCTGACACCGGTATGTCATATTTTAATTTAAATGATTCAGCCTTTCCCCTACTCAATGCAAAGTTCCTTTATGCGCCAGTCGGGCAGTTCAAAGTGCTGGTAGTCTTTACAGCTGGTCCAGCTGCCACCCCATTCAAAACCATGTTCTGCAAAAAGGCGGCAGCATAAATCTTCTTCCGTAATTTTGTGGGCAAAGTTTTTGCTGCGGTCTGTGTATGGTGTGGCCGTTGCAGGTTCAACATTTGTCTTGCCGTTCACTTTTTTTACGTAAGGATTGTAAAGGGGGTTTATGTCTACGGCAACGCCAAGGCCATGCTTGGAAACTTTTTTTGTAAAAGAAATAAACCTGAAGTTAAAGCATGAAGAATTATTGTCCCGCATGGAAGATTCATCGTCTGCATTGTAATTGTCTACAAGGCAGATTTTTTCTATCTGATATTTATTGCTGAAAAGCACGCGGAAAATCTCAAGCAAATCATCTGCAATTGCCCTGTGGCATACAAGTTCCCCTTCGTGGCTTTTGTCGTCAAAGCCAGTGTAAAGCACATGAAGGTAGCGCAGGTTTTCTTTTTTTACGGTGCAGTTCCATTTAAATGATTTTCCCTGCATAAAGGCAAAAACGTCATCAGGAATTTCTACTGCATAAAATGAATTCATATACTTTTTTCTTTTTTCTGCTGAATTAAAATCCGAACTAAAAACAAAGGCTGCACAGAAAACCATTAAGGCAACTGCCGCAGCCCCCGCTTTTTTTATTTTGAATCTGAACATGAACTTTTAAATCGTGCTCTTTTTTAATACAGGTTCACAGGTAACGTCAACGCCAAGCTTCTTGAAAATTTTTCTGTCAACTTCGCTGAGCATTACGGTTGTATGCACCTGGCAGCCATTTAGCTTTGGCAGAACTTCAATTGCCTTTTTGCAGTTTTCATCGTTTTTAGAAAGCATGGCAAGGGCAACTAAAACTTCGTCCGTATGGAGCCTTGGGTTTTTTCCGCGCAGATATTCAACCTTCATGTTCTGGATAGGTTCTATCATATCAGACGGAATAAGCTTTATGCTGTGGTCAATTCCTGCAAGGTGTTTTGTTGCATTTAAAATAAGGGCGGCACTTGTGCCAAGCAGGCTTGAAGTTTCCGACGTAATGATTGTTCCGTCAGGAAGTTCAATGGCAGCGGCAGGAACGTTGTTTTGCATTCCGCGGAATTTTGCTTCTTCCGTTACGCGGCGGTCTGCACTTGAAATCTTTGACTGCTTCATTAAAAGTTCAATCTTGTTTACTTCTGTTTCGCTGCCCTTGCCTTCTGCAACACGGTTTGTGGCATCGTAATAGCGGCGGATAATTTCCTGGTTGCCTGCTTCACGGCATGCTTCGTCGTCGTAAATGCAGTAGCCTGCCATATTTACGCCCATGTCCGTAGGGCTTTTATAAGGGTTTTCTCCGTAGATGCCTTCAAAAATTGCATTCAGCACAGGGAATATTTCAATGTCGCGGTTGTAGTTTACCGTTGTCTTTCCGTAGGCTTCCAGGTGGAAAGGATCTATCATGTTTACGTCGTTTAAATCTGCCGTTGCAGCTTCGTAGGCCATGTTTACCGGGTGCTTTAATGGAAGGTTCCAGATTGGGAAAGTTTCAAATTTTGCGTAGCCTGCCTTTATGCCGCGCTTGTTGTCCTGATAAAGCTGGCTTAAGCAAACTGCCATTTTTCCGCTGCCTGGTCCTGGGGCTGTAACAACAACTAAAGGCCTGCTTGTTTCTATGTAGTCATTTTTGCCGTAACCTTCGTCGCTGTCTATAAGCTTTACGTTGTGCGGGTAGCCTTCTATCGTATAATGAACGTAAGTCTTAATGTTCATTTTTTCAAGTTTTGCACGGAATATGTCTGCTGCAGTCTGGCCTGAATAATGGGTAATGCAGACGCTGCCTACCATTAATCCGCGGTTCTGAAATTCTTTTCTTAAACGAAGGACGTCCATGTCGTAGGTAATGCCAAGATCGCCGCGAACCTTGTTTTTTTCTATATCAACTGCACTGATTACTATTACGATTTCTGCACAATCAGAAAGCTGCATGAGCATCTTTAATTTGCTGTCCGGCTGAAATCCAGGTAATACACGGCTGGCGTGGTAGTCGTCAAAAAGCTTGCCGCCGAATTCAAGGTAAAGTTTGTTTCCAAATTTAGAAATGCGTTCTTTAATGTGTTCTGACTGAATCTTCAGATACTTGTCGTTGTCAAATCCGTTTTTCATACGGGGTTAAATATTATCAACTTAACGACTATTTTTCAATTAAAAAGGCCGCCTGAATTTCAGACAGCCTGTATATGTTTTTAACTATGGTCTTATTTTGTTTTTCTTCTATTAGAATACTGTTACAACTTCGCCGTTAGGATATTTTTCTGCAACGTAATCCTTGATTTTCTGGCTCTGAAGAACTTTTACGAGTGCCTTGATTGCTGCATCGTTCTGGTGTCCGTCTTTTACAGCAACGATGTTTACATAAGGAGATTCCTTGCCTTCAACAATAAGTCCGTCCTTTGTTGCAGAAAGTCCTGCAGGGATTGCATAGTTGCCGTTGATTACAGCTGCGTCAACATCCGGAAGAACACGTGGAAGTGATGCTGCTTCAATTTCCTTGAACTTAAGTTTCTTTGGGTTCTTTTTAATGTCAATTACAGTTGCAGTAATTCCTGCTGACTTGTCCAGTTCAATTAAACCTGCTGCCTGAAGAAGAAGAAGTGCACGGCCTTCGTTTGTAGGGTCGTTTGGAATTGCAATTGTTGCTTTCTTTTTAAGGTCTGCAAGTGCCTTTACTTTTTTAGAATAAAGGGCAATTGGTTCAATGTGGATTCCGCCGGCATTTGTAAGATGGAATCCCCTTTCCTTGTTGAATGATTCAAGATATGGAAGGTGCTGGAAGAAGTTTGCATCAATTTCGCCAGCTTCAAGTGCTTCGTTTGGAATTACATAATCTGTAAAATCTACAACAACAAGGTCAATGCCTTCTGCCTTTAAGTCTTCCTTTACAAGGTTAAGGAATGCAGCGTGCGGCTCCGGAGTTGCTCCTACCTTAAGTTTTGTCTGTGCAAATACAAGTGTTGCAGCCAGAAGTGCTGCTGTTAAAGTAATAATCTTTTTCATTGTTTTTCCTCTCTTTTATCTAAGATGATTGAATCATAATGAATTCAGCCACCCTTGTGAAATATTATAATTATATGCTTTGTTATAGAAATTAGTTATATCTACAAAAGTAAATGCTTTTCCCCTTTATCTGTTTGCCAGCATTTTATTTGCTATGCGGGTGCCGATAAACTGAATTACTTCTACCATAATGATGATTACAACAACAGAGGCTGCCATTACATCCGGGCGGAATCTCTGGTAGCCGTAGCGGATTGCCAGGTCTCCAAGGCCGCCGCCGCCGATTGTTCCTGCCATGGCAGAGTATCCTATAAGGTTGATTATGGTAAGTGTAATTCCGGAAACTAAAGACGGCATGCTTTCAGGAATCATTACTTTAATGATTATCTGCCAGTTTGTTGAACCCATGGCACGTGCAGCCTGAATCATTCCAGGATCAACTTCCAGTAAAGATGTTTCTACAAGGCGAGCAACAAAAGGGGCGGCCGCAATGGAAAGCGGAATGATTGTTGCCGTTGTTCCGATTGAAGTTCCTAAAACCAGGCGGGACAAAGGAAACAGAAGAATCATTAAAATAATGAAAGGGAACGAACGCAGAATATTTACAATGCGGCTTAAAACCTGATTTAAAACAGGACGCGGCGTAATTCCCATGGCGTTGGTAGAAAACAAAAGCACGCCCAAAGGAAAGCCGATTACCATGGAAAAAAGCGTTGAAAACAAAACCATTTCCAAAGTCTGCAATGTTGAAATTCCAACTAAAGTAAAAATCTGGCTCATTTTTCTTCCTCCACCCTGATTCCATTTTCTTTAAGATAAGAAATTGCTTTTTCAATTTCTTCTATTGAACCGGCAAAATCCAGAATCATTTTACCGACTTCACCTTCAGCAAGGCGGGCAATTCCGCCGGCACGAATATTGAATTCAACGTTAAAGTTTTTGGCAAGACGGCTGAGGACAGGTTCACTTGTCTTGCTTCCTTCAAAATAAAGTGAATATTCACCGCCTTCCTTTGACCAGCGTGCAAATTCTTCATTTCCTTTAGAAGAACTTGGCGTAAGGTGTGAAAGGAATTCTTTTGTAACTTCACTTTTCGGGGTAGAAAATATTTCTGCAACCTTTCCCTGCTCTACTATTTTGCCTGCATCTACAACGGCAACTTCATCGCAGGCATCACGCACAACTTCCATCTGGTGCGTAATCATTACAACAGTAAGGTTCATTTTTTTCTGAATCTGACGGATAAGGTTTAAAATTGATCTTGTTGTCTGTGGGTCCAGGGCACTGGTTGCTTCATCACAGAAAAGAATGTCCGGCTTTGTAGAAAGGGCACGGGCAATGGCAATGCGCTGCTTCTGACCGCCGCTTAATGTGCTTACAGGTGCATCGCCCCTGTCTTCCAGTCCTACAAGGGCAAGCATTTCCTTTACGCGGCTTTCTATTTCTTCCTTGGGGAATCCGCATATTTCCATTGGGTATGCAATGTTTTTTGCGGCAGACCTGGAAGTAAAAAGATTGAAGTTCTGGAAAATCATTCCCAGTTTTCTGCGGCGCATTATTAGTTCTTTTTTTGAAAGATTGTCTACGCGGTCATTGTCATAATAGACTGCACCTTCGTCCGGAGTTTCAAGAAGGCTTATAAGGCGCACAAGGGAAGATTTCCCTGCACCGCTTTTTCCGATGATTCCGAAAATCTGATTTTCAGGAATGACTAAAGAAATATCATTTACGGCAGCAACAGTTCCGCCTGCTCCTGCGTATGTTTTTTTTAAGTTCTCAAGTTTTATCTGCATATTTAAATAATGGTGATTTACTTGCCCGTTGTCTAGACGGTAAAGAATTTAATTGCAAAAAAGTATAAAGAGTTATAAAGTAATTATAAAAGTATAAAAAGTTATAAATAATTATAAAGAATAATAAAAACTATAAAGACTTATAAAAGGAACTGCCATGCAAAATCCATTTACAACTACATTCAGTAAAGCACCGGAATACACTTACATTGCAACAGAAAAGACAGATGAAATTCTTGAAAACTTTAATTATGAAAATCCTTCAGAATCAGTTTATAAAATTACGGGCGTAAGGGGTTCCGGTAAAACCGTTATTCTTGCAAAAATAGAAGAAGAATTAAGAAAGGAAGAAAAAATTAAATCCGGCTGGCTTGTATTTGATTTAAATCCTTCCAGAGACATGCTTGTTCAGGTTGCAGCCATGCTTTCAAAAGAAGGATTCGTAAAAAAAATCTGCAAAAAGCAAAAGCATTAATATCTCTGCAAATATTCTTGGTTCCGACGGAGGAATAGGATTTTCAAAAGAAGATTCTTTTTTTGACATCGGTGTTGAAATTGACGCAATGCTTCAAAATGCTCAAAAGAAAAACAGGAAAATCTTAATCGGCATTGATGAAGTTTCTAAAACTCCAGAGATGATTAAATTTGCTTCAGAATATGGAAGATGGCTAAGGGCAAATTATCCTGTTTATCTCATCTGCACCGGCTTATACGAAAATATTATGGAAGTAAGCAATGTAAAGAATCTTACTTTTTTCAGACGTGCTGCTACCGTAAAAACTGAACCGCTAAACACAATCCGTATGTCAGAAATGTATAAAAAGCAGCTGAACATTAACATTGAAGAAGCAAAGACAATGGCAAAAATTACAAAAGGCTACGCCTATGCTTTTCAGGAACTTGGAGTTTTATATTTTAAAAAGAAAAGAACAGAAAAGATCAACGATCTGATTCCAGCGTTGAAGTCTGAATTGTTTTCCTATTCCTATGAAAAAATATGGGAAGAACTTACAGAAGCAGACAGATTTTTAGTCAGCCTGCTGACGGAAAAACCAGAATACAAGCGTGAAGAAATCCTTAAAAAAATGGGAGACAAGGCAGGCAACTATTCTATGTATCGCGACAGATTATTGAAACGCGGAATTATAGAATCCCGCCAGGCTTATATTTCCTTTGCACTTCCGTATTTTGCAGACTACATAAAAGAATACGGAAGCCTTTAATTTTTATTTTCCCATTTTTCCGCGGCTGATGAAGTCCATTTTTCTGGCGGCTTTTCTTGCGCTGCGTGTCTGGTCAATGGTTTTCTGTGCCGGCAGTTTTTCTGACTTCTTAAAGTTTTTAGAATTGCGCACTTCCTTAAACCAGACCGGAAGTTCAGGATGCCTGTCTCCACGTTCAACATATTCCTGCCATTCTGCTGGCTCCGGCTGCTCAAACTTCATTTTTTCCCCTGTAACAGGATGAATGAATTCTAAAGTCCTTGCATGAAGGCAAAGCCTGTGGAAAGGATCTGTTTTTGCACGGTAATTTTCGTCCCCTGCCAAAGGATAATGGCGGCTTGACAGGTGAGCACGAATCTGGTTTTTCTTCCCCGTATCAAGTTCAAGCTCAAAAAGGCTGTGGGTCTGACCGCGGATTAAGATTTTAAAATTAGTTCTTGCTTCTACTGTTTTTGCATTGTCGTCTGCACGGTTTTTTACATAGCCCACGTGGTGTGCATTTTGTGCAAGTGGGTCGTCTATTATGCCGCTGTCAGGCAAAGGTTCGTGGTGGGCACCAGGGTTTTCTGCAACGGCATGATAGATTCTGCCTGTTACCATCTTCTGCCAGCTGCCCATTATTTTTTTCTGAATGTATTCATTCAAGGCAAACATCATTACGCCGCTTGTGTCCCTGTCCAGGCGGTGAACAACAAAAGGCCTGTGTGCTGAAGTGTAGGTTCCTTTTTTCCGCATTATTTTTTCAAGTACATCAAGGGCTGTGCGAGATTTGCTTCCAGGATACGGAACAGACAAAAGTCCTGTAGGTTTATTGATTACAACAATGTCTTTATCTTCATAAAGGATTTCTATCCTTTCTTTTCCGTAGTCGGCTTTGTGTTCCCTTTTATACTGGGTGCTTGCCTTTACGTGGTGAATGGTTTCTTTCATAACTACCATATTAAAAAAATAAAAAACCCTCTGCAACTGGTGCAGAGGGCAAATCAACATCATAAAATCCACGGATAACTATAACGCAAGTGCTTTTCCCGTCTAGAAATCCACCCTTAAAGTTGTTCCTACAGCGTGCTTATCATTTTTGTCATAGTTGTAGTAAACCCTGACTGTTGTTTTTTCACATGGTGTAAGTTTTAAAGTAGGAGTGATGCTGTATGTTGTGCTCTGTTTGTCACCGTCGCGATCCAGATGCTTTTCATCTTCAGCATACTTGATGATGCCAACTTCAAGCTGTGGTGTAACAAATTCGTTCAATTCATAAGACATATATGGATAGAATTCAAACACATTGTCATCTTCTACGAAAATCTGACCACAGTAAATGCCTGCTTCAAGCGGAATGCCTGTTTCTGCAAAATTGTATCCAACCTGTTCCCAGATTGTTGTATTTGCAATGTCCTTGCCTTTGTCATTTTTGCTGTCTGCAATGTCCTTATCAAGATAGTTTACTTCTACATTGAATGTAAGGTTTGGAACTGTCTTAAGGTCAAAATATCCGTAAGCTTCTCCTGCAAAATTATAGCCGCCCGCAACTGTTATTGCATCGTTCTTGTATTTTGCACTTAAAGTAATAAGCTTTTCGTTGGCCTTTATGTCGCCTTCTTTTGCCTTTTTGTCTACTACAACTTTCTTATCTGTTGCCTTATACTTTTCTGCCCTGTATGTTGTTCCTGCTGCAGAAAGATAAAGTCCTTCAACTGGAACTAACAAAGCGCGCAAACCGTAGCCGTCCATTGCACTGAATCCCTGAATGCCTTCTCCGTCTGTGTAAGAATCCGAAAGCTTTCCGGCTTCTCCAATTATTTTGCCGTCAAGGAATTTTGCATAGCCATACATATATTTAAGATTGCCATCATCAAACCATACGTCTGCGTCGCTATTATTAACACCAAAACCAGTGCACTGATAGCGGAATTTAAATCCGTAATCTTCCTGTGTGTAATTTACGTTTAACCTTACACGTGAATTCATGTTTCCGTAAATTCCGTAAGGACATCCGTCTTTAAATGTTTTTGTTTCAAAATCTTTTGCATCAGTATTTGCTTCTGCACCAGAACGGAAGTATCCGCCTACGCTCCAGCCTTCTGCAAATGCAAAACCAGCAACAGCTGCAGCAGCAGCCAAAGTAATAATTTTCTTCATTGTTTTTACCTTCCTTTTTTTATTAAGATAATTGCACAATAATGAATTTTTATTTTTTGTTGTAATATAAATTTCCTTTAAAGAGTTTTAATCTTTTCCTATATCCGAAATTTTTTTAGGTGATTTTCCATTAAAAAAAACAGGCAGGACTGAAACCAAGCCTGCCTGTGACACATTACTTTTTATACCTTTACAAGAATTGCCGTGCAATTCTTGCGGGAAAAGTTACTAAAGTCACGGATAACTTTAACAATTTAAAAATGCACAAGGTTGCGCTTGCAACCTTGTGGACGAAAGTTAATTGATTTTTAGGCTTTATTTGACAAAGCTTTCGTCGGTTAGAAATTTACCTTCATTGTTGTTCCTACAGCACTCTTATCATTCTTGTCGTAGTTGTAGTAAACCTTGATTGTTGTTTTCTTTCCGGCCTTAATCTTAAGTGATGGTGTAACATTGTATGTCATGCTATATTCATCACCATCGCGGTCCTTGCGGTCTTTATCAGCATACTTGATGATTCCTGCTTCAAGTTCTGGTGATACAACTTCGTTAAGTGTATAAGACATATATGGGTAGAACTCAAAAATGTTGTCGTCCGTTACGATTTTCTGTCCGCAGTAGATACCAGCTTCAAGAGGGAGTCCCATATCATTGAACTTGTACTGAACCTGTTCCCAGATTTGTGTTTCAGAAGTGTCTTTGCCTTTCTTGTCCTTTTTGCCTGAAATGTCCTTGTCAAGAAGTTTTGCTTCTACCTTGAGTGCAAAGTTTGGAACTGCCTTAAGTTCAAAATATCCGTAAGATTCGCCTGCAAAGTTATGGCCGCCTGCTACAGTAAATGCATCGTTCTTATACTTTGCACTTAAAGTAAGCACTTTTTCATTCATCTTGTAATCGCCTGCTTTTGCCTTGCCGTCTACAACTTCATCATCTTCAGACACAAACTTTTCTGCCCTGTATGTGGTTGCTGCTGCAGAAAGGTAAAATCCTTCAACAGGAATAACTACACCGCGCAAGCCGTAGCCTTCCATTGCAGAAAATTCTTCCTTGCCTTCTGTCTGTGTATAGCCGTCCTTAAGCTTACCTGCTTCTGCAACGATTTTACCGTCAAGAAACTTGCCGTAGCCATAAACATATTTAAGGTTATCGTTTGTAAACCAAATCTCCTTTATGTCGCCTTCACTGTCTTTTGAATCTGCATCATTAATGCCAAACTTGTTGCATTCGTAGCGGAACTTAAATCCGTATTGTTCCTGTGTATAGTTCAGGTTCAATCTTAATCTTGACTTTCCGTTACCATACCATTTTCCGTCTTTGTATTCTTTTGTTTCAAAATCTTTTGCATCTGTGTTTGCTTCAATACCGGAACGAATATATCCGTTCACATCCCAACCTTCTGCAAATGCAAAACCCGCTGCAGCCATTACTGCCAATGTTAAAATTTTCTTCATTTTCTTTCCTCTTTTTGTTACGGAAGTTTTTTCTTTTTCTTCCAAAACAGATTGGCTTTACATTAAAAGACTTCATTTTTTTACTCCATACTTTTTGTCCATAATTAACATCAACTTTACCTTGTTTACATTCCCTTAACTTCTGCTTTACACAGATTTAAAATACTTTACAAAGACAAAACAAAACTACAGGCAGAAAATAGACGCTTTCTTTTATCACAATTCAATGTTATACTTTTACAAGCAGAATAATTTTTACCGAGGTTATAAATGGATCTACTTTTAAGCGATGTTGAAATCCCAGAAGGAACAATTGAAATTACAGAAGATACTTTTCACAATCACCGTTTGATTTCGTCTGTAAAAATTCCAGAAAGTGTCCTTGTCATACGCGAGCGCGCTTTTGCAGACTGCGTAAACCTTAAGCACATAGTTTTGCCTTCAGGCCTTATGGCAATTGCAAAATCAGCTTTTTATAATTGTGCAACCCTTGAATCGGTTAACATTCCGGAGGGAATTTCCACAATTGAAGAAGGTGTTTTTGAACATTGCGAAGCCCTTGAATCCATTGTTCTTCCTGACAACGTTACTGCCATCAAAGACAAGGCTTTTGCAGGATGTACTGGAATCAAGCAGCTTGTTCTTCCGGATAACCTTATTTCCTGTTCCAGAACTGCTTTTCCTAACAGCCGCAAATACCTCCCGATAAACAAAAACTACAAATACGAAGACGGCATGATGATCAACACTTACAACAGCATGCTTCTTTTTTACGACGGAGACAAAAAGGAAGTTACAATTCCTGAAAACATCAGGGGAATTGCCTTCCGTGCCTTTACCGGTTCCGGCGTAACTAAAGTGCGTGTTTCAGAAGGCGTTACTAGCATCAGCGACGAAGCCTTTGTAAACTGCGGGGAAAATGCCATTGTCCTTCTTCCGGAATCTGTAGACTACATAGACAACAGTGCTTTTGATACAAAGACAAAAGTTTACTGCCATAAGGGTTCCTATGCAGAAGGATGGTGCCGCAACAATCCTGATTTTGACCAGCTTGCTGATGATACAATCTAAAGCAGTTTTTCAGGTTTATTTAGGATTTTGTTCTAATTGAAAATTTATTACCAATAAATTAAACTTTATGGGCCTTTTGCTCAGGCTTAAGTCCCTATTTTTTTGTCTGGAGTCATTATGATTTTTTCACCGGTTGAAATTGAAGAAACAGTAAATATGTTTATGCGCCAGAAGCTTGATGTCCGCTGCGTTACAATGGGCATTTCCCTTCTTGACTGTGCAGACAGCAGCATGAAAAATTCCTGCAGCAAAATCTACGACAAGATTATGCACAAGGCAGCAAACCTTGTAAAAGTTGGTCAGGATATAGAAAAGGAATACGGCGTTCCTATCATCAACAAGCGTATTTCCGTAACACCTATTGCTCTGGTAGCAGGTGCAAGCGGCGCAACTTCTTATGTGGAATACTGCAAGACTTTGGATAAATGTGCTAAAGAACTTGGCGTAAACTTCCTTGGCGGTTTTTCTGCCCTTGTGCCAAAAGGAATTACTCCGGCAGACAAGATTTTAATGGAATCAATTCCAGAAGCCCTTGCATCAACAGACTTTGTATGTTCAAGCGTAAACGTAGGTTCAACAAAAAGCGGAATCAACATGGATGCCGTAAAGATTATGGGAGAAGTAATCAAGCAGACAGCCGAAGCTTCTAAAAACTGCGAATGCAACGGCTGTGCAAAGCTTGTAGTTTTCTGCAATGCACCAGAAGACAACCCATTTATGGCAGGTGCCTTCCACGGACCTGGAGAAGCAGACAGCGTAATCAACGTTGGCGTTTCCGGCCCTGGTGTAATTCTTGCTGCAGCCCGCGAATTTAAAGGACGCCCTTTAAACGAACTTGCAGACGGAATTAAAAAGATGGCATTTAAGATTACACGCATGGGCCAGATGGTAGGAACAGAAGCTGCCAGAAGACTTGGCGTAAACTTTGGTATTCTTGATCTTTCACTTGCACCGACACCTGCCGTTGGGGATTCTGTTGCACGCATTATTGAAGAAATGGGCATTGAAGGCTGTGGCGGTCCAGGAACAACTGCTGCCCTTGCCATGCTTACAGACATGGTAAAAAAAGGCGGCGTTATGGCTTCTACAAATGTAGGCGGACTTTCCGGTGCATTTATTCCTGTTTCAGAAGACGAAGGAATGATAAATGCCGTTAAGACAGGTTCCATCTGCCTTGAAAAACTTGAAGCAATGACGACTGTATGTTCCGTTGGCCTTGATATGATTGCAATTCCTGGTGACACACCTGCAACAACAATTTCTGGCATCATGGCAGATGAATTTGCCATCGGTATGGTAAACGGCAAGACAACTGCCGTGCGCATTATTCCGGCACCTGGCAAATAAGAAGGCGACTGGGTTGAATTCGGCGGTCTTCTTGGCGGAATGCCTTGCATGAAGGTAAGTAGCTTTGGCTGTGCAGACTTTATAAACCGCGGCGGCAGAATACCGGCACCAATTCACAGTTTCAGAAACTAAATTAAATTTTTATTAAATACAAAGGCTGCCAGGTAAACTTATCAGGCAGCCCGTTTTTTATGGAGACTAAAAATGGCATGCGACAAACCACAGATTGATAAAGACGGCAAGGGAATTTTATTTTCCGGCAATGCAAAAGTAAACCTTGTTAAGGATATAGAAGGCCAGACAAATGTTTATTTACTGGAAGTCCAGGCAGAACTTGAAAGGGAAACACAGGTAAGCCCAAAACCAGGCCAGTTTTACATGATAAAAGGCAGCCGCAGCAACGTAACGTTCGGCCGCCCTATAAGCGTTTATCATACAGAAAGAAAAGACAACAGCTTAAAAGTGCAGTTTTTAATCCTTGAAAAAGGACAGGGCACAAAGGAAATGCGCCAGCTTCTGCCTGGGGACACTGTTTCTTTAACGGGCCCACTTGGAAATACTTTCGGTGAGTTTTACAATAATGAAACTAACGGTCGTATCGCCATTATCGGCGGTGGAATCGGTGTTGCACCGGTTGCTAACTTTGCTTCAAGCCTGACCGATGACAGCTACGATTTTTTTGCAAGCTTCAAAAGCGGCTCCTACGGGCTGGAACATGTAAAAGCTGCAAAGCTTACAATTACAACAGATGACGGTTCCGTTGGTGTCCACGGTATGCTTAGTGCCGCTTTTACAAAAAAAGTTATTCAAACTAACGGTTATAAGGCTGTCTTTGCCTGCGGTCCGACTCCCATGCTTGCTTACGTTCAGTCAGTATGCCAGGAAGCAGGCGTTAAATGCTATTTAAGCCTGGAAAAGAAAATGCTCTGCGGCGTCGGTGCCTGCCTTGGATGCACAATCACTACAAAAGAAGGCAACCGCCGTGTATGCAAGGATGGCCCAATTTTTGACGGAAGCATTCTTGAATTTCCAAAGCCGGCCTTAACAAGAAGACAGCCATTGCCTGCAGGTCAGAAACCTAATCTTAAAGTAAATATTGCAGGCGTTGAATTTAAAAACCCTGTAATTGCTGCCAGCGGAACTTTTGGTTTTGCACAGAATTACCGCGGCTTTTTTGACGTTGAAGCCTTAGGCGGCATAAGCAGCAAAGGCCTTACACTTGAACCAAAACCAGGCAACAGCGGTGAAAGGATTATTGAAATTACAGGCGGAGACATAAATTCCATCGGCCTTGAAAATCCTGGTGTTCCCCACTTTATTGAACACGAACTTAAAGAAATGCTTGCCCTTAATACTGTTACACTGGCAAACCTTGCAGGCCACAGTCTTGAAAGCTATGTTAAAGGCGCAGAACTTTTAGACAAAACAGCTGTTCCTATGATTGAACTGAACATCAGCTGTCCTAACGTAAAAGCCGGAGGCATGGCATGGGGAATGGAACCTTTATGTGCCTTTGAATGCGTAAGTGCCGTCCGCAAGGCAACTAAAAAACCCCTTGTCGTAAAGCTTTCTCCAAACGCACCGGATTTAGTTGCCGTAGCCCTTGCCTGCATTAAAGCCGGAGCAGATGCCTTAAGTTTAATAAACACAATTCAGGCTGTAGCAATAGACATTGAAAAAGGACGCCCTTATTTTGACAACATAAAAGCCGGCATGTGCGGACCTGCAGTTAAGCCAATTGCATTAAGGATGGTTTACGACGTCTGCAGTGCAATTAAAAAACTCCCAGCAAATGAACAGGTTCCTGTAATCGGTTTAGGTGGCATTTCTAAATGGCAGGATGCAGTTGAATTTATCATGGCAGGCGCAAGTGCAGTTCAGGTAGGAAGTGCAACTTTTGCCAAACCAGACACCATGATAGAAATCATAAAGGGCCTTGAAACCTTTATGACAACCCACGGCTATAAATCCATAGAAGACTTTAAAGGAAGTGCGCTGTAAATAAAAAACGCAGTCACTTTTTTAGTGGCTGCGTTTTTAGTAACCTTGCTTTTTTTTATCTCACCAGCCCGCCGTGATAAAAACATTCGTAGACTTTTTCTTCATTGTAAAAAATTTCTTCGTATCCCTGAAACCAGTTTAAATCACCTGAAACTGTGGTTTTATAAATGTAGTCACCGGCTTTATAAAATTCTGGTCCCCTGTACGGAAGTTTTTTATCTGCTGCACGCAAGGCTTCCTTCAGAAAATTACCGCTGAAATTCTGACTTAAAACACGGCCAAAATAATTCATGGCATAAAGTGCCTTGGCATTTTTCCAGACAGCTTCCTGACCGCCAAACTGTTCACCACCCACATAAGTATCATGATAAACAAAATCGCCTTTTGCATACCTGAAGTCATGGGAATCAAGCCTTGTAGAATCAACTTCATTTGAAAAACCTGCGTATGTATTTTTATTTGCTTCAAGACGGAACTCAATCAATTCATCCGTTTCTGTTGTTTCATTTTTAGCAGCCGCAATTTCGCAGGACTGTTCGCGCACTAAATAGTCAACCGTAACATTCATTAAGTCGCTGATCTGAATTAGATTTGAAATATCCGGATAGGATTGTCCAGATTCCCATTTGGCAACGGCAGCACGGGAAACGTTAAGTTTTTCCGCAAGCTCTTCCTGTGTAAGTCCCTTGTTCTTTCTTAAAACCTGAAGTTTATTGCAAAATGTCATATTCGCCTTCCTTTTGTTTTTATAAAATATAATTGCAAGGCAGAAGTTTTTCCATTAATCAGAGGTTACATTTTTGTTACTTTTATTCCATACTCCTAAAGTTTGACTTTGCCCTTTTCAAATTGAATGCCTTCGGCTTCCAGCATTTTCTGCTGAACTTCCGGGCCGCCCATGCCAAAGTTTGCACCGCACTGGCCTTTTGAATTTACAACCCTATGGCATGGAACAGGTTCAAACCCTGCAGGAACATGACCGTTAAGTTCACCTTTAAAACCGCAGGCTTTTCCTAAGTCTATAAAAGGAAGGGGATTTTTGTGCATTGTGTTTCCCACAACACGGCAAAGTTTTTTATTGCCCGCAAGTTCTGCAACCTGAGCGTATGTGGCAACTTTGCCTGCAGGGATTTTCCTTACGATTTCATAAATTTTATTTTCAAGTTCAGTCATTCAAGAAAACTTATTCACGCCACTTTTCGTCTTCTTCATCTTCAACTAAAGAAGAAGGAATGACTGTTTTCTTTGGTTCTTCTGCATTTTTATTTTTCTTTGGAGAAGTTCCTTTAGAAATGCGTTCTTCCAGTTTATATTTTTTTATAATCTTCATGGAAATCTTTGAATAGGTAAAAAATGCAATTACAAGTCCGATAAGGAAAGAACAGCTTAAGGCATTAGGGTAAATCTCAGGCCTTGCATGGAATACGTGCTTCATCATCAGCATTGAAATTGAAACAACAACGGCACAGACCACAAGGGAATAAACAATATTTATCAAGCTTGAAATAATTACATATAAAAATGCAAAAGTTCCTTTATTCATTTTTTCCTCCTTAAAAATTAGCCTCGCAGGAAGCTTCAGCTTCCGAGAAGCTAATTTGATTCGCGTAAGCGAATATGTAAAATAAACAAGTTTGTGCAGCAAACTTGAGTTAAAATAAGGCACACCATTTGTGTGGCTTATTTTAACCTTCCTTTTTGTTTTTAGAATCCTTATAAACCTGAATCAAAAATGTAATCATAAAAATTACACCGCAGACAACAACGGCACTGTCGGCAACATTAAATGTAGGCCAGCGTTCCATGCCAAAAATTCCAAAGAAATAGCAGTCAATAAAATCTACAACACCTTCCGGCCTTAAAAACCTGTCAATTAAATTTCCAATTCCGCCGCCAAGGATGCCGCAGATGCACCACCGCTGTGTTTTTGAAAATTCATTGCTGCGGAAATAAATCACATAAACTGCAATGATTACCAGAAGCGGCAGAAGTGCAAAAAGCAGGCCGCGGGCATTATCAGAAAGGGAATGTCCCATGCTGAACGCAATGGCATTGTTCCGCACGTGAATAAGCCTGATATATTTTCCAAGCACTTCAATTACACCATCATCCGTCCAGATTGATAATTTCGGAATATGCTTTACGACTAAAAACTTTGTCCACTGATCAAGAAAAACAACTACAGCAGACAGAAACAAGGGCAGCACTTTATTTTTTGTATTTTCTTTCATTGCTAGAGTATAGCACAAAAATATCAGATTCCACTATACTATTTTTCATGAAATGGATTATTGCATCAGACATTCACGGTTCAGCCTATTATTGCAGAAAACTTTTAGAAAGAATTGAATCAGAAAAAGCAGACAAGGTTCTTCTTTTAGGAGACCTTTTATATCACGGTCCGCGCAACGACCTGCCAAAAGATTATAATCCCAAGGAAGTAACTGCCATGCTAAACGGAATTGCAGAAAAAATTGTATGCGTCCGCGGCAACTGCGACAGCCAAGTTGACCAGATGGTTTTAAACTTTCCCATTATGGCAGATTATGCGGTTTTAGATTTTGGCGAACATGCTGTTTATGCAACCCACGGACACATTTATAATGAAGAAAACCCTTTAAAATTTGCTAAGGGAAGCATTCTTATTTGCGGACATTTCCACGTGCCGTGCGTGCGGGAACACGAAAACTTCATTTACATAAATGACGGAAGCCTTTCAATTCCAAAAGAAAACAGCTGGCACTGCTACATGACCTTTGACGGTAAAACTTTTCTTTGGCACGACGTAGAATCAGGCCAGGTTAAAATGGAATACAGCCCCAGACCATAATGCCCATGGACTATAATCAGATTGTCCTTGGGCTATTTATATAAGCTCCATGGACTATTAATAGAATGCCCATAGTCCATGAATAGAACATCCATGGACTATAGACAGCATCTCCATAGACTATGGATATAATGCTCATAGTACTGTCCACAGAATACTATAAGTACTATCTGTATAATGCCGACAGTACCACCAGTATCATGCTGATAGTACTGTCAGTAACGTGTGCATAGTACTATCAGTATTATGTCTATGGTACTATCAGTAACGTGCTGACAGTACTATCATTATCATGCTCATAGTACTATGGATAGAATGCCTATAGTACTATGGATAACGTGTTCATAGTACTATGAAGAACATGCCCATAGCACTATGCTATTCCCCGCCTTTAACCAGCTGGGAACTTATAAAGTCCGTAACATCCATTGCCAGATGGCTTGAAATATAGCCGCTTCTGTCCGGTTCAAGCCCCAGCTGCCATGCTAAAACAGGGTCTGAATTTTCTACAGGGCCAAAGCCCTTGGAAGGATTGTCTTCAAGAAAGGCCAGATCAAAACTTCCCTTTATTAAAGTTCCGTTTAAGTTCCGCACAGTGTTCATTACGTCTGCCACATCATTTTCTGTCAGTAAAAATACCATTTCATTTTCTAAAGGTGCAGCATATTTTATAAGGTAGGCATATTCCTGGACAAGATAATTTTTGTTCTCTATATGAAGTTTTTTATATTCATCTTTATTATTCATGAAACTTGTAATGAAAGAATACCGGCGCATAAAAGGCAGATCAAAAAACTTATTGAACCATTCTGCTTCTTTTGTGCAGAAATCCGCTGCATAGACTGAATAGCCGTTTTTTGCAAGCTTCTGCAGCATAAGCCTGTAGACTTCAACATCTGCTGTTTCAGGCGGAACAAAAATTATTATAGTCCGGCCTGCTGTATTTTTTACCCTGCTTTCAAAATTCCATATTTTTGCCGTAGTAAATTTAAATGACTCCTTAACTTCACTGAAACCTTTTTCAAAATCACCGGTAAATGTGCTTACTTTTTCCGTAACTTCCATTTTTTCTGCATTGCATTGAGCAGGCATAAATTTAAATACACATAAAATCAAAAACACGCAGGCTATGGCATCTATAATGCTTATAACCACAAGCCTTACGTCATAGTGGTCTACAATAACGTCAGACACAAGCCTTAAAATTGAACGGAAGTTCCACACGCTTGCCCATAAAGAAAAAAGAAAAACTACAATTTCCCTGAAAGATAAACCAAAGACAAAAATATTAAAAATCGAAATTATAAATCCAACTAAAAGAACTACAGAAAGGGAATCTTTTCTTGTATGGCTTACAAAAAAAAACCTTATGCTTCCAAGTAAAATTAGTCCAAGAACCAAAAGTTCAGCCTGAATCTGATTTGTCATGCTTTTATTCTAAACTATTTCATAATTTTTTGCGACACAAGTTATAATTGCCATAAATTCCCATTCTTCTTGAAAAAACACAGTGCGGGCATTATAATATGCTTCTATTGTAAGAAGTGAGTTATGGCACAGATAAAAAAAATAAAAGTAGAAAAAGAAAAAGTAAATCTCGCTATTCAAACCGGAATTCCTCTTACCGTTACAACCTATAAACTTCCTGTAGAAATGGAAGGATACATTATAGATATTCTTTCGGTATTTTTAAAACTTCTGGATATGGATTCCTACTTTGAAGGACTTTCTTACTGTGTCAAGGAACTTGTAAACAATGCAAAAAAAGCGAATACCAAGCGCATTTATTTTTCCAAGAAAAACCTTAACATAAATAATATTGACGATTATGAAAAAGGAATGGAAAACTTCAAGACGGATACCCTTAACAACATCAATTATTATCTTGAAGAACAGCGCAAGCAGGGATATTTCATTAAGACAGTTTTCCAGATTCGCAACAATAAAATCAAAATTGAAATACGTAACCGTGCTGAACTTACTGTTTTTGAATACAAAAGAATCCACGACAAAATAACCCGTGCACTTCAGTATTCTTCCGTAGAAGAAGGAATTACACAGATTCTGGATGACACTGAAGGTGCAGGCCTTGGTTTAATAATCATGGTCCTTATCTTAAGGAAGTTCGGCCTTACGGAAGACAACTATCAGATACTAAGCGAAAAAGGCGAAACCATAAACAGGATTATCATTCCTTTAGACAAGACTGTTGCAGAAAACATAATTTCACTTTCCAGGGAATTTGCAGCCCTTGTAGACGGGCTTCCGGAATTTCCTGAAAACATTGCCCAGATCAACAATTTAATTAATTCACCTGACAGCAAGATGAGCGACATTGCCATGAAAATCTCCAATGATTTTTCCCTTACAGGCGAACTTTTAAAAATGGTAAACTCTGTTGCCTATATGCTTCCTCACCCGTGCCAGAATATAGAAGAAGCAGTTAAATATGCCGGATTACGCGGAATCAAGAACCTTCTGTTTTCTATCGGTTCCATGGAAAACCTTGTTTCAAATTCATCAGAAAAAGGCAAGAAACTCTGGAATCACAGCTATCAGGTTGCTTTTTATTCTTACAACATTGCCCGCAATTTCTGCAAAAAAAACAGATCCAATGTAGAAGACAGTTACGTTTGCGGACTTCTGCATGATATGGGCAAAATTGTTTTTGAAAATGCACGCCCTAATCTTTCTGCTAAGCTTGAAAACCTGTGCAGGCAGAAAAATGTTTCAAAAGAAATATTTGAAAACCTTGTTGCCGGCTGCAACCATGGGGAAATCGGTGCCTGTATTGCAGAGAAATGGAACTTTCCGCAGGTTTTAACTGATGTTTTAAGATATCATCACAATCCGGAAAATGCACCGGAATCTTCAAGAGAACTTGCAAGCGTTATTTATCTTGCAGACATGATGGCCCACTACGGTGAAGGTTTAATAGATTACAATCAGATAGACACTGAAATCCTTGAATATTTTAAAATCACATCAGAAGAACAGTTCCAGGGAATTGCTGACAGTCTTTCTTCTTCATTTAAGAAAGACTAGCTGTTTCAGAAAAATTTGTTTTTCGTAAATTTTCATTCCACTTCTGCATTAAAATTCCAAAGGCAACACCTACGTTTAAGCTTGCCTTAAGCCCTGTCATGGGGATTGTTACACGGCCGTATGTTGCCCTTTTTAAAGCTTCCGGGCTTACGCCAAGTTCTTCAGAACCTATTATTACGATGCCTTCATTCGGAAACTTAAATTCATCTATGGAAGTTCCGCCTGTTTCTAAAACAAAAACAGGAACATCCTTTGGCAGTTCTTCAAGGCTGCACCTGGTATAGCCTAAGGTTTCTATACAGCCCATGCTGCTTCTTATGGCCTTGCTTTGACCCGGGTCCGTGCAGTTTGGTGAAATATAGACTTTTTCGCATCCCATGGCTTCCGCCGTTCTGAAAACAGATCCTATATTAAACGGAGAACGCAAGTCTTCGGCATAGACACTTACACCTTTGAAAAAGTTCCTTTTTTCTACTGTAAGCTTTTCATTTGAATGAGGTGCAATAACTAAATCCCATTCTGCAGGGAAAGTTCCTATTAAGGCTAAAAGTGCATTGCGTGCAAAATTGCAAACACGTCGTTCATCAAAAACAGGAGAATCTATAAGCTTCTTTAATTCTTTAGCAGTATCTTCCGGCAGCTGGGGGTCTTCAAGAACTATATTGCAAACAGTCTTTGTATATTGCTGCCGGCTCATTCGTGTAAAATTATATTCCATTCCCGGTTCAGGAATGCCTGCAATATCTCTTTCTAATTCGCCGAAAGTCAAGGCAAGCTTCCTTCTTTTTTGTCCGGGCTGCAGCTGGTAAAGTTTATTCGGGTCAATCATCAGTATGCTTTTTTAATAATTTCAAACAAATCATCAGTTGTCATGCTGCGCTGAAGATTATTAATTAAATCAAGTTCACCTGCATCTTCTGCTGCCAGGGCAAGCTGCTCAATGGAAAGTGACAGGTCTTTTAAACGTGCAGGAATATCTACTTTTGCAATTTTCTGACGCACATATTCTGCAAGGGCTGCACTTGCTTCTGCAGGCGTTGCGTCCTGATCACAAGCGCGCAGAAGTTTTGCAATTGCAGCAAGCTTGTCTGCACGGAATGTTGCAGCGTCTTCAATTATATACGGAAGCAGAATAGATGAAGTTAAAGACCGTGAAACTTTATATCGCGAATTGATTGCAACGGAAAGCAAATTCGTGGCTCCGTACGAACTTGATGCAGCACCCAAAGATGCCATGCATCCGCCCTGGGCAAGCAGAACTTCCTGTGGTGTAGTAATGGAAAGTGTCGGTGCACCGTCTAAGGCATAGCTTAAAAGCTGAACAGCCTTTTCAATTATCATGTCACTGAAAAAAGTTGCTTTCTGACTAAGGTAACCTTCCACAGCAAAAGCAAGTGCTTCAATAGCCATGACTTCAACCTGCTTTTCTGTAAGTGCAATCTGAAGGTTAGGATCCCACACAACAAGACGGCAAAGTCCATTCTGCGTTTTAATCAGTTTTGCCTTAGAAGAGCGGGAATCTGTAACCAAAGTCCTGTCTGTAAATAAAAAAGAATCCCTGTTTGTTGTAGGCACACAGATTAAAGGTAGCATTTTTTTACCGGGAACAATCTGGTCATCTATAAAATCGTAAACATCGTAATCTTCATAATAAACTGCGCATATTGCTTTTGCTAGAGAAAGGGTTTTTCCGCCTCCAACAGCAATAATTCCATGGACTTTTGCATTCTGTGCCAGCTTTAAAGCCCTGACCAGAGTCTCCGTATCTGCACTGTTTGTAATTTCATCAAACACAAAATATTCAACTTTTTTTTCTTTCAGGGAATCCAGCACCTTATCTGATGTTCCGGATTCCTTTAGCACAGGATCTAGGACAACCATAAAATTCCTGCCGTATTCAAGGACGTATTGTCCAAGACGGTTTGCAGTATATGAACCAAGCACAATATTTGGTGAGATTTTAAAAATAAAGTCTGCCATTTTTTATTCCTTTCTTTATGATTTTCAGAATCCTGTTGTTAAATTTAAAAAAAAAGAGCGGAAAGAAATTCCGCCCTTATTTATCCCCTTAAAACGACTACGGAATTATCAGAGTCCGTATGCGCTAAGAATCTGGTCAGCTGTTGCAGCGATTGTAGCGTCACTGAAGAAGTCTGGATCCTGAATCTTAAGCTTAATCTGTTCCACCAAGTCCTGACGAATATCCGGAGTTTCATCAGATACCTGTTTCAAATACATAGCTTCAGCTGCTGCTTTTGCTTCTTCTGAAACACTGATTTCGTCAGATGTTCTCTGTGAACTTGCTACATTTGATGAGCGTCTTGTGCTCTGAATGTTATTCACAGCGGATACATTGTCAACTTTTCCTATCATCATACTAAGCCTCGTTTATATTATCGGAAGATTCATCAGAAAGTTTAGTATTTTTATTACCAGAAATAAAAACAGCAAACTCTCCCTGGACCTTTGTCCTGGAACTGTAATCTTCAAGAACCTCTTTTGCGGTTCCTTCCGTAATTTCTTCGTGAAGCTTTGTCAGTTCACGGCCAATTACAACCCTTCTACCGTTATCTATATCGGCAATATCCGTTAAAAGCTTAACGATTCTGAAGGGACTTTCATAAAGAATTACGGCATCACCCGTCGCCATAAGTTCCCGTAGCCTGCTTCTCCTGCGGCCTGGTTTCGGTGAAAGGAATCCTTCAAAAATAAGGGTCTTTCCGCCTGCACCGGCAACACTTGCAAGAGATGCAAATGCACTTGCGCCAGGAATCGGTATTACCTTATGCCCTGCCTTCCTTGCAAGACCCGCCAAAATTGCACCAGGATCACTTATTCCCGGAGTTCCGGCATCACTTGCGTAAGCAACAGTCTGACCTTCATCAAGAAGCTTTATGATTTTCCCTGAAGCAAACTGTTCATTCTGGGAACGGCAGCTTATCAATGGCTTTCTTATTTCAAAATGAGTTAAAAGCTGAAGTGTATGACGGGTATCTTCCGCCGCAATTACATCAACACTTTTAAAAGTTTCCAAAGCCCTGTAAGTTATGTCGCCCAGATTTCCTATAGGCGTTGCTACGATATACAATTCTGACACAAGTATAGTATACAACCATGAATATTTTTTTGCAACTTTCATGGTAAAAATCATTTTTTCAATGCCGATAATTTAAGGGAATTATTGTTTTTTCGGAGTAAATTGTAATGACTAAAAAGGAACGTATTGCCGCAACTATTACTGGAATTGCACTCTTTAGCGTGGCAGCATTGTTTTCTATCGGGCTTCTCCTTGGCCTACTTGATTTTGGTTCAACAAACAGCAGATTTCTGCCTGCTTTCGGTCAGATGCTGCTTTCAGTTTACGGCATCTGTTCAGTTTTAATTCCTGCTTTCTTTTTTGTTGCAGGTTCCTTTTGTTTAAGTGCACGCTGGAATATTCAAAGGGCATTTATTCTTCTTGTAAGCATCATTCCCTTTTTTACTCTTGTTGCAGCAGAAAGAATTTCCATTGCCATTTCAAACATTGACACAAGTCCTCTTGCATTCGTAAAAATTTCTTCAGTCATTATAATTGCACTGCTTCTTGTTATACTGGAATTTCTTTTAGCCGTTACCCTTGCAACTTTTATTGAAAACCGTCTTAAAAATCCAGCAGGTTCAGAAAAAAAATTTAAAGGCATTTCTCAACTTCAGAGTGATAAGTCAGCCACAAAAGACCATGATGTTCAGGAAATTGAATGGGGAAGCCAATACACTAATTTTCCTAAAGCAGATCCAAAAGATTATGAAGACAACGGCGAACTTGAAGGTTCAGAAAATGCTGATTCTGCAACGCCTGCCCAAGATAAAAAAGGACAGCCGTCAAAATCTAAACTTTCATTTTTAAAAAACAAGCCTGCGGAACTTAAGCACATGTTTGTAAATAAAATTTCTTTTGTTAATAAAAAACAAGAACACAAAGAAAAACCTGCAGATTCTGATACAAAAGAAAGTGCAGCAGAAAAGAAACCTGCTGCAGAAAAAAATACAGACTTTGATAATAAGAAGAAAGAATCCGTAAAAAAAACGTCTGCCATTAACTGGTCTATTGATGACGATGGCAATATTAAAGGAGCAAAAAAAGAAAAGGAACTTTCCATTTCTGAAATTTTGAGCAGCAATGTTCCGGAAGAACAGACTGCCGAAGTAAAAACTTCTGATCAAACTGTTACAGACACTTCACTTGCCTCTGCTGAACCAGAAACTTTTGCTGAACCGGAATCTTTTGAAGAAACAGAAATTAAAGAAGCTGACAGTCTCTTAGACAGCGACATTCCGGATATTATTTCCTTTGATGATGAATCCGTAAGCAGCCCTGATATTGATAATGATTCTGACATGGACATTATTGATCAATTTGAAAAGGAATCAGAAAGCCTTACTGCAGACATAGAAAATTCAATTCAGAACAGAGAGCCTCCGGAAGAAATCTCCTATGACATAGATTTTAAAGACCCGGAAGAAAATTCTGAACCAGAAAATATTCGGGAAGATTTGCCGGAAGACTTTTTTGCCGATGAACAGGAAGAGCAAATCAAAGATAATGATGCAACAGTAATTTCTGATGCAACTACAATTAATGAAGGCAATTTTGAAGATGCACCTGCTGAAGAAGATTTCCAGAATGAACAGGATGTAATTGAAGAAGATGTTTATGAAGAACAGCCTGCCGATACAGTTCAGGAAGATGAAATTGTCCAGGCTGATAACGTAAATGAAATTCGATATGAACAAACTGAACCGGCAGATAATCAGGATTCAAAGCCAGAAATCTCAATTGTGCCAGATGCAGAAAAAGACAAAACTGCAAACTTCAATCCAAATGCCACAAGCCTGGGAGATATTTTTTCTCAAATGGAACAGGATGCAAGACAGACTGTAGAAGGAGAAGAACTTTCTGGCATCCAGGAAAATGCAGGCACCGCAACGGCAGCTTCAGCAAATTCTTCCGCTAATAATTCAACTCCTGCAGAAGTGATACTTCCGCCAAAAAAGAAGAAAACCGGCAACTATAAAATCTCTACAGATCTTCTTACGGAATACGCAGAAAACCAGTACTGGATAATTGACGAAGAAACAAAACAGGCTTCATTAAATTTAAAAGAAACATTAAAAGAATTCAGCATTGCCGCAGAAATTACAGGAATACGCAAAGGTCCTGTAGTAACCATGTTTGAAATTCTTCCTGCTCCTGGCGTTAAGCTGTCCAAAATCGTAGGCCTTGCAGACAACATTGCACTACGCCTTGCTGCACAGTCAGTCCGCATTGTTGCACCAATTCCGGGAAAGCGTGCAGTTGGTATTGAAATTCCAAATAAAAACAGGGCAATTGTTTCTTTCCGTGAATGTATTGAGCAGCAGCGCAACGAATGGAAAAAAATGTCCGTTCCTGTAGTTCTCGGAAAAGACATTCAGGGAGAAACCCAGATTATAGACTTAGTAAAGACGCCCCATCTTTTAATTGCAGGTTCAACAGGCGCAGGTAAATCAGTCTGCGTAAACAGCATGATTCTTTCCATTCTTTATAAAAGAAGCCCGAGCGATGTAAAGTTGATTTTAATTGACCCTAAAGTTGTTGAACTTAAACTTTACAACCATATTCCTCATCTTCTTACACCGGTTATTACTGAACCTAAAAAAGCAATGCAGGCACTTCAGTATTGTCTTTGCGAAATGGAACGCCGCTATGCAGTTTTAGACAGTCTTGGCTGCCGTGATATTTCTAGTTACAATAAAAAAATTGTTGACCAGCATATTGCCACAGAAAAGATTCCATACTTAATCGTAATCATTGATGAATTTGCAGACCTTATGGCAACTACGGGCAAACAGCTTGAAGGCGTTGTTGCACGTCTTTGTGCCATGTCCCGTGCAGTCGGCATTCATCTTGTTCTTGCAACACAGCGTCCTTCTGTAGACGTTATTACCGGCTTAATCAAGGCAAACATTCCAAGCCGTGTTGCATTCATGGTTGCTGCTAAAACAGACAGCCGCATTATCATTGATCAGGTTGGAGCTGAAAAACTTCTGGGCAAAGGCGATATGCTTTATGCAAGTGCAACAGATCCTTTCCCTGTTCGTATTCAGGGGGCTTTTGTTTCCGATCAGGAAGTTGAAGATGTTGTAGAAGCTGTTAAGGAATGGGGAGAACCTGAATACATTGACGATGAAATTTTTGTTGAAGATGAAGAAGAAGAATCAGCAGGCCAGATGTCTTTGTTTAATGATGGTGCCGATGACCCTCTTTACGACAAGGCACTGGACATTGTTATTCAGGCAGGCAAAGCAAGTGCAAGTTATATTCAGCGAAGATTAAGCATAGGCTATAACCGTGCTGCACGCTTAGTGGAACTTATGGAAGAACGTGGAATAGTAGGTCCTGCCAACGGCTCAAAACCACGCGAAATCATTCATATTCCTTGATGTATAAAAAGAAGGCTGTCAATCTGTTACCAGGAAGACAGCCTCTTTTATCAATATCCGTCGCTCATGCTGCGGTTAACATCACGCTGATAAAGTTCAGCATAAGTCATGCTTCGTTTTTTAAGTTCTTCCTTAAGCGGCTGAGGGAACGGCAGGTATCTCCAGAAAATTGCACGGACTTCCTTTTCAAGTTTCTGAGTTCCGTTAGCTTCTTTTGTCATCCATAAAATATAGTCATCAATAAAGAACTGCTTGATATCACCCTTCATTTTATGTTCTTCAAGATACTGATAGTAATGTCCTGTAAGGCCATCACTCATCCAGTCAAAAGATGCCTTTTCCTTTGCAACCTGCCAGCGTAAATCTGCAACGGCAGTTAAGCATGCAGTTTTCAAATCACGCGGATACATTGGAATGCAGATTCTCCCGCGGCTTGAAAGCCTGTTATAGCGGTCAAAAGGTTCCCAGCAGAAACCAAAATCGCCATAAGACGGAACAAGAAGTGTATATGGAACAATTCTATGAGGAATATTTTTATGAATGCGGCAGAAACACTGCGGATCAATGGATTCAATCCACTGAAGTTCACGGATTACATTTTCACGGAAGCCGGTAAACTTATCTATACAGTGGAAAAATTCCCTGGTAAATACAGGAAACTGATTACCCTGGCGTCCGCAAGTCATCTTGTGCATTTGCCTTAAAGTATTCATTTCTCCAAGTATTTCTTCCTTGCCTACATTTACTTCTTCTACAAATTCATTTGACTTGGCATTTAAATTCTGTTCAATTTCTTTTGCTTCTTTAAATTCATTCAGATAATTTGTAAGTTCCTTATCATTTTTCTGCAAGGCACGGAAAATATTTGCAATGTCGCTGAACATTTTTCTCTGCAAATCTGTATAAGGAGCTTTATGAGGTTCAAAGCCGATTAATGGTTCATGCACAAAAAGCTCATTGATTCTGTTCATAACCTGATTTTCAAGAGTCTGCCTTTCTGCTTCCTTTGCGTTTAAAAGGCTTTCAGAAGTCTGAACTTTACCGCTGTTCTTGCTTTTCAGCTGTTGAATTCTTGACTGTTCTGCTTCAGGACCTTTATTGACTCTTACAGGAGCTTCATCTGTAGTAGAAGGCTTCATGTGACCTAATGCAATGCTTTTAATCCATTCATCCATGTAAAGAACAGGTTCATACGTATTATTTAAATCTATGGACCTTGCAAACATGTCTTTCTGTTCTGGTGTTGCCAAAGACGGCAAAAGAATTCCAAAACGCATTGCCATTCTTTTGCAATCAGGTATTCCAGCACTTGCCATTTTTGGTGCAAGGTTTCTTAAAAATTCCCAGTATGCAGTTACAATCTGCTGACGATAAACTGTCCTGTCTTTTTTATCCTGACAATTTAAATACTTTACCAAAAGAGAATGCAATCGCTGCGAACTCTGACCTTCACCAGTAAGACATTTTTTATAATAAGCAGGGTCATCATAAACCTTATTTGGCTCATCATTAAAATATTTTTCTATAGGCCTGAATTCTTTTATGCTGAGATCTACTTCTGGTATGCAGCCAATCATTTTTGGTTTGCCTGCAGAATTTGCCTGTTCTTCAACAAAACGCGAAAAGTCTCTATTAGAAGAACCACTCATTAAATCAGTTACATCTTTAGGCTCATAAGCACTGCTGTTTGCTTCAGCCTGAGAAAAAAGTTCTTCAAAAGACTGGTCATCATCTTCAAAATCCATTGAGCATTCCCCCATGAAATCTATAGCATATTATTATAACATGTGGTAATAAGTATTGTAAATAAAAGGTTTATAAGAAGAAGTTAAATTTTTTTTACAAATCATTTTATCAGATTGAATATCGAATTATAAAAAAGCCTGATACAACAACTTATTTCAAGTGCTGTATCAGGCAAAATATAATTAGGTCAAAATTCGAGTTTTAAAACAGGAACAGCAGACTGTAAGAATTTCTGAGGAACGTCATCCGTGAAATGGAAAAGAAATGCAGAAATACTGAAAAAGAAGTGCCTGAACATACCGGCTGCACTTCTTGCACGGTGATAAATCAGATTATAGTTCAGCTTCATGACTGACCAGA
>JALELH010000054.1 GCA_022768865.1 Spirochaetia bacterium
GTAAATAATGCCGGTGGCCATGGCGAGGTGGCAATACCCGTTCCCATTCCGAACACGGAAGTCAAGCACCTCTGCGCCGATGATACTGCGGAAGCGGAAAAGTAGGTGGCTGCCGGCTTTTTTTTGTTTAAAGGATTTTATAAAAGGTCCGTACTTTCCATAGAATTACGCTTCCACAGCTTTTAGGGATTGTCTGCGTAGTCATTTATAAAATCTAAACATCACTTAGTAAAAATCCTTGCTATAATTTCATTTTTATAACAAAATGACGGCATGAAATTCAGTCTTATAAAATTATTAAAAAGAAGTTTTCCCTTTAGTTTATGTTTAATTGTTTTAATAGTTAGTTCCTTTGCTGAAAAAACAAAAATAGACGGGCTTTTCAGATATAAACTGGAAAACGGACTTGAAATATATGTTGCAGAAAATCACAGTGTGCCGCTTGCTTACATTGAACTTGCCGTACGCACTGGTGCCATAGACCAGAAAAAAGAAACGGCAGGACTATTTCACCTTTATGAGCATATGATGTTCAAAGGAAATGCACTTTATAAAGATGCCGCAAGCGTAACTAAGGCACTTGCTGATTTAGGTGTAACTGAGCACAACGGAACAACTTCCACAGACCGTGTAAACTATTTTTTTACAATTCCTTCAGGCAAGATTGAAGAAGGGCTTGCTTTCTGGAATGCAGCAATTCGTTCTCCGCTGATTACAGAAAAAGAATTTGAAAATGAGAAGAAAGTTGTATTAAGTGAAATCCAAGGAGATAAAGCAAATCCTACTTATGTTCTTCATTATTATAGAAATCTTTTGATGTTTCCTGATGAACCATATAAGATAGACCCACGTGGCAGTTTTGATGTTGTTAAAAATGCTTCAGTTGCTCAAATGCGTAATATTCAGGATGAATTTTATATTCCTGAAAATGCTGCCATTTTTGTTGGCGGTGATGTCTACCCGGATGAAATTTTTGAACTGGTAAAAAAGATTTATGGCACATGGAAAAATCCTGTCAGCAAAAATACATCACCTTTAGAAAAAAATCAGCCGTCGAAAAATCCCCTTGCTGCAAAAAGATTTATTGTAATGCCTTTTGACAGAATGTCTCCTGAACTTGCAGAAGTTGAAATTACATGGCGTGGTCCGGATTTAGACTTTAATTATGAAGATGCACAGGATTCAGTTTATCTTGATTATATTCTTGATAACCCTGATTCTATTTTAAAAACCAGACTTTGTGAAAAACCTGAATTTAAAATTCCCGATAGAACTTATATAGGTTCCTACACTTCTTTAGGCAGGCAGAATTCAACTATGGGCTGCTATGCTGTTTTAAAAGAACCGGAAAACAATCTGGCATCCAGAGCAAAAGAAATTTCAGAATACATTCAGAATGAACTTTATAAAGAGACAGCTTCAGATAAAAAAGGATTTACATCAAAGATAAAGAAAGAGTTTCAGGCAAGCCAGGAAGACAGTTTAATCCGTGCATCTGAAACGGCGGAAGGTTTAATTACACTTGCACGCAATTGCTGGGTTAACGGAGAAATAGAATATTTCCTTAATAACAAAAAAGAAAAAAGCATAAAACAAAAAGATATTGAAAGATTTTTTGATGAATATATTGCTTCAAAAAATCCTGTTGTCACGGTTCTTGTAAATCCAGCTATATACGAAAAAGTAAAAAATGAATTTATAGACCTTGGATTTTATGAAGTAAAAATTGATGAAGAACTGTGGTGGCAGAAAGAACAGTTTGCTGTTGACGTAAAATCCTTTCCTGTCAGCAGTGATTATACTGCCGATGAAAATATTTATATTCCACAAAAGAATAATGGTTTAGAAAAGGAATTAAAATCTTCCCGCAACGTAGATGCCGTAACTTTAAAAAATGGAATTAAGGTTTATGTTCAGCATACAAATTCAAAAATGAATGCTCTTGCCATTGCCTGTATGGGCGGTTATGAAAAGTATCCTGCTGAACTTTCAGGACTTGAAGGAAATCTTTTTGATGTAATGTCCTGCTCTTCAAAAAATTATTCCATGGAAAAAAGAAACCAGATGGAATATGTTAATGGAATTTCCATTGGAAAATATTGCCGCAGTTTAGGTTCCGTTCTTTACATGTATGGAATGGAAAAATATTTTGATGAAATGCTTGATGTCTTTACTGATGGCTTTTTGCATCCTGAATTTGCACCAAATGTAATGGAAAATTTCTTTGATGGTAACGAACAGTCTGTTCAGCGGATTTTAAATTCCCCTGAATCATTGCTTTCTTGGACAATTCAAAAAGATGTATATAAAAATCATCCATATGAAACCACTGGCGGTGTAACTCCAGATTCTGTCCAGAATATTTCTGTAGAAAAAATGAAGGAGGCTCATGAACAGATTGTAAAAGGCGGAGACTTTTTTATTGCAGCATCTGGAACCTTTAACACAAAAAAACTTTTGAAGGAATTAAATAAAACGATAGGTTCTATAGAATTAGATTCTTCAAAAAAGTATACAATGAAGGAAATTCCGGCATTAAAGCTTGAAAAGAAAAAGCCCGTTATAATAAGCCATCCTTCTGCACAGGGAACTGCTTACTGCGCCCGTGTTTTTGCAAGCCCTGATAAAGACAGCAGCGATAAAATGGCAGCTTACCTTGCCGGTGATATTTACAGCGATATTTTATATAACGTTGTCCGTGAACATTATGGAATATGCTATACTCCATTTTCGCGTGTAATTACAAGCAAGGCTCCTTTAAGTGAAGATTATTTATTTAAAGTTTCAGATTATAAAAATGCAGGTAAAGCCGTAAAAGAAGCAATGGACTATATGAGCAGGGGAATCACTGTTGAAAAATGCAACGAAGACGGAACCTATGTTTTTTCTACAGTTGGAGAAAATCTTGAAAGCTATAAAAGCAAGTGGATAAATTCAAAGTATGGAACTTCAGCATCTACTAAAGGACAGATTTTCAGGATTGTGTCTGACCTTATGTATTATGATGACATGGATTATGATTTGGTTGAAACTGAAGAAATTAAGAAACTTTCTGCCGATGATATAATCCGTGTCTTTAATAAATACTGGATTGAAAATAATGCCATCTGGTATGCAGTGACTTTCCCGGGCAATGAAAAGAACCTGATACTTGAGTAAGTAGTTTTGTATTGTAATTGCTAAAAATACCAGGGAACTTTATGAAGTTGTGATTAAGCCTTTGAATGGAAAACCGCATACCTTTATAAGGTTCCTTTTTTTTAATTGGCTGATTATTTCTGTAGTATCTTTGTGTTCATAGAAATTCATTTCATATTTTCTAGAAATCCTCTGGTTAAGGTATTTCTCTGTCTGCAGGTTTAATTCATCCATAGTCCACTGTTTTTTATGCCTGCTGATTAATTCCATAGCAAGCTTACCGTCTACTGCTTCTGGTGCAGGCGCACCCCTTTTGCAGATATCACATCCGCTGCAGGCAGCCTGTTCTGCTCCTAAGGCATCAAGAAGAACCTGTCGCCTGCATGTGTTGCTTTCTGCAAATTCTTTTAAAACCCTTTGTCTTGACCCCTGCGGGTATTTTTCTGCCTGTATGGAATCATTTGGATTCCATAAAAGAATTGCATCTGCAATGCTTCCGTCCCTGCCACCGCGTCCGGCTTCCTGAATGTATGCTTCTGCCGTAGGACTTGGTTCAAGATGAATTACTGTATGAATATCTTTTTTATCAACGCCCATTCCGAAGGCACAGGTGCAGCATAATATTGCATCGGTTTTAGGATAGAACCATTTTTCTACTTTAGTTTTTTCTTCACGCTCCATGCCTGCATGATAAAACTTTACTTTGTCATTTCCATAATATGCCGCAAGTTCACGTGCCATGTCTTCTGATTTTCTTCTGGTTCCGCAAAAAATAATCAGTGGCTTCGGGCGTTTCAGTGCAAGCAAAAATGCAGTTCTTTTTTTTGCATAAGTGTTTATAACTTCGTAGTGAATGTTTGACCTGTCGGAATCACTTCTAACTACGTGAGCTATTCCGCCGAAAAGAATTTCAGAAACCCTTGAAAGAACTTCCGGAGAAGCCGTTGCCGTAAAAGCCGTAACTGCAGGTGCGTTTATCTTTTTTATAACATTGCCAAGATTTAAATATGCAGGCCTGAAAGTGTCTCCCCATTCTGCACAACAGTGAGCTTCATCAATGGCAATGTGGGATATTTTGCATTTGGCAAGGCGTTCTGTAAGTTCTTCATTTTGCAGAACTTCAGGATTTGCAAGGATAATTCTTGCACCGTTTTCAATCTGCCGGAAGTTTTCTTCACGCTGTTCCTTTGTCTGGTCGCCGCAGAAAACAACGCTTTTTATTCCAGCATCGTCCATACGGCGTTTCTGGTCAGACATTAAGGCAAGCAACGGGTATAAGACAAGTGTAGCACCTTTTAGCAAAAGTGAGGGTGTAAGAAAGCAAAGTGATTTTCCGGCACCTGTCGGGAGCAGAACAATCTGCTTTCCTTTGTAAAGTTCAGTGTCGTCAGAATCTCCTTCATCTACTTTTTCTTCAGCAGGAATCTGGGCATCTAAAATATTTGCTATTACAATACTCTGCCACGGATAAAGATAGTTAATGCCAAAGGCTTTTCGTGCTGCAATAAGTGCTTCGTCGTCTGTGTAGAAATCTTCGTCACTTGCCTTTTGTGCAGGAAATTCAATCTGTTCACTTACTGATTCTTCCATAAGGATCTCCTTAAAACTCGCATAATATATATAAATGAAAAAAAATAAAAAATGACACTTTTTGCAGAAGATTTTGAATCTTTTTTACATTTTATTTGACTACAATTTCTACCGTCCTGTATAATTGAACTATGGCACAAGAAAAATATACGGCAGCTTTAATTGGATGCGGACGCATTGGTTATTCATTAGGCTTAGATAAAAAAAGGGAACAGCCTGCAAGCCATACAATGGCACTTAATGCTAACCCGAGAATAACAATAGTAGCCGGCTGCGATACTGACCAGGCAAAACTTACCCAATGGCAGGAAGCAAATAAAAATGCAAGTGTTTATACTAACAGTGCAGCATTGTATTCAAGGACAAAGACAGATATTGTAACTGTTGCCGTAAATGAAAATGCTCACATGCACGAAGCAATAGATGCAATCCGCTCAAAACCAGGACTTGTTATTCTTGAAAAACCTGTAGCCCTCAATCTGTGGGAAGCAGAACGGATAAAAGAAGAAGCGGAAAAATACAAAGTCAATGTCTTAATAAACCATGAACGCCGCTTTGCAGAAGATTTTATTGCAGCAAAAAAATATATGTCAGGGATTGGGGACATTCAGTCCATACGAGCGGAACTATGTTCAAGCTTAGTTGTCTATAATCCTGCAGAAGAAAAAACAGGTGCATATAGTCTGATTCACGACGGAACACACCTGGTTGATGCAGTTTTATTCTTTCTGGAAGAAGACGGAATCCCTTCCGGCATAAAAAAAGTGCCTGTAAAAAAAGAAAACCGCGGGCTTCTTTCAAAGGCAGAAAATTGCGGTAAATGTAAAACAGAAAGCAGGGTATTTAATTCAATTTTAAACAATCCCATAATCACAGGAATTTTCCATGATGAAAAAGGAAATGTGCGCCAGTTTAATGCCCATTATGCTACGGAAAAATGCCCTGATGTTTCCATTATAATGAGCGGGCGTTCAAGGTTCTTTGGTTTTGAAATTGATATTACAGGCACAGAAGGAAAAATCTGCATAGGCAACGGATTTTTAAAGCTTTATAAAAGGGAAAAGTCTAAACTTTATTCCGGATTTTATTCCCTGCAAAGTGACAAGGAAATAAAGCCCATAAAGAAAACCCTGTATTTTGCTAACATGGTAAAAAATGCCGTTGACTTTCTGGACGGAAAACAGCCACTGCGTTCAACCTTGCAAAACGGGATTAATGCCCTTGTTGTGCTGGAAGAAATAAAGAAAAAGTTAAAGAACTTGTAAAATGTCTTCTATATACAAAGACCATTAAAAAATTTATAATATCCCGTGAATTTTCATGTTAAAATAGTGTGGAGTTTCATTTAATGAAAAAGTTAATGACTGTTGCCTTGTGCCTTGTATTTTTGTCAATTATGGCTTTTGCACAGGGAATTACTACAGCTAGTGATTATTTTAAAACCATAAGCAGCCGTTATTCTGAAATTCAGGATTACGAAGCTGATGTTATCATAAAAATCGGAAAATCAGATATGACTGGCAGAATCAGTTATAAACGTCCTGAAATGCTACGTATTGATTTTTCAGATCCTGCAGAGCAGGTTGTTCTATTTAACGGAAGTGATTTGACAATTTATCTTCCAGGTTCATCTGCAATTCTTGAACAGAATGTTTCTGCCAATGATGCAAAGGGAGCCAATGCTGCTACAGCAGAAGGACTTTCCCTTTTGCGCCGCTATTATACAATTGCTTACGAATCAGGACAGAGTGCCGTTCCTTTAGAAGAAGGCAGCGACGAAATGGTTGTAAATTTCCTTTTGCAGCGCCGTTCTGCTACAGAATCTTTCAGGGAAATTAAACTTTCGGTGGATCCTTCAACAAAACTTATCAGGCGTGTTCATGCAGTTACTGCACAGGACGAAAATTATATTTTTGACATCTTTAATTATAAGTTGAATTCAAATATCAGTGACCAGAGATTTATTTATGATCCGCCGTCATCTGCAAACAACTACAATAACTTTTTGCTGTCTGAATAGTGGTGGAGAAAAATATGGAAAGTTACGGCGAACTATTGCGTAAAGCACGTGAAGAAAAAAATGTTACTTTAGAAGAAATTGAACGCGCAACTGCGATTACAAAAAACTATATACTTGCACTTGAAGAAGAACGGTCAGACGATTTTCCTGGTGAATCTTACTTCTGCGGATTTCTTACAAACTATTGTGAATATCTTGGAATCAATGCAGAGGAAGTTCTTCATCTTTATCATGCAAAGAAAATACAGGAAGCACCTGTTCCAATTGAACTTACAAAAAAGCAGACGCCGAAATATCTTGTGCCTGCCATAATTGCAGGTGGTGTCCTTATTGTAATTGGTGTTGTGCTTTACCTGTATTTCAGTGTTTTCCATGTGCCTGATAAAATTGCAGAAAAAGCACAGAAAGCAACGGAAAAGGAAAGAATTCATCAGTATGAATTTACAGGCAAGTCTGAAACAAAAAGGCTTTATAAAGGAGACCAGATTCTGTTCCCTACAAAGCAGGGCAATGGAAAAATTATTGTTACAGTCGGTCAGACAAAGTCTAAACTTTCACTTCTTATGCCGTCAGGAACCCAGATAATTGAACTTAGTGAAGAACGCGAACTTGATGTTGACGGTGACGGATTTGCGGATGTTATTGTTTACTTAAGCGACATTTCTACAGATGAAGAAAGCCACGGTGCTGAAGTAAGGCTTATAGAAAAGAAAGGTGAAACTTCTGTTGTTGAAGTTGACAGTGCAGAAAAGGGAACGGAACTTTCTGAAATACCGTCATCAGGTTCTGTTAAAAATAATTCAAAGCGTGTTGTAATTCATGAAGATACGCGTGCCTATCCGTTTACAATTAATGTAACATTCCGCGGTTCATGTCTTTTCCGTTACAAGAGCGACAGGAACACTTACGTTGAAGATTATTTTAAGACCGGAGATCAGGTTGCAGTTAATTCTAACAACGGAACAAGGCTCTGGATAAGCAATAACAATGCACTTAAAATCCGTGTTATTGCAGGCCTTTCAACATACGATCTGGAAGTTGGCCGTGCAGGCGAAGTTAAAGCGGAAGACATTAAGTGGGTACGCGACAGCGACGGAAAATACCGTCTTGTTCTTATTGAACTGGAATAGTTTTATAAATTAAATTGAATTGAAACGGGTTGGGGTTGCCTAAAAAAGAATGTCACCCTAAACTTGTTTCAGGGGCTGCACTAAATGGATTCTGAAACGAGTTCAGAATGACACTTGTAGTTAAACTTTTTGGGCAGCTTCAGCTTTTTTTTTACAGAGGAAATAAAATGGCAAAATCAAAGACTTTTTTTTTAGACCAGCATGGTTGTGCAAAAAATCAGGTTGACGGGGAAATCATAATTACGCGTCTTGTAAACCTTGAATTTGTTCAGGCAAGCAATGCAGATGATGCTGATTTAATCATAGTAAATTCCTGTGGATTCATAGAAAGTGCAAAAAAAGAAAGCCTTGATTCCTTGCTTAATGCACGCAGTGCCTATCCTGAAAAGAAAATAATCCTTGCAGGCTGCCTTGCCGAACGCTATGCCCAGGTATTTAAAGAAGACCTGCCGGAAGCAGACGGAATTGTAGGCAACGGTGACCTTTCTCTTTTAGATAAAGCCGTAAAGGAAGTCTTTTCTAAAGCAAAAAAGCGACCTGTTTTTAAAGGCGAACAAAAAGGAGTTTTCTGCGGTGAACGCACAGAATTGCTTTCTTACAAGGGCAGTGCCTTTGCTAAAATAACTGAAGGTTGTGACAACTGCTGTTCCTTTTGTGCCATTCCCCTTATACGCGGAAGGCTGCGCTCACGGTCTTCTGATGATATAATTGCTGAAATTAAACACCTTTTGAAAAATGGTGTCTTTGAAATAAACCTTATAGGCCAGGACCTTGCCGCCTATGGCTGCGGAAAAGATGATGCAGAATTTTCTGATAAAAAAGACTGGCATTCAATAATGTATAGTCAGCTTGCAAGACCTGTTATTGAAGAAAAGAATTTTACGGAAGTAAATGGCAAGTCCCCTTTATATGAGCTTATAGAAAAAATAACAAAACTAAAAGGCAGTTTTTGGGTAAGGCTTTTATATATTCACCCGGATCACTTTAACCCGGATGTGCTTGAACTTATTCAAAAGGACCAGAGAATTCTTCCTTACTTTGACATTCCTTTCCAGAGCGGCGATGATGAAATAATCAAGGCAATGAACAGAAAAGGAAGCTTTAAATCCTATTCAAAACTAGTAAGGACAATCAGAAAAGCATTGCCTGAAAGCTGCATCAGGACAACTTTCCTGACAGGATTTCCCGGGGAAAAAGAAGAAAATGCAGAAAACACAGTGCGCTTTTTGCAGTCAATAAAGAGCGATTGGTCCGGTTGTTTTGACTACAGCCGTGAAGATGATACTGCCGCCTATAAAATGAAAGGCCGTGTTGCCCGCAAAGTTGCCCTTGAACGTGCAGAAAAACTTAAGGCAATGCAGGCTGAAATTACTCAGAAGCTTTTAAAAAAGCGTGTAGGAAAAATCTACGACGTCCTTGTAGAAGAAATTGTGCAGAACCTTGAAGGAACAGATGAAGGCCTTGCCATAGGAAGAGCCTGGTTTGAAGCACCTGAAGTTGACGGCAATGTTGTAATACGCTACGACCTGGACGATAAGGATGCAGTAAAAAACATTGTGCCTGGAAAGGTGGTAAAAGTAAAAGCCGTCGCAGCAAGTGAAGTTGACATTGACGGCTTTTATCTTGGCTGATAAATATAAATAATGCAGGTTTAGTTAAGACAGCTTGTATCAAGCTTGTCAAAGCCTGCAAGCATTTCTTTTGCTACAGCAATGATTGCATCCTTGTCTTTCTGTGTTTTGCCTTCTACATTGAGCGGCATTACAGGGTCATGAAGGGAAAGCCTTAAAAGCATCCAGCCTTCTGCATTGGAATCGTGGAAGGAAATACGGATGCCTTCGTAGCTTTCAGGCAGATCCAGTTTCTTTTCTTCTGAACGCTTTTTAAATGCAGCAAGGACTTCCTTTCCGTAAGCCTTAAAGTCTTCTGTCTTAATCTTAAATCTGTATTCGCCTTCAACACCAGCAGGCGGAAGTTCTGAAATAAGGTCTTCTATTTTTTTGTTTTCTTTCTTTGCCTTTGCAAGGGCAACAATAAGCTTAACTGCAAGGAAAGAACCGTCATCAAGATAGTAATTGTCTTTAAGAGCACCGTGGCCAGAAGTTTCCATTGCCAGTGGTGATACTTCTCCTTTGGAATTAAGTTCAATACACTTGTTGATTACGTTCTTATAGCCGCGCATGTAACGCAGGTGCTTAAGTCCAAGCTTCTTTTCAAGGAAGAATGTAAGGCGGTCGCTTGTAACGCTGTCTGTAATTATTGTGCTGCCAGGGAAGGCTGGTGCCAGAATTGCAGAAAAAAGTGCTATTATGCTGTCACGGTTGACTTCTGTGCCGTCGCTGAATACGGCGCTCATGCGGTCAACGTCCGTATCAAAAATAAGTCCTAAATCTGCCTTGCTTGATGTTGTTGCATTCTGAATTGCATTCATGGCATCCTTGTTTTCAGGGTTTGGAATGTGGTTCGGGAACATGCCGTCTGGTTCAAGGAATGCACTTCCTTCTGTGTCTGCACCAAGAGGCTGAAGGATTTTGTCTACAAAGAAACCGCCGTCTCCGTTGCCTGCATCTACTACGATATGAAGTCCTGAAAGGGGCTTTTCTCCGTCTTTTGCACCAAGTTCTTTTGCAATTGTGTCTTTAAGGTGGGCTGCGTAGGTTTCAAGAAGATTGTAAGAGCCTGCAAAATCTGCCTTTCCGCTTACTGACTTTTCCTGTGCAATCTTAAGCACATCCGTAATGTCATCGTGTTCCAGACCGCCGTGAACGTCAAAAAATTTAATTCCGTTTCTGTTGTATGGAAGGTGACTTGCCGTAAGCATGGCAGAGCCGTCATACTTTGTCTGTTCAAAAACTGTAGACATAAACATGGCAGGTGTTGTTGCAAGACCGCAGTCAAAAACCTTAGCACCGGTAGAAGCAATGCCGCTTGCTGTTGCCTTTAAAAGTGCAGGCCCTGTAACGCGTGCATCGCGGCCAATGCCGATTTTAAGTTCTGAAATATTTTTACCGCATTTTTTAGAAAGCCAGAAAGCAAAAGCCTGGCCTATTCTGTTGCATGCGTCTTCCGTAAGATTTACATGTTCGTCTGCTACGCCTTCTAGGGCAATTCCGCGGACGTCGCTTCCGTTCTGAAGTTTCATAAGATTAATTTCTGACATCTTTAGCCTCTTAAGTAGTTTTAGGATATTTTACTGATAAAAGGTACTTTATTCTATATAAGAGAAGATAGAGTTTGTGTTTACTAAGTGATTAATTATTGAATTTGCCGGAGATTAAGTTCCATGCTACGGAACCCGGGCGCGGCAGCTGATCCTGCGGTGGCAGTGCATCTTTTTCAAACCATGCTGCTTTTGTAAGTTCACTTTCCTGTATCTTGATTTGCCCGGCCTTATAGTCTGCAGTAAAGGCAAGCATAAGCTGATCCGGGAAAGGCCAAGCCTGGCTGCCAACATAGCGGACGTTCTGCACATCTATATTGGTTTCTTCCTTTACTTCCCTTGCTACACACTGTTCCAGGGTTTCACCCTGTTCTACAAAGCCAGAAATGCAGGCGTAGTTTTTGTAAATTGCATTTTTGTTCTTTGCAAGAAGAATCTGGCTGCCTTTGCTTACAAGAGTGATTGTTGTAGGTTCTATGCGGGGGAAAAATTTTTTATTGCATTTAGTGCAGAGTTTTGCAGTTTCGTCCTTATCGTCCTGTAAAAGGGAAGCACAGGTAGGGCAGTATTTGAAGGATTGACGCTGCCGTAAAAGGCTTAATGCACGGGCTGCAATGGGTGTTAGTTCTTCGTTGTCGAAAAATAACTGGCGCACGGGAATAAAGGTGCAGTCTTTGGGCAAGATACTGCTGCCCGTAAGGTCTTCTTTAAGCAGCATTGCTGCATAGGAAAGCGGGTCTTCCGTAAACCAGTCAAGGGCTTTATTGTTTTTAATAAGGAAATCAAAAACATCTTTGCCTGCAAGGGCATTTTTCTGCAGCAGGATATTTCTTCCGTAAAAGATACAGTAATATTTTGCGTCGTGTTCTGCAGGCATTGTTTTTACAGGCATAGGTTTTCTCCCTAAAAAATGGGGAATGCCTGGCGGCATTCCCTACGAGTTTTAATTCGGTCACGTCCGTGCCCGTTTTTGCTTCGCAAAAAACATTAAAACTCGCAATAACCAACTAAAGTACTGGCTTCATTGCAGTCATCGGGAATGCTGGCGCATTCCCACGAGTTTTGACTTGTCCGCATCCGCGTCCATTTTTTGCTGGCGCAAAAAAACGTCAAAACTTGCAGTAAGCAACTAGAGTACCGGTTTCATAGCCGTCATGTATTCGCGGAGCTTGCGGCCTACAACTTCAATCGGGTGGTTGCGGATTTCGGCGTTTACGTTTACAAGTTCTGTATTGTTTACGCTGTTATCTTTTACGCTTAAGCCTTTGCCGATTACTTCTGTTGTTAATTTTGGCATTAAGTCTTTTGCCATCATTGGAGCGGCAACGCGGCTAAAGAGGTAGCATCCGTATTCTGCTGTATCGGAAATAACGCGGTTCATTTCGTAAAGGCGCTTGCGGTCAATAAGGTTTGCAATAAGAGGAACTTCGTGCAATGATTCGTAGTATGCGCTTTCTGGTTTGATTCCTGCGTCTACCATTGTTTCAAATGCAAGTTCACAGCCGGCTTTAACCATGGCAACCATTAAGATACCTTTGTCAAAGTATTCCTGTTCTGTGATTTCATCTTTAGATTCTTCCATCTTTTCAAATGCAAGCTTGCCTGTTTCTTCACGCCATGTAAGAAGATCGTGGTCTTTGTTTTTCCAGTCTTCCATCATTGTGCTTGAGAATTTGCCGCTGATGATGTCGTCCATGTGCTTCTGGTAAAGAGGAGCAAGGAGCTTCTTGATTTTTTTAGAAAGTTCATTTGCCTTAATCTTTGCAGGGTTAGAAAGACGGTCCATCATGTTTGTAATTCCACCCCATTTAAGGGCTTCAGAGATAACGTTCCATCCGTGCATAAGGAACTTTGTAACCCATTTTGGATCCATTCCGTCTGCAACCATCTTGTCGTAGCAAACGATTGTTCCTGCCTGGAGCATACCGCAGAGGATTGTCTGTTCGCCCATAAGGTCAGACTTAACTTCTGCAACAAAAGAAGATTCAAGAACACCTGCTTTTGCACCACCCATACCTACGGCAAGAGCCTTAGCATAAGCCCAGCCCTTTCCTTCAGGGTCATTTACAGGGTGAACTGCAATAAGATCTGGAACACCAAATCCGCGCTGGAATTCGTGCCAAACTTCTGTTCCCGGACCCTTAGGTGCACACATTACAACTGTAATGTCCTTGCGGATCTGCATTCCTTCTTCAATCATGTTGAATCCGTGGCTGTACCAGAGTGCAGACCCATGCTTCATCTTTGCCATAACTTCTGTAATGACAGGAGTGTGCTGCTTATCCGGAGTAAGGTTGCCGACTAAGTCTGCTGTAGGAATCATTTCGTCGTAAGTGCCTACTTTGAAACCATTTTCTGTAGCGTTTTTCCATGACTGGCGCTTTTCTGTAATTGCGCTTTCACGGAGGGCATAAGATACGTCAAGGCCTGAATCACGCAGACACAATCCCTGGTTAAGTCCCTGAGCACCACAACCAACGATTACGATTTTCTTTCCTTTAAGGGCATTTACGCCGTCTGCAAATTCTTCTTTTGCCATTGAACGGCAGTGTCCAAGCTGAAGGCGTGCTTCGCGCCATGGAATTGAGTTAAAATAGTTTTCACCCATAGTTTTACTCCTATATAAATACTAAAAAATATTAAGTATCATTAAAGTTTCTTTATTATATCTTAAGTAAGAATAAAATGCAAATAGTATTGTAAATAATATAGAAGAAACAAATAAAAATAAAGGGAAATTCCCTTAATTATAGAAGAAATAAAGCGTTCCTTTTGGAACGACACCCGTTCATGTGCATGATAGACAGACTATCCAGTGCATTATTGTCATACTATCCGGGCTGTATTTTTATTGCTTTTTATGTAGAATGAACCACTATGACGCAAAACAAAACTTCCATATTCAGAACCCATCTTCCGGGCTTTTATAAAACACTTTTCTTTCTTGCATTGCCCATTATCCTGCAGCAGCTTATGCAGACATTTGTAAACATGCTGGACACAATCATGGTAGGCCAGCTTGGTACGGCAGAAGTTGCAGCTGTCGGTCTTGGTAACCAGATTTTCTTTATGCTCAACATGATTCTTTTTGGTACTGCTTCAGGCGGTTCCGTTTTTATTGCACAGTTCTGGGGAAAAAAGGATATTGCAGGCATTCAGAAAGTTCTGGGAATTATGATTTCCTTTTCTTCCTTTGTCTGCATTTTGTTTTTTACAGGTGCATTTTTTATTCCTGATGTTTTGCTTTCCCTTTACACAAAAGATACTGTCGTTATTGCCTACGGTGCAAAATACCTGCGCTACATTTCCGTAAGCTATCTTTTTCTGGCAGTTTCTTTCCCTTTCGGGCTTTCCATGAGGGCAGTGGACCACGCCATGCTTCCGACGGTATGCTCTGCCATTGCCATCGTGCTTAACATTGCCTTTAACTACATCTTTATCTTTGGTTTTGATTTTTCTCTTTTTAAGGTTGAACCAATGGGCGTTGCTGGTGCCGCCATCGGAACAATCGTGGCACGAGCTGCAGAAACCCTCATCATGATGACTTACGCAAATGTCAGGAAGTTTGAGATTTTAGGACCTGTAAAAAACTTCCTTAACTTTGACAGGAAGATGATTCTAAAATACGTTTCAGTTGCCCTCCCTGTTTTGCTTAATGAATCCCTCTGGGGACTTGGAATTACTTTTGAAAACTCGATTTTTGCACATACGGGAACTGTTGCCATTGCTGCGTTCAACATTACGGGAACGGTTTCGCAGCTTGCATGGGTTTTCTTGATTGGTGTAGGCAATGCAGCGGGAATTATTCTTGGCAGAAAGATTGGTGCCGGGGCTTTGGAAGAAACAAAGCTTTATGCATACCGCTTTGTGTGGTTTGTTCCCTGTGTTGCCGTTTTCTGTGGAATGCTTTTGTTTCCGTTTTCTGCAGTGCTGCCGCATTTCTTTAAGGTTGATGATGAAGTCCTGTATCTTGCAAAAATCATGCTCAGGGAACTGGCATTTTTCTATCCCTTTAATTCATTCTGCATGTATTTTATAGTAGGATTTTGCCGGGCCGGCGGCGACACAAAGTTTGCTGCATTCCACGACCTTTTCTGGATGTGGTGCATTGCAATTCCGTCAGGTGCCGTGGCTGCCTTTGTTTTCCACGCAAGCCCTCTTGTAATTTACCCGGTTCTGCTTTCTGAAGGCCTCTTTAAATGCACTGTTGGAATTCTACGCTTAAAGTCCGGCAAGTGGCTAAAAGACGTAACGGGGTAAAAGGATTTTGTTTGCCTAAACAGCCATTCTTACCATGAATGCCCTTGTAAAGCTGATGTTTTTTTCATGGCACCACTCTGCATAGGCATTTAAATCGTCGCCCTTTAATGGCTGGTTGCACGGGCCCAGGGACTGGCGGATTTTGAAATCTGGTGTTACTTCTATGCAGATTCTGTATTTGCCTTTGTACATGGCATAGACGATTGTGCAGTGACGTTTTTCAACTGATTTTGGATAACACCAGCCCACACAGTTGTGCATTTCTGAGCCGACGGTTCTAAGTGTTTTGGAATCCCTTGCAACGTAAAAGCAGTAACGGTCTTCGTCTGAAACAGGAACATATTCTTCTTTATTTGTCTTCAGGTTGATTATCTTTTTGTGGTTTTCCCCGGTTTTGTATTCCAGGTCAAGGAACTTCTGTTCAATTTCAAATGTTACGGCTGGTGCTGACGGGCCTGCAAAAAAATTAAAATCCGTATCATTGACAATAAGTTCATTTACCCGGCGCACAAGGAAATCATGGGTATACTGATTAAAGCCTTCACGCATGATTTCTCTTTTTTCGTTGTCTGTAAGTTCTTCCCTGCATTGAATGTAGGAATTTATTCCGTCTGTTACGATGGTTTCATTATTTCTTTTCTGCGTAAAGTATTCCACCGTGCGTTCTATGGAATTCCATGCTGTTTTCTGATTTGTAATATGCAGTAAATCTTCTACAAATTGTTTTAGTCCTTCCTGGCATCCGTAAGTGGTGTATCCGCCGGCAAAAGAAATCATGTTTGCGTTTAAGAATAGATAGAACTTTGCTGAATAAGATTTCTGCAGGATGTTTACGTCTGAAAATCCCATGTCCTTTGCTGCCGCGTAGCAGACAACTGACTGTGGGTTTTTCTGATACATTTTACGGATGGTTTTTGTCGGTTTTATATCAAGGTTTTCAAACATTTCATTTTCTGCCGACGGTGTATTTCCTGAAGAAAGTTCTGCAAATTCCTTGTCGTAGGGATTCAGTCCCCAGTGCTTTGCTATCTAGTAAAAATTAATATTAAAGGGAGAAAGCATGTAGCCGATCAAAAGGCTAAAGCCGTTAAGCTTTGAAGCAACGGTTGGCTTTATGCCGAAAACTTTTTTGTATTTATCTCCCATTTCTTCTGCAATCAGTGTGGTAATTTCATTTATAAGGAAGTTGCCTGTATCCTTGCTGCTAAAAACTGCTTCTCCGTTTCTGTAAAGGCGTTTGTTTTCTAAGTCCAGAATGAATTCATTGAAAAAGAGCCTGCGTTTTTCTGTTGAAACAAACTGGCTGCTGACGTTTATTATGTAGGAATTCTTTTCACGTTTTAGGGAAAAACCGTAATTCAGAATTGAATTATTCTGTGCAAATAGATTTTTATAGACTGTTCCGCACTGGGTGATAAGGGTGTTTTTATTGAAATGGACTATATATTCCCACCTGTGGCATCTTCTGCAGAAGACAGTTTTATCATGTGGATTAACGATTGCGGGAAAAACGGAAAAGCCTTCCTGCTGCGTGCGTTGGTAAGTACGCTTTTCAGGAATCAGTGACCAGTATTCAGAACCTGACATTTTTCTCCTTCCTTTATCAGGAATTAAGGGTTATTTATTCAGTCTGTATACAGTCTATTACATTTAATTCTCATAAATTGAGAATAGGTATCAGCTTTTTCTTACGTAACGGGTATTTTTGCCGGCCCCCAGTTTTTCCAGCAACCCTTCGGCTACCAGTTTCTTTAAGGATGCTTCAACGGAGGAACTTCCAAGTGCAGGGCATTTTTCAAGGGCTTCCTGTTTTGTAAATGTTCCGAGAGTAGAATTTACATATTGCCTGACAATGTCATAGGCAGAAGTTTTTGTTCCGGATTTTTCCATAATATCTACACGGCTTTCAAATTCCCTGTAACATGAAAGAATTATTCCGAGCATGTATTTAATGAAAACTTCCGGATTATTTTTATCCATGTGCCAGTCCTTGTCTGAATCAGCAAGGGCTTCATAATAGCTTTCTTTTGTGTCTGCAATGGCTTTTTCTATGCTGATATACTGTCCTACTAAATATCCGTTCTGATACAAAAGAAGCAGTGTCAGAAGCCTGCTCATTCTTCCGTTACCGTCTATAAAAGGGTGAATGCAAAGAAAATCTAAAATAAAGCAGGAAATAAGAATCAGCGGATCAACGGTTCCCTTTGCAAGTTCATTTCTGTAGGCTTCACATAAAGACATAACAGCATCAGGTGTTTCAAAGGGTTCCAGTGGTGAAAAAATTACTTCTTTTCTTCCGTCCGGAAAGTTTTTAGCTATTTCGTTTTCTATGGTTTTAAACTTTCCGCCATAAGAAAAGGCTGTATGTTTCAGCAGTTCCCCATGAAGCTGCAGTATATAATTAGGAGTAACCGGTATAAAGCTGTAGCTTGAATGAACAATATTTAAAACATTTCTGTAGCCCAGGATTTCCTGTTCGTCTCTGTTTCTTGGTGTTGTTTTGTCCTGAACCAGCTGTTTAAGGCGGGCATCTGTAGTTACGATTCCTTCTATTTTGTTTGAAGATTCTGTACTTTGTATTTTAGCAATTTCTACGAGGCGTGTTAGTTCTGCAGGTTTCTGGCTTATATAATGCTTCTGCTTTCCTTTGAATTCATGAATCTGTGTAAGGTAAGCGATTATTTCATTGTCCCAGGTTCTTTCTGAAAGTTTTGAGTAATCAAAGGTTTTCATTTTATAAATGATTCTCCCAATTTCTTCTTTATTCTCCCAATTATACCATGTTTTTGGGAGAAAGAAAGTGCTGCTGGGAGAATAGAAGGCAGGGGTTGTTTTTGGCATCTGGAAAGCGTTCAGTCATAAATACAGGTGAACTATGTTCTCCAATACATGTGAAGCATGTTCTTTAACGTTGGTGACCGTCGTTCACTAACGTTAGTGACCCATGTTCACATGTACAGGTGACCCTAGTTCACCAAGTTCAGGTATGGTGAAGCATGTTCACCAAATTAAGAAATGGTGAAGTTAGTTCACCTAACATAGAAAGAGTGAAGCATGTTCACCAACGGCGAAAGCAATTGATTTTATAGAAGACTGTAGTTTTTGCCACCAGAATTGGATTACGTATCAGGAGTGTGGATGGAATGATTTCGTATGCTTTTTATTGTATTTCCAGACAATGAATGTGCCTGTAGCGGTAGACAGTAAAATAAAAAATGCTTCTGCAACTGCAAGCCAGGATGTCATTGTAAAAAGACGTTTGAAAATTGGCACTGAATATAGAATAATGGGATAGTGAACTAAGAAAATATACATAGCCGCAGCACCTAAAGTCTGCATGGGCAAGGTTGATAAAAGCCTTGAAATAATTCCTTTATCAAATGAAAAGGTAAATATAATTAGGGCTGCAATAATCGCATTGATTGTATAGATTTTACAGTTTAATTCTTTTCTGCCTACAAAAAGGTAAAAAAGTGCAGCAAGAGAGATGATTGTTTCTGCCAGATTAAAAAGCCATGTTTTGCCGGCGTATTTATTCTGTGGAATTCTGAACCTTAAAAGGCATAAAACCATACCGGTAAGGACATAAAAAATCCTTCTGTATGGTGAACCGTAAACAAGTTCATTCAGAAAAGTTCGTTCTCCTATTTTCTTAAAGACTACGGCAGTCAATGAAATCATGCAAATGCAGAAAACAAGCAAAAGAACTAAAGCGGATGTTTTTCTTACTGTTTTGAATAGTTTAATAAAAACTGGAGCAATAATCTGAATTATAAACAGGCAGGATAAAAACCATGCAACAGAATTAAATGCCCATTGAATCTGGTCGCACGGAATAAGCCCCTGCAATAAAGGTATGCAAAATGACAGCTTAACAAAAAGATGCAGCAGCATGGTTGAAACGCTTTTACCGATTTTTATGCTTGAATATATATAAATTGGAATAAGGCAAAAGGTTGTCAATAAATAAAGGGGATATATTTTTTTTACATGGGATACTGCATAATTTATGCATGTTCCGGGTGTAATTCTTGTATTTTTAGGGAAGCCTTTTTTTATGGCAGAAAGCATCATGCCAAAACCTGACAGCATAAAGAAGTAGTCAACGCCAAAAGCAGCTCCTCTTCCTAAAAAATAGTTCGGAAAGAAGTCTTCAAGATAATTAAGATGGGTCAGGACAATAAACATAATCATTATAAAGCGGAGTCCGTTTAATGATTTGATTTTTCCATCAGGAATGTTCTGCAGATAAGGATAATTCATAAAGTCTCCAGTGTCGTGTAATACAAATGTAGTTTGCTATCTATAAAAGCAACAATTGTTAAATATGACCTATTATGAAACAAAAGTTTTAATATGTAAATAAAGAAACAATAATTGTTTTATAGTTTAACCATGAGTTTTTGGCAAAACGTAGAAGCAGAACGGGAATATCAGGGAATTTCACGTAAGGAACTGGCTTTTAAGGCTGAAATTACTTATGCAAGTATAAGTATTGGTCTTGAGCGGAATAGTATTCCTGTGGCTGATGCTGCTCTTAGAATTGCTAAAGCCTTAGGTGTTTCCTTGGAGTATCTTCTTTCTGGAGATGAAAAAAATCGTGACAATGAATTGTTTAACACAGATGGAGAAGAATCATCCAATATACAGAAACTTATTTCCAGCTATTTAAAGACAATTATAAAACTTGAAAGCCTGCCAAAAACAACAAAAGACAGCATTGTAAAAATGATTGACTGCGCAGCACAAGACTGGCAGGGCAGGGATGAACTTCTAAATAAATAATGAATTTTAGCTGCTTAATGACATCCAGATTTAACTTCCATAGCATGGCAAAATAATTTTTACCCCCTTGCAAAAATTTCTTTAATAAATAGAATTTACCTTATGAATCTTCTATCTGTCAGCGGTCTTGCTAAACTTAGCCGCGAAAATTATCTTTTTACTGATGTAACATTTGGACTTAATGAAGGGGATAAAGCTGCCCTTATTGGACGCAACGGCACGGGAAAGTCCACTCTTTTAAATACAATAGCAGGCGTGCTGGAACCGGACCAGGGAACCGTTGTCATAAATAAGGAAGCAGGCGTTTCTTTTTTACCGCAGAATCCGCTCTATAATAAGGAAGACACCATAAGGGACCATATCTTTAAGTCAAACAGTCCTAAGCTTAAGATAATCCGGGAATACGAAGACATCTGTTTAAAGCTTGAAGATTCTTCTTCAGATGCCGTTCAGAATAAATTTGATGAACTTACCTTAAAGATGAATGCAGGAGACCTGTGGAATTATGAAGCACAGGTAAAGTCAATTTTGAGTACCCTTGGCATAAACGACATGGAACGTAAAATGGGCGAACTTTCCGGCGGCATGATAAAAAAAGTTGCCCTTGCCCAGGTTCTTGTAGAAGATACAAAACTTCTGCTGCTGGACGAGCCTACAAACCATCTGGACATAAGCACTATATGGTGGCTGCAGAATTATCTGGCAGAAACAAAGCGCTCCGTTTTAATGGTAACACATGACCGCTACTTTCTTGATGCAGTGTGCAACAATATTTACGAACTTGACCGCAAGCGCGTAAAGCTTTACGTAGGCAACTATTCAACCTATCTTGAAAAAAAAGCTACGGAATCAGAAATAGAAGCAAATACGGAACGCCGCATAGAATCGGTCCTGCGTTTTGAACGTGACTGGCTGAGCCGCGGACCATGTGCCCGTGGAACTAAGGCAAAGGCAAGAATCCAGCGGGACATGGCCTTGATAAACAGAGAAAAGTTTCAGGAAGACAAGGGCTTTACTTTCCATGTAGAAGGCAGGCGTTTAGGCGGCAAGGTTCTTGAACTGCATCATATTACAAAAAACTTTGCCAAGGGCTTTGCAGGCAATAAGTCAAATAATCCTGTAATAAAGGACTTTTCCTACACCTTTAATAAAGGCGAAAAAATCGGCATCTTCGGAGACAACGGCAGCGGAAAATCTACTTTGCTTAACATTATTACCGGTAAGATAGAGGCCGATGCAGGAACAGTTGTAAAAGGGGAAAACACATTTATTGCTTACTATGAGCAGAATCCTGTTTTTGAAAATACAAACCTTACTGTCCTGGAATATATAAAGGAAGCGGCAGAGGTTATGAAAACTGCTGACGGCACGGTTTTAAGTGCTGGCCTTTTTCTTGAACAGTTCGGCTTTGAAGGCAGAATCCAGCACAGTGCCGTAAGCACCCTTAGCGGCGGTGAGCGCAAAAGGCTTTATCTTGTGCGCCTTCTTATAGGCAATCCTAATTTTATTATCCTTGATGAACCTACCAACGACTTTGACATTTTTACAATGAACATTCTTGAAAAGTTCCTTATGGACTTTGGCGGATGCCTTTTAATTGTAAGCCATGACCGTTACTTTATGGACAAGGTTGCAGATACCATGTTCATTCTAGAAAACGACGGTAGTGTTTCAGGCTTTGTAGGCAAGTGTTCCGAATACATTGACTACAGGGAAGAAAAACGCGCACAGGAAAAACTTGCAAATGAAAAGGCAAGGCAGGAAGCTGCAAAATCAAAGGAAGTAAAGGCTTCAGATAATGCCGTTAAAGCACCGGAAAAGAAACGCAGGCTTTCCTATAAAGAACAGCGTGAATTTGAAGAGCTTGAAAAAAACATTGCAAAGTGGGAAGAAGACAAGAAAACTCTTGAAGCAGCCATGGCAGACACTGACTATGCAAAGGTTCAGAAGGCAGGTGAAGAATATGCCAGGCTGGAAAAAGAACTTGAAACAGCCTACAGCCGCTGGGAAGAACTTGCAGAGTTTATTTAAGCATTTATTTGTTGCACTTTGCCAGGTAGGCTTTAAGTTCCTTAAGGTAGTCTTCTCCTGTGTCAGAAAGGACAATGTTCCTTTTGGTAATGTAGCCTATTTCCATTTTGCTGTTTGGGTTTTCTTTGTCTGCTTCAAAAGGAACAGCAACAAAGTCTCCGCCGTTAAGTTCTTCACAGATTATGCCGGAACAAAGGGTATAGGCATTAAGCCCTACCATAAGGTTTAGGTTTGTTGCACGGTCTGTAGTCTTAATCATTTTAGGATATTCATTTTCCGTAAGGATTTCTTCTGCGTAATAGAAGACGGATTTTGCATTCTGGTCAAAACTTAAGCACGGATAGTCTTTAAGCTGTTCAAAGGAAATGGATTTTTCCTTTGCAAGGGGATGCTTCTTCCACAGATAGACGTAGGCATCACAGGTAATAAGTTTTGTAAAATCAAGGTCGTTGTTGTTAAAAAGCTTGACCATGGCTTTACGGTTAAAGTCACTTAAATAAAGAATGCCTATTTCGCTTCTGCCTGTGGCAACATCTTCTACAATTGTTAAAGTTCTTGTTTCGTTAATGGCAAATTCGTATTCAGAAGTGTCAAACTTCTTTACCATTTCTACAAAGGACTTTACGGCAAAGGAATAATGCTGCGTAGAAACGGCAAAGTGCTTCTTTCTTTTTGATTTGTTTTCGTCGCAGAACCGTTCAACTAAATTTTCATACTGGGCATAGACCTGCCTTGCATACTGGACAAATTCCTTGCCTTCATTTGTAATGGTAATTCCTTTGGAAGACCTGTTAAAAATCGTAATGCTGAATTCATGTTCAACATCTTTTATGGCAGCAGTTAATGACGGCTGGGAAACATAAAGGCTTTCGGCAGCCTTGTTGATGGAACCTGTTTCTGAAACCCCGATAATGTACTTTAATTGCTGTAGTGTCATAGTTCTCCTGAAAACTCCCATGTGTAAAATCTATTCATCTGAAAGTAAAGTTACTTTTACTGTTTCAAAACCAAATCCTTTTACGGCGGCAGACACAAGTTCTGTAAGGCGATCGTCTGCTTCCTTTACAAGTCCCTTGCGTTCTGCTGACAGGGCATAGTCTGCCATTGCTACACTTATTTCGTCAAATATTTCCTGTGTGGTAATGGGAACAAATATGCTCTGCCGTTCATCAAAAACTTCCTGTGAAACAAGCGTGTTGTCAAGTATAGTGCAATGTGGGATTTTAATCTCAACTTCTTTTCCGCCCTGGCTTATTTCTATTTTTGTATCAGAAAGGTTTTCAACGCCGATTCTTATAACGCCTGAAAACTTTATGATTGAATAAGCCTTTGCCATTCCGCCCATTGCAGATTTTTTTATGCAGGTAATGTCACTGTAATTGTTTTTTATGGCTGTAAGTTCTGCAACACGCACAACCTGGTTTGTAATTGCCTGATGAGTTTTTTCTATGTGAACTTCCGTCATTTTCCTGAAGTTTATAAGGACATAAATTCCAATGGAAACGACAAAAAATGCAATAATAATGTTGAAAATTAGCTTTATTCTTTTTAGCATGGCAATCTTATTCATGGTTTTAAGTATAGCATTTTATCAGCCCTTTTCCCTTGTTTTTAGGCAGTTTTTTCATTATTTTTTTAATATGATTCAGCTTGTAAAAATAGAAAATAACCAGATTATATTGAATACAAATATGCCACCTGAAGTTTTTGCCAGAACAAGGTTTGCAGAAAAGATAAAGGAAAAAGGAGTTCTTGCAGAATTAAGGGAAGGCAGGTGGAACTTTAATCCGTGGACTTTTGAAAACGTAACGGAAAAAGACGGAATTATTTATTTAAGGGGAAATGCCTTTAATGGCAAAACCGCTGACAGCATTTTAAAAGACAGTTCAATGGAATCAGGAAAAGTACATGCCCTTTGCAAAACATTGTGCACAATTTTAGAAAGTGCAGTAAATTCAAAAGTGCCTGTTGCAAACACTGGTGCCGGAGGAATTGTTGTTTCTGAAGACTTTACAAAGGCAATTTTCCTTCCATATAACTTCTGGACTACGGCAGTAATGTCTGCAGGCGATGAAGTTTTCAGCAATTTAAATGGAATCTATATAAACCAGAATGAAAACAAAGAAAAGGCAATAAGGTTTATGCAGGCTGTTCTTGTTTACAGGACTATTGCCGGTGTCTTCCCTTTTACGGAACTTAATACTAAAAAAAGGGCAGAAGACGTTTTGGACGGAAACTATAGTTTATTAAAATGGACTGTTCCATGCGTGAATAAAAAAATAACTTTATTTACGGAAAGGGCACTTGCATCTAAAGCAGCACAGTTTCCTTCTGAAGAATTTGAATCATATAAAAAAGCGGAACTTACGGAAGAAGAATTATTGAAGTTTAAAAAAGAAAGTGAAGCCGCCGCCAATAATAAAAAAAAGAAGGTGGGTTCTAAAAGATTTGTGCGTGCAAGGCAGACAGGCCTGACTGCCGGGGCTATTGCGGCGGCTGTTGTTTTGCTGGTGGCAGGCAACTTAAGGAAAACTGCACTTGAAAAACCTACAAGCAAAAGCCTAACATCCATGGAAACGGTGCAGATGTATTACAATGCCATGAATGAACTTAATGTAGATGCCGCCAAAAACTGCACTATAAATCTTTCTGACAGGGTAGACTATATAAGCAATCTGTTTTTAAAATCCCGCACACGCTCCATGTATACAAGGCAGACGGATACGGTTACTCCTGCAGCCTGGTTAATTAAAAACCAGACCAGGCATAATATTTGGGGACTTACAAATTTCTACATTAACGGCAATTGGGCAAGCCTTTTAGTAGAAGGGCCTGTAAAAAACACAAAACCTGAAGCCCTTAAAGAAGAAGACGGCATTCTTCTTAAAGACGGTGATACAAGGAAATATACTGTTAATTACGACTGTCTTGATACAAGTCTGGAAAACATTCTTGCGGTAAAAGTTACAAAAGAAACTGTTGAAGTCATTTATAAAAAAGACAGGTGGATGGTTTCTTCCATTATAACAGAAGAAATCCCTGCTGAATTCAATGTTGACGACTTTGTCCGGGATTATGTTTCTGTCATGAAGGCTGAAAGTCATCAGAAAGCAGATGTTCTTGCCGCCATTGTAGAACTTAAGGATAAATATAGTTTTCTTCCGACGGAAAAGGAAATAGACGAAGGCTATGAATATCTGAAGAAAATCAGCGTATTTAATTTTGATTAACGGCATGAATGAGCGTAAATAAAATGCAGGCGTGGGTCATAATGACAGTTTTACGTTTTTTGTCATATTGACAATTTTTTTTACACTGTCTAATATAGATTTATAATCTCGGAGGCTACTATGGCTAAATATGAATACAATTTAGACAAACAGCATCAGAAGGGAAAACTTCATGCTATTGAAAGAATCAACGCTATTTGTGATAAAGATTCATTTAAAGAAATTTATTCCGGTGTGCGCCACAACTGCACAAGTTTCGGAATGGATAAAAAAGATCTTCCATACGACGGTGTAATTACAGGTTTCGGAAAGATTAACGGACGCAAGGTTGCACTTTATGCACAGGATTTTACAGTTCAGGGCGGAACCCTTGGACTTATGCACGGAAAGAAAATTGCAGAAGTAATTGAAATGGCAATTCAGGCACGCTGCCCGGTTATCGGACTTAATGATTCGGGCGGAGCACGTATTCAGGAAGGTGTTGATGCCCTTTGCGGTTACGGTGATATTTTCAAGGCCAACGTTAAGGCTTCCGGCAGCATTCCTCAGATTTCCGTAATCGTTGGACCATGTGCAGGCGGTGCCGTTTATTCACCTGGACTTACTGATTTTATTTTTACAGTTGACAAGATTTCACAGATGTTCATTACAGGACCTAAAGTTGTTAAGCAGGTTATGTTCATGGACATTACAGAAGAAGACTTAGGCGGTGCAGCAATCCATGCACAGAAGTCTGGTGTTGCTCACTGGAAGTGCGATGATGAAAAGTCATGCTACGAAAATGTCCGCAAGCTTCTTGATTATATTCCTCACTTTTACGGAGACACGGAACCGTTTGAACCAAAGTCTGCAACAAAGCGCGGAATCTTTGGAACTAAAGTTGTTCCAAGTTTTTCTTTTGATTCAAAGAAGACAGAAAAAATCAATACAATTCTTCCGGAAGAAAGCAAAAAAGGTTACGACATGCGCGCTGTTATTGACAGCGTAGTTGATGACAATTCTTTCTTTGAAGTAATGAAGGAATTTGCAGTTAATGCCCTGACTGGTTTTGCAAAAATCGAAGGCAAGACTGTGGGAATCGTTGCAAACAATCCTGCAGGTTTTGGCGGTGTTTTAAATTGCGATGCTTCTGATAAGATTGCACGCCATGTGCGCTATTGTGATGCATTCAATATTCCTCTTGTAAACTTTGTTGATGTTCCGGGCTTTATCCCTGGACCACAGGAAGAACAGAAGGGAATTATCCGCCACGGTGCTATAGTTCTTTACGCTTATGCAGAAGCAAATGTTCCTAAAGTAACAGTTATCACAAGAAAGGCATACGGTGGTGCTTACATTGCCATGTGCTCTAAGCATCTTGGTGCTGATTTTGTTTACGCATGGCCAAAGGCAGAAATTGCAGTTATGGGTGCAGAAGGTGCCATCGGCGTTCTTTATGCAAAGGACATGAAAGACCCTTCCAAAGCACAGGAAATTGCACAGAAGTCTGAAGAATACAAGACAGAAATCATGACTCCAAAAATTGCTGCACGACGCGGTTATATTTCTGAAGTTATTGAACCGTCAGAAACACGCGAACGCATTGTTTCAAGCCTTGAAATCCTTGAAAACAAGACTTCAACACAAGTGCCACTTAAAAAGCATGGTAATATTCCGTTATAAAAATTGACGTCCTGTCAATTTTTATACGCTACTTTTGCTTCGCAAAAGTAGCGGTTTGAGTTGCTAAAAATCCCATGCGCCGTCCTTGGCTTTATGGGATTTTTAGCAGCTTTGCTTAACTTGAATCATCAGCCCTGGTTAAAGAAATAATACTTTAGCCGGGGCTTTTGCTTATCATGTCATTCTGAACAAATGCGAAGCATTTGTTCAGAATCTGCTGAAAATTTTTATTACAGGCATTGCTAAACTAAAGCAGATTCTGACCTGCGTCAGAATGACATATTTTTATTCCTTAAATCTATTGCATAAAAATTCAAAATCAATGAAAATCTTGCCCATGAACAAAAATGTTTTTTTACGTGGAGTCCGGGATGGAGTTCCAATCGGACTTGGATATTTTGTAGTTTCTTTTTCCTTAGGAATAATTGCAAAAAAATCAGGCGTTTTGTTTTATCAGGGATTTCTTGCAAGCTTTTTAAATCATGCTTCTGCCGGGGAATATGCACTTTTTACGGCAATAGGAGAACTTGCTACATACCTTGAAGTTGCAGTTGTAACAGTTGTGGCAAATGCCAGATACCTTCTTTTATCCAGTGCACTAAGCCAGAAGTTCGATCCAAAAACAGGAATTATCCATAGAATTTTATCGGGCTTTGTAATTACCGATGAGATTTTCGGCATAGCAATTTCACAGAAAGGTTTTGTAAACCCATGGTATATGTATGGCGCATTTTTCTTTGCTGCAGCATTGTGGAGTCTTGGCACTGCATGCGGAATCCTTGCAGGAAACATTCTGCCGTCAAGAGCCGTTAGTGCACTTTCAGTTGCTTTATATGGAATGTTCCTTGCCATAATAATTCCACCTGCAAAAAAAGATAAAGTTATTGCCTGCTGTGTTGCAGCAAGTTTTGCATTTAGCTGGCTTATGGGAATAGTTCCACTGTTTAAAAATATTTCCAGCGGAAACAAAGTAATGATTCTTACCATATTGATTGCAACAGTGGCAGCAATTATAAAGCCTGTAAATGAACAGCCGGAAAACAAGGAGACGGTAAAATGAAAAACAACGTTTACATTTACATTTTTACGGCCGCTCTTGTTTCTTTGATTATACGCGCACTTCCTTTAACCCTTATAAGAAATCAGATTAAGAATAAATTCATAAGGTCATTTTTATATTACGTGCCTTATGTAACTTTAGCCGTAATGACTTTTCCTGCAATTACACAGGCAACAGAAAATATCTATGCAGGGATTGCAGCCCTTGTTGCAGGCATTGTGCTTTCTTTTTTTTGCGCAGGACTTTTGCCCGTTGCCGCAGCATGTTGTGCTATTGTATTTGTAATAGAATTGTTTTTCTGATACCATAGAGGTAAAGGTTAAATCATGCAAAAAGTTTATACAGATTCGTCAGACATTTTAAATCAGATCAGGATTCCTCTTTCAGACATAAGCGGAATATCAAGGCTTTTAAAATATAACCTTAAAAACATGGACTCCTTTTCTGAATCCCAGATAAATGCTTTGCTTGATCTTGTAAATGCACTTGATGAAAATACAGCTCATATCCTTTCCTTGCTGAATGAAAATCTTGAAAATGAATTTGAAGACAAGCCCGGACTTGATGTTCCTAAGGTTGTGCCTGCAGACGAATTTTCAAAATACAGCCATCTTAAAGGCAAAAAAATTCTTGTAGTAGACGATATTGAACTTAACCGTGTTTTAATCGGCCTTATGCTGAAAAATCTTGATATTGAAGTTGTCAATGCGGTAAACGGCCTTGATGCAATTAATATTCTGAATGAATCTGCTCCAGATGAATTTGATTTAATTCTTATGGACATAATGATGCCTGTTATGGACGGCTATTCTGCAACTTCAAAAATCAGGGAAAACAAAAGAAAAGACATTGCAGAGATTCCTGTAATTGCCGTAACTGCAAATGCTTTTGAGTATTACAAGAAACAGGCAGAAGATTACGGCATGAACGGCTATGTAGTTAAGCCTTTAGTAAAAGAAAATTTATATGAAGAAATTAACCGCGTTTTAAAAGGCTAGAATCAGATGTCAAAAAAAATTGTCAGGAAAATTATTTTTACTTTTCTTCTCGTAGCAATTTCTTCTGGTGCGTTTGCAAAGAAATCTTCTAAAAAGAAAGCAGAAAAATTTACACTGGAAGAACCACAGACAATTTCTTTTCATGACAACTGCCCTAGAACAACTGCCGCCCTTAAGGAAGAAGTCTCTTTAAAAGTAACAATTCCAGGATACAGGGGAATAATTTCTGTAACTTATAAATCTGTTCCTGAAGAAAAACACGCTTATCCTGTAACCGGTTATTATGAATGCTGTGAAAGAATCCGTAATGCAATGGAAGAAAGCAGCGGAAAAAAATATTCACTCAGATTTTTTACAGGACAAAACAAGGAAGGAACAGAAGTTAATCTGTCTGATGCAATGCAGGCAACGGAATCTGTTATACTTCTTCTTAAACAAAAGGAAACTGACGTTTACGCCTTTTATGAAGAAATTGCTGAAGTTCCTGATAGTGCAGAAACTCCACAAAATATGGAAGATACTTTACAGCCTGAATTAGAATCAGTCGATTAAAATTGCACTATTCCAACAATGGGCAGGTGATCGCTGTAGCCGGTTCCGTTCCATAATGAATAACGCTTAGGAATACAGGTGTCACTTTCGCACCAGTTGCCTTCTGCTGCGGGAAAGAAATCAATAAAGTCTGCGCTGCCTGCGGCAAACATATTGTCTATGCGGGACCATTCATCTTTAAAATAATAACTGCCTGGCTGAACTAAGCTCTGTTCCAAAGTAAACCATGGGCATACAGTATTAATTCCGTCTTCAGAAAGTCTGCCCTTATGCCAGAACCTTAGCAGAACATGTCCGTTGCCTGTATGGCAAAAATCATTTATATCACGGTTAAAGTCTCCAAGTATTAAAACCGGATTGTTTTCTTTAAGTGTTTCAGACGCAAGTCTTGCAAGGATACCTTCCTGCATGTTTCTCAATTTTTCTCCTGTATCTTTTCCGGTTTTGCTTTTCCAATGGTTTACAATAAGAATAATTTCTTTATCCCTGCAGTTAAGTTTTACTTTCATTACAGGCCGCGTGACTGGCATTTTTTCTACTTCTGTCCTGACGTCCAGTGAATGAACTGTCATGGAAGAAACCGGTATTCTGGAAAGAACTGCACAGCCTATAGAACTGCCTTTGTCAGTTGCAAAGCAGCTGTCTGTATAAATCTTTTTTGCATTCCATTCGCCTGCCAGAAAATTGCTGATGTCGTGTATGACTGCTTCGTTTTCAATTTCTTCCATGACAAAAACATCTACATCAAGGGTTTTTATTACGGAACAAAGTCTTTTTAAACGTTCAATATAGGCTTCCCTGTTCCATTTATCGTTTTTGACAAATTGCTTATATTCATTGCCGGATGTTTCTGCATCAAAAAAAGTCTGGACATTCCAGTTAGCAACCTTAAGCTCGTATTCCTTGTCGGAACCAGATGAAGATTGAAAGCAGGAGGTAAAAATCACGGCTGCTATAAGGCAAAATAGAAAAAAACACTTATTTTGAAGAACCTGCAGAAGAACTTTTTTTAATATCATGAAAATACCTCCAGCGGTCAAAACCTGTGGCTGCTCACAGGAATGACCATATATATTATTTTAAAAAAAAATTAAAAAGTGCACGGTTTTTAGTGCTGTTTCGAAGAAAAGTTGATAAATATCTGTTATTTTAGACTGTACATTCATTGTCAGTTTTTCTGGGTTTTATTTAGTGTGATAAATATCACATAAAAGACAATTCTAAAGGATTTTAACCTGAATTTACCCTTTTATGTGCAATAAATCACACAAATCAGACTTTTTTAATAGACCAATCATTAATAAGGTGTTAAACTGATGAAAAACAGGGGTTGTATTGTGCTATATTTTTCACAAAGACTAGTACAATAAAAGCAATGCAGAATATTCCGGCACCTGCAAAAAGAAGGCTTGTTCTTTTAGAAAGGCTTCTTTCTGCATACAAAGAAAAAACAATTACTTCTCAAAAGATTCAGGAACTGACAGGCTGGTCTTCTGCTGTAGTCCGCCGGGACATATCATGGATAGACGTAAAATGTGGTGCCACTAACGGATACAAAGTTGCAGAATTGAAAGATGCCCTTGTAAAGACATTTAATCTTGAAAAAAGTGAACTGCGCTGCTGTATTGTAGGTCTTGGCAGAATGGGACAGGCACTTTTAGACACTTCTGAACTTTATGAATCATCTTTTAAAATCGTTGCAGGCTTTGATTCCAGCGTAAATAAAACGGAAGTTTTAAGTTCAGCATTTCCATTGCATCCTACAACGTTAATGAAAAAAATCATAAAAGAAGAAAACATAACTTTTGCAATTCTTACAGTGGATCCTGAAGAAGCAAAGGCAATGACGGAACTTCTTCTTGAATGCGGAATAAAGAAAATAGTCAATTACACTCCGTGTGTATTGACCGTTCCAAAAGAAGTCAGCGTTGAAAATGTAAGTTTATTAACGGCACTTTCAACACTGGCAATTCAATAAAAGGCAGGCTGAATATTTTCAGCTTCCATATAAATATGTAATTTATTTAGTGAGGTTTTATTATGAGCCGTGTTTACAATTTTAGTGCAGGACCTTCCTGCTTGCCGGAAGAAGTTCTTAAAGAATGTGCAGCAGAAATGATGGACTGCAACGGAACTGGTCAGAGTGTAATGGAAATGAGCCACCGGTCAAAGGCTTTTGAACCGATTATTGAACATGCAGAAGCACAGGTCCGCAAGCTTATGAAAGTGCCGGAAAACTACAAGGTTCTTTTTGTTCAGGGCGGAGGTTCAACACAGTTTGCCATGGTTGCACAGAATCTTGGAATCAACAAAAAGAAGGCTGCCTATATTGAAACTGGTGTATGGGCAAAGAAGGCAGCTGCAGAAGCAAAACACCTTGGCGTTGACGTTGACGTAATTGCTTCTTCAAAAGACAAAAATTATTCCTATATTCCCCGTGTAGAAAAAGTAAGCGGCGATTACGACTATGTTTATGTCTGCTTCAACAACACAATTATGGGAACACACTACGAATATATTCCTGATACTGGAAATATTCCTTTAGTTGCAGACCTTTCTTCTTGCATTCTTTCTGAAGAAATTGACGTTTCTAAGTTTGGCCTTATTTTTGCAGGTGCTCAGAAAAATCTTGCTCCTGCCGGCGTTACCCTTGTAATTATCCGTGAAGACTTAATTCCTGAACCTGAAAAATGCCTGCCGGGAACACCGACAATGAGCATGTATAAAACACACAGCGACAACGGCTCAATGTATAATACACCGCCTTGCTACACAATTTATGTTCTTGGAAAGGTTCTTGACTGGATTGAAAAAAATGGCGGTGCAGCAGGAATCCATAAGCTTAATGTAGAAAAAGCAGATTATCTTTACAACTATCTTGATGATTCTGATTTCTATTTTGCAACGGCACAAAAAGGCAGCCGTTCTTTAATGAACGTTCCGTTCCTTACAAAGTATTCAAAGAACGACGGAAACGAAGCAGCCCTTGCTAAAGAAAAAGAAATCAACAGCAAGTTTGTAAAGGAAGCAGAAGCTGCAGGCCTTGTAAACCTTAAGGGACACAGGCTTGTAGGCGGCATGCGTGCTTCAATTTATAATGCAATGACACTTGACGGCGTTAAAGCCCTTGTTAAGTTTATGGACGAATTTGCAAAAAACAACTAGGAGAAAAAAATGTATAAAATTCAGACACTTGATAGAATTTCTGCTGTAGGCTTAAACAACTTTCCGCGTGACGAATATGAAATTGCTTCAGAAATCATGAAGCCGGATGCAATCCTTGTCCGCTCTCATGATATGCTCAGTATGGAACTTGACCAGAATGTAAAGGCAGTTGCACGTGCAGGTGCCGGCGTAAACAACATTCCATGCAAAGACCTGGCAGGCAAAGGCGTTGTGGTATTCAACACACCTGGAGCAAATGCAAATGCAGTTAAGGAACTTGTAATTCTTGGCCTTTTAATGGCAAGCCGTCCTGTAATTGCAGCAAACAAATTCTGTAACGGTCTTGCAGGCAAGGGTGCAGAAATTGCCACACTTGCAGAAAAAGGAAAAAAAGAATACATCGGAAATGAACTTAAGGGAAAAACTCTTGGTGTAATCGGTCTTGGTGCCATTGGCGCTCAGGTTGCAAATACAGCAATTGAACTTGGCATGAACGTTGTAGGCTATGATCCTTTCCTTTCCATTGATGCAGCATGGAGCCTGAACCACATGGTAAAGCATGCAGAAACTTTAGACACAGTTCTTGCAAAGGCTGACTATCTTACATTCCATGTTCCTGAAACACCGGATACAAAAGGTTTTGTAAACGCAAATACAATCAAGAATATGAAGGACGGTGTGCGCTTAATCAACATTGCACGCGGCGGTCTTGTAAACAACGAAGATGTCCTTGCTGCAATTAACAGCGGAAAAGTAAGCTGCATGGTAACTGACTTTGCTGCAGAAGAACTTTTGAACAACGACAAGGTTATCTGTATGCCGCACCTTGGAGCTTCAACTCCGGAAGCAGAAGACAACTGCGCCGTTATGGCAGTTAAGGAACTGCGCGACTTCCTTGAAACAGGTGCAATTAAAAACAGCGTAAACTATCCAAAATGCAAAATGGATAATCCTATTCCTAAAAACGGAACACGCCTTTGCATTGCACATAAGAACGTTCCTAACATGATTGCCCAGTTTACATCTGTTCTTGGTGAATCAAAGCTTAATATTTCCGGCATGGTTGACCAGAACCGCGGCGACATTGCTTACTGTATGATTGACGTAGACGGCAAAGTAGAAGAAGCAACATTAACTTCACTTGGTTCTACAGACGGCGTAGTTAAAGTAAGGCCGATTTATGCATAAAGTAGCATAAAGTTATATAAAAAAATCCCTGTCAATGAGCAGTTGCGCATTGACAGGGATTTTTTGTTTCTGGCAGCAGTTTTTTATTCCCCGGCAAGTTTATAAGTTGTAAGGGTTATTTCATTTGTTTCTGTATTCAGGATACCGGTAATTTTAACCTTCTTTTTGTTGTATGCAGAAAGCTTTAAATTAGAATCTTCAGAACCACTGATGGTTTTTAATGTATATGTTTTTCCGTCATCAGCCTTAAAGCTAAAGACCTTTTTGCCAAAGCCTTTTACTTTTAAAGTTCCCGTAAGGTTCTTTACTTCGTGGGTTTCAATAACTTCTTTTGTTTTTTCTGCACCGCTTTTTACCTTGTCTCCGACTTTTTTACCGGTTTCCTTTATCTTTTCTTTAGTTTCTTTTGAATCTTCGTCATTAGCCTTTTCTTTGGCTTTGCCAAAAAGATTTTTAATTCCATTGCCTGCTGCATCAACGCCTTTTTTAATGCCTTCTCCAGTCTTGTCTACAGTTTCTGCAACTTTATCTTCTTTGTCAGAGTCAGCATTTGATTTTTTAGCTTCTGCAAAAAAAGAAATGCAGGATGCAATCATCATTAATGCAATAAATTTTTTCATATTTTCAAATCTCCATTTTCAAGAACAGTTGCTTCCGTTCCGTCTGAATATTTTATTGTAATTGTAGGCTGGCGCACAACACCGTCAAAGTGAATAAGTGCAGGTGCATCGCCGTCGTAATTTTCTCCAACTGCAAAATGGCATGTGCGGAATGCCTTTTCATCTTCTAGCATATTGCCTGTAATGTTTGCAGCAGGGTTCAATCCTATTCCAAGTTCGCCTATGTTACGTGCATTTCTGGCATAGACTGCACCCTGGCCTTTCGGGAGCTTTCCGCTGGCTTCCATTTTTATGGAATCTTTTTCTGCCTGGGTTATATCCTTTAAAAGCCTTTTTGCTTCGTCACCGCCAGTAATTTCTGTAATGAATCCCTTTTCTACCTTGCAGGTAATAGGTGTTTCAAGAATTGAATCTCCGTCGCTGAAAGTCATGCTGCCGTCGTAAACAATTACGCCTTCGCTTGTTCCTACAACAGGGCTTATAAAAGTTTCCCCAGCAGGAATGTTGCCGCCACTACCAGGCTTTGAAAAGTTGCCGTCATCTGCCATGGCATTTCTGTTTTTTAAACCGATGATAATGTCTGTTCCACCAGGGGAAGTAACATGCACGCTTTCTGCATTCTGAAACTTTTTGCTTAACCTGGCACAGTTTTCTGCAAGTTTTTTATAGTCAATGTTTACTGTCCTGTTATACATGTCTTCTGTAAGACCTGGTGTCCATACGGCACGGATTGTTTTCTTGCCGTTTAAAAGCCAGTCAAAGGTGTTGTCATATTTTGTTCCGTCTTCCATGACATATGGAGTCTGGATAGCCTTTTCATCTTTGCCAAGCTTTATTTCAGAAATTGAAAAAATTACATCCGGTTCAGATTTTATTGCGCCTACAACTGATTCTTCGCAGAAATCGCCGGAAGTTTTTTTAGGCTGATATGCAAGGACAGGTTTTGCACCAGCATCAGAAGAAGCTTTATAAAGTTCCTGTGCAATATAGCTTGTTTCAGGATTAGCAATTATAAGGACTTTTTCTCCTTTTGTTATTTTACAAACGTCTTCCACCACAGTCTGTGACGGAGTTTTTTCTTTTTTTTCAAAAATACCCATACCTTTATTATAGTATAAAAATGAAAGTTTTGCTTTATTTTGCATAATTTAATTGAATTGTGTTTTTTCTTTCATATTAATATAATAGAAGAAATTATTTTTTATTTAGAGGCAAAATATGGCAATGACAATTTTGACATTGAACTGCGGATCTTCTTCTGCAAAATACCAGGTTTACGACTGGGACAATAAAGAAGTTCTTGCTAATGGTGTTGTAGAAAGAATCGGTATCAGCGGTTCATGCATTACACACAAAGCTAAAGGAAAGAAAGTTGAACTTGAAAGCCCGTGTCCAACTCACAAGGAAGCAATTGAACTTATTCTTAAAATGATTACAGATAAGGAAACAGGCGTTATTTCTGACCTTAGTGAAATTGGAGCAGTCGGTCACCGTGTTCTTCATGGCGGAGAAAAGTTTACAAAGTCTGTACTTGTTACTCCTGAAGTTCTTGCAGGTTTCCGCGATGTTATTGACCTTGGTCCTTTGCACATGCCTGCAAATATCATGGGTATTGAAGCTGCACAGAAAGTTATGCCGAATGTTCCTCATGCAGCAGTTATGGATACAGCATGGCACCAGACAATGCCTGCAGAAAACTTTATGTATGCCATCCCGCATGAATGGTATGAAAAATATGCAGCACGCAAATACGGCTTCCATGGAACTTCTTTCCTTTATACTGCAAAACGTGCTTCTGTTCTTCTTGGAAAAAAGCCTGAAGATACAAATGTAATTATTTGCCACATTGGTAACGGTGCTTCTATGTGTGCAGTTAAAAACGGAAAGTGCTACGACACAACAATGGGTATTACACCTCTTGAAGGCCTTGTAATGGGAACACGTTCCGGAGACCTTGACCCGGCACTTCCTTTCTACATCATGCGCAAGACAGGAATGTCTGCTGACGAAATGGATACAGCCCTTAATAAGAAATCAGGCTGCTTAGGCGTTACAGGCAAATATGCAGACCGCCGCGACGTTGAACAGGCTGCAGATGCAGGAGATGAAAAGGCAAAGCTCTGTATTGAAATGGAATCTATCCGCATCAAAAAATATATCGGTGCCTACATGGCAGAACTTGGCAAGGTAGATGCAATCGTATTTACTGCAGGTGTTGGCGAACACGGACCAACATACCGCCAGAAGTCTTGCCAGGGTCTTGAATCTTACGGAATTAAAATTGACGAAAAGAAAAACCTTTTGTCTAATACAAGCAATGCTGAAACATGTATTTCTGTAGATGACAGTGCAACAAAGATTTTCGTAATTCCAACAGATGAAGAACTTGTAATGACAGAAGATGCCTATGCACTTATGAAGGGAACTTACGATGTGCACACAAAGTTTACTTATTCTTTCCAGAGCAAGGACTATGTAAACAAGGCACGCGAAGCAAGCTTAAAGTCAGACCTTGCAAAACATCCTGACCTGGCAAAGATTCTTGCACGCCCAATGTAATCTTATACAGGTCGAATGGCGGATTATTAAAAATTAATGTTTTACAAGCAAACAAACGCCTTTCGGCAGAACCAGTCCTGAAAAAAAGGCTGGCTAGAAGCTGCGCTGCCATTGCCGCACTACGTTTGTGCAGATTTTTTTTCATGCCTGAACCTGCCTACGGCGTTTGCTTGCAATAGAATAATTATATTAAAAATTATTTTAAACTCGACATTCGTCCTTTTTAAGATTCTGGCGTATTTTTTTGACGGCATCTTCTATTGTGTAGCTCTTCATTTTTGCTTCCATTGTATTCTGGATATCTGAAAGCTTGTCATCCAGTGCAGCGTGAATATTCCTTCCTACAGGACATTCCTGATTTGGATTTTCATGAAAGTGGAACAAATCTCCGTTTTCAAGCAAATCCGTTGCCTTGTATACATCATAAAAAGTAATTTTCTTTAAAGGCCGGGTCATTGTTGTTCCGCCTGTTCCCCTGGCAACTTCTATAATTCCTGCATTCCTAAGTTGCAGCAGGATTTTTCTTACAACTACCGGATTTACGTTAATGCTTGATGCAAGAAAATCACTTGTAACTTTATGTTCATTTCCAAAAACTTCTATGCATGCAAGGATGTGTATTGCAATTGTAAATCTGCTTGAAATCTGCATGTTAATTCCTCTGTCTGTTCAGCATACAGTGATTTTGTTGTTATATCAATGATTACATCAAAAAATCCTTGACAAATTTCGGGGGGTAAAATGGAAATAACAATTTTTTTAAGAGGTGAATTTGTATGAAGAAGTTCTCAAAAATGTTTGCTTTTATTCTTGTAATGGTGCTTTCATGTTTATTTATTGTTGCCTGTAGTAATTCTGATGACGATGATGATGAGAATGAATCTTTGTCTGTCTGGACTAGTATAGATTCTTATGATGAGAATAACGTAAAATGTGTTGATACATATACTTTGACTCTTTATTCTTCTTCCTTTACTTTGGCACTAAAAATGGAAGAAAATAACAAAGTTGTTATTGACAGTAAAGTTTTAGAAGGAAACTATATTAATTCAGCAGATGGAAAAATAACCTTTAAAACTACTAAAGCAGCCAGAGCTTTAGTTTTGACGGAAGAAGAACTTAATGAAAAGGCAGAAAAAGAAGCTGCAAACTTTAGCGATGAAGCATCTTTTGTGTTATTTTGGCTAAATTACTGTTTTGAAGTTGTTGACGCTAATGAAAAAGTTCCGGATACAATCGGTGTTTTAAAAGATGGAAAATTAATCTGGACTGATACTGACGGAGAAGAAATGGTATTTATTAAAAATTGACTTTAATAAGGGCTGGTTATTTCAGCCTCTTTTTTTAGTCTTCTATTGAAAACCATTAAATTTCATCAAGATAAAAATAAATTTTCATCTTGATAAAGGGTGTAATTTTATCTTGATAAACATAAATTTTCATCTTGATAAACGTAAATTTTCATCAAGATGAAATTTAAAAAAAGGCAAAAAAAGCGGGATAAAACTTAAACGCTGGGATTCAGCATAAAAAACCTATTTATTGCCAAAAAGCTTTACCTGTTCTGCAAGTTCTTCACGGGTTAAGGTTTCATTGTGCTTCAGCATGGCAGCAGGAATTCCATAGGCTTTTTCAAGTTCATCATTGGTCATTACTTCTTCTACTGTGCCGTAAGACATGGTTCTGTCCGGATGAATGAGAAGGACTTTTTCTGCAAACATTCTTGTAAGGTCAAGTTCGTGCATGGAAATAAACATTGGCGTTTTTGTTTCCATAGAATAGGCACGCAGGTATTCCAGGGCAGACATTTTCTGCCTGTCTTCCATAGCAAACAATGGTTCATCCATAAAAATGCTTGCACTTCCATAAAGCAGGCTGAATGCAAGAAGGACACGCTGGTTTTCTCCTTTGGAAATTTTAGTAAGCCCATGGTTCATTACAGGGGAAAGTTCAAAAGTTTCAACAACTTCATCAAATAAATCTTTGCCCTTGATTCCTTTTGCATTTGCCTTTAATGCACCATTCTGATAGACATAGGACAGCAGCTGTTCAACCTTGTCTTCTGATTCAAATTCCATATTCTGATAGATTACGGATGCAAGAAGATTTTTCTTTTCTTCCGGAAGTTTGTTTATTTCCTGGCCAAGCAGGTAAACTTTTCCGCCGGCAGGCTGAATGCGTCCGCTTGCAAGAAGCATAAGGGTAGACTTTCCGCTGCCGTTTGGGCCGATAATGCTTGTAAATGCTGCAGGAATGCTTCCGGTAAAATGTTCAAAAACAGGTGGCAAAACTTCGCCTTCGTCTGCAGGATATGTAAAAGAAACGTCGTTGAAATCTATAAAGTTCATGCAGCTAGAATAATGAAAAAAAACACGAAATTCAACAATTTTCTATATATAACACAACTTATTTATTGACACAATCTTTGTTACACGCTATATTATCAGAACATTACGACGCGAGGTAGAGCAGTTGGCAGCTCGTCGGGCTCATAACCCGGAGGCCGCAGGTTCGAGTCCTGCCCTCGCTAAACAACAAATCCTCTAGTTTAGCTAGAGGATTTGTTGTTTTAAACAGGATACAAGTTAAACTTATGCAGGACTCGAAGCGGACTGATGCTGCCGGTGCTCAATTGAGTATGGATGGTTCAATTTCTGCTAAATAATCATCATTCTATTTTTATAGTCAGGTCAAGATACCTGAACTGTTTCAAATATTCTTTATCTTCCATTTAAGTGTTACCGGCAATACTGTTCATCAAATATCCTCTCCCTTTTCCCTTCTTTCGGCAAGGTTTGTTTCAATTCTTACAGGGAGTCCGTCTTCCCAGTATTCTTCTGTGTCACCGCCGTCTTCCTTTATTTTCTTAATGTAGCCGTTTTCCCAGTATTCCCAATGCATCGGATATTCAATGGCAGGTCTGTCACCTTCGGAATGAAAGTATCCGTCCTTGAAGTTGCAGATTACCAGGGTAGGCACACCGAATACCATTAAGGTGTCCGTTACCTGGCCTGTAATCGGTTCATTGTTTTCATTTACTGCCTGCACAAGCTGCAGCATGGCAAACGGTGACTTTGATTTTACACCGCACTTTGCAATTCTTTCTTCAAGTTCCTGCTTTGCCATTGCATTTTCGTCTGCTAATGTAAGATTCATGTTTTCTCCTCTTATTAAAATTTATTTTGCAGTTTAAATTATAAACCCTAATGTTATTTTTTGCTTTGTTTTTCAGATTTTTCTTTATTTATGTTTTTGTTGGCTGTTACAATGTCATGTTATTCTGAATAATGTGAACTAGGTTCACCAAAACAGACTTGGTGAACCTAGTTCACCTAACATAAAAAGTGAAGTATGTTCACCAAACCTGACTTGGTGAAGTATGTTCAACTGTACAGGTGAAGCATGTTCACCAACGTTAAAGAACTTAGTTCACCAATACAGGGGAAGCAGGTTTATCATCGGCAATAAAAATCCATAAAAACAGGAAATTACATCAACAAAAACGGCAAAATGGGGTATAATCTTAAAACAAATTGTTGTTAAATTATACCATAAGGAGACTCTGTTTTATTATATGGAAAACGCCAGGCAAAAAGTAGACAGGATTTTAAAAAACCTAACCAGTTCAAGAGAAGACCTTTGGGCTTTAAATGATGACATCTGGCACACGTTGGACCATTCCAGCGTAGAAGACGTGCAGAGGGCGGCTTCTTTTCAGGTAAAATATCTTGAACTTCTTGACCAGTTTGCCCGCAATTCAGAAGAAATAGCAGCATTAATTGTTCAGTTTACGGGGATAAAGGAAGAAGAAACGCCTGATATTAAAGACGTTTTTGGCAATTCTAACGAAAGGATAATTAAAGAATTAAACAAAGAAGAACCTCATTCCATTGACGAAGACTTTACCTATAAAAGACCCTATGCAATTGTAATGGAAAACAATGCCTGCACAAACCTTGAAACATGGAAAGATTTATATAAACAGGTTTGCAGGCATCTTGCCGGTAAAAATAAGGAACTGTTTGATTCCCTTGCTGCAAATGAAAGTCTTGTTTCTAAGCAGCAGAAAAAATATTATTCCGACAATCCTAAGGAACTGCGCGCACCGGTAAAAATAACGGACAAGACTTATGTAGAAACAAACTTAAGTGCCAGTGACTTTACAAAGCGCATGAAGGAAATTTTTGATATTTACAGGATTTCTAAAGACAGTTTGACAATTTATTTAAGACAGGACAGGAATGGGTAAATGTTTGGAAATACGTTAATAGACAATTCATCAAAATTAAAGCTTGTTGATACATTGAATGAAATTATTTCTATGCCGGAAGTAAACGAAATCTGCATAGCAACAGGTTATTGGGATTTAAAAGGGACTTCTTTAGTTACTGATGCTCTTTTGCAGTTTTTAAAAAGAGATAATACAAAACTAAGGCTTTTAATCGGAAAAGATCCGGATATTTTCAGAAAAGATTTGACTGTGGAAGCATATAAAAATGCAAAAGTCTATCCCCAGGACTATTTAAAGATAGACTTGCAGAATGTTGAAATGAATGATCAGCAGTATCAAAAAGCTGCAAAGATGCTTATAGATTATTGTGCAGATGATAATCAAAAAATTCAGGTTCATGTTTTTGATATAAATGAAAATGATGAAAGTCAGTTTTTTCATTCCAAGTGCTACATATTTATGAGCACCCATGGAAAAACCTGCGGAATTATTGGAAGCAGCAATTTTACAAAAATGGGTCTGGAAGGAAATTCCGAACTTAATTTTCTAGATATAGATTCTTCTCATATTACGGCAAAACCTGATGAATACAGCCCATTTAAAGGTCATTATTACTGGTTTAATGAAAAATGGAACATTTCAAAAGACTGGACAAAGGAATTTGTTATTGCCGTTGGAAATTCTCCTGTAGGAAAAGCAGCTAAAGAAGTTGAAAAAGAAAAGGAACAAAATTCACAAAAACTATTTACAATTCTTTCTCCAAAAGAT
>JALELH010000100.1 GCA_022768865.1 Spirochaetia bacterium
ATTTCCGTGGTCCTTTTCAAGCACAGGGATTTGAAAAAATGGTTCTCAAGGATTTACGAAAAATCCCCGCCAAAAACTTTGCCAGACAAAAACGAATTGTGGCTTTTTGACTATTTGGCGAGTTAATTGGACAGGAGTGAAAATTTATAAAATAAAGAAAATTAGTCAAGATAAAGAAAAACGATTTTATATCGAAACTCAAGAAATGTTTGTTTTAAAATAAAAATTTTTCCCATGTTTATCTTGCAAAAAGTCAAGTCAACCGTGATTAAGCGGGAACATTGGATTTTTGGAGGTTAAAAATGAAAAAGCATATTCTAACAATTTTTCTTTTGTTTGCTTTCACTTGCTCATTTGCAAACAGTGAAAAAAAGAAAACAACTCTCAAGACTGAAAGCAAAACGGAAGCCACAAAAAACGGACAATCCAAAAAGAAAACTGCTTACAAGAAATTTACAGCACTTTTTAATAAAGCCGCTTCAAAAGCCGAAGAAGAACTGCCTGAAAAAATTGATTCGGGAATGAATGCTCTTATCGACAATCTTGAAGATTTTGAAGACGACATTCACGCTGAACCTGAAAAACAAAGCAAGTTTGCAAAAATTTTTAATTACATCGCTGATGTAGACATCACAGAAAACTGCAATGACTTTACAAAAGTAAATCCAGAAGATGTTGAAAAAGTTGGTGCTTATACTGACAGCCGAAATTAACCAGAAACTTTTGGATTTATATAAATGACGGATAAAACAACAAGCGAGGAATTAGACAAACGGAGAGAACTCTCACGCAAAGATATAGAAAAACTACGCAATTGGAAAATTCAGCGGTTACACAAAACACAGCTTTTTAAAGAAGAAATGGAAACGATACTCCAATCAGAAAAAAAATAACGAATTGCAAAAGTCTGAAGGATAAAATGAAGAAGAAATATGAAGAAAGCCTTAAAACCTGCATCTTACTCGCCCGAATTATTTTCTTTACAATTGCATCGGACATTAGTGATAAATATCAATCTGAACTTTCAGACAAAATTTTTGAAATTCAATGTAAGCTTGAACATGACCGAACTGCAGGCGGATTCATAGGCGGACGTTACGGCGTAAAATGGTATCAGCAAATTTTTACAAAACTGGCGGTAAAAATCGGCTTTACAAATATGTGTCCAATTTTACGTCTCCCTGGCTTTTATGCTTTTGACAATACAAATCCAAGGGCAGCCTATCAGAAATGGTGTGCCGCCTTTGACGGAATTCTTAAAGAAAGCGACATCGACCTGATTGTTTCAGCTGCCATCAAAAACGACGACAACTTCTATGAATACGGCGTGCAAGCTTGGAAAAATATACAGACTCAAAAACACTGGACACTTTGGGGTGAGTTTTATTCCATCTGGCTGTATTGGAAAAAGAAATTCAAAGAAAAATGTTAAAAATCAAAATTACGCAGAAAATCAAATAAATCTACTACAATGACACCTTTTTCATCGACAGAAGATTTTAGATTATTTTTTGTAATTACAATTTTCTTAAAGGAATCTCCTATATTGTAATAGAAGAAAGCAGGTCAAACGTTTTAGATAAATATCACGTTTAAAACTCATTATTTACCTATTATAAATTTTTCAAAGTCTTTGTCTGATTTCTAATAGAAATTTATCAAAAATTTTATTCTATTCAAGCATAATCAACGAGATAAATTAAAAACGAAAGACTATCTCCTTTTTTTATATTTTTCCGATAAATGAAAAAGAGGATGAAAAATGACAATTTTACAAATTAAAAACAAACTGTCCGATTTTGAGAAAGACGAACTTGTAGAGCTTATAATTTCTGCGTGTAAAATCAATTCCGTAATAAAAAATGTATTTTCTTCGCAACTGGGAGACAGAACTGACTTTCAAAAGCTTTACTGCAATTTTCAGAAAAAACTTGAAAAAGCATTTGAGCAAAAAGATTCGTTCAATATCAACAATGCCGTAAAACTTGTAACGCAATTTGAAAATGAATGTACTTCTGTAGAATTAATATCAGCATTGATGAAAGATTTTATTATAAACGCAATCAAATTTTCCATTGATTTCGGCGACATGGAAGAATCGTATTATGCAAAAATCGCTTCCATGCTAAAAAAATGCCTGAAATACGCCTCGTCTAGTGGAGAATTGCTAGAAAAACACCTTTCAGAAAGCGAAGAAATTCTAGAACTTGCGGATAAAATCGGCTGGTGCCTTTCTGAAGAGATAAGAGAAATTTACTCGATGTATTTTAATGGGAGGTAAATGTTTTTCTCCCCGATCATCTTGAACAAAGGTGTATAACATGCTTTAAATTTCATGATTTTTAACATAAAATAAATAACATAAAAATTATGACACAAAAGGATTTTCTTCTTTCACTTTCAAAAGATGAGCTTGTAAAACTAATTCTTGAATTTTCAGAATCGAATAAAGTTATAGAGCATTTTCTTCAAGAAAAAATTCTACAGTCAGAAAAACAAGATTATATAAAAATCAAAGCAAAAAATTGTTCAGAAGCAAGACAAGGAATTTTAAAAGAAGTATTTTCAGAAAATAAAAATTCCATTTCCCGGCTTAGTTCCCCGGAAGAAAAAATTGCACTTTTTAAATCGCTTTTTTGCGGACGAACTGATGTTTTTGCCCTGCGATGGCACAACGAAAAAACAAATAAAAGTGGATATTCACCAGTCTGCAAAAATAAATGGATTCAAGGAAAATGCGACTTGAAAAAAATTTCGTGTGCTTCTTGCCCTTTTAAACTTCCAGAAAGCCTTTCTGATTCGAGAATTTACAATCATCTTGCCGGAAAAGATTTATACTGCCGCGATGTTATTGGAATTTATCCGCTTCTTCAGGACAACTTTTGCAATTTTCTTGCTTTTGATTTTGACTTTCATAAAAATGATATTGAAGAAAATAATTATGAAAAATGGAAAAGCGACATTCGTGCAGTTTATAAAACTTGCAATGAATTTGGACTTTATCCGTCAGTTGAAATTTCGCGTTCTGGAAATGGCGCGCATTTGTGGATTTTTTTCAATCTGAACAGTACATTTGTAATAATTGAAGTTACAGCAAAAATCTGTTAAAGTTGGCGCATGAAAGTAAGCAGCAAATTTACGGTGGCGGTTCACACTCTGTTATTCATTCACCGTTTTAAAAAGGAATACAAAGTTACTTCGGATTTTATTGCAGGAAGCACGGGCGTAAATCCGGTTATCATAAGGCGCACGCTGATTTCTCTAAAATCGGCAGGGCTTGTAAACGTTGCCCCCGGAACTGGAGGTGCTGAACTTTCCGCAGAGCCTGAAGATTTTACGCTTTTTGACATTTACAAGGCTTCGGGCAGCATGGAAGAAAATATTTTTGGTTTTCACGAGCAGCCAAATCCCGCCTGCCCAGTTGGAAAAAACATTCACAAAATTCTAGACACACACCTTGAAGACGCACAAAAAGCGTTTGAACAAAGCCTTTCAACAGTAAAATTTTCAGAACTTGTGAAGGAACTTGAAGAAGCAGAAAAAGATAATTCGTAAGAAAAACGCTCAATTGTTTAATTCTTCAATTCCCTACCCCAAATTTCACAAAGTTTTTCAAGCGAAAAAGCGGCGTTTGCAGGACTTGTTGACGGCAGGATTTTTAACATGGAGCACAAAGCTTCGTCCTGATATTTTAGAAAAAATTTTGTGGCCGTTTTTCCATTCGCAAGAATCTTTTCAACTTTGGAATTTTCAACTATTGACTTTATGTCGGAAGGCTTGACGTCCCGAATTGAACTGTCAGCCGAGCCACAGATCGTGCATTCCTTGATTGAATCGTAAAGAGCGATTTTGTTCCGCCTTAGAAAATCTTTTTTTTCATCTATTGAGTTTGGCCTTTCCTCAAAGAAAACAATTGCAAGCATTTTCCAAAAACGATTTTGCGGATGACCGTAGTAAAAGCCATTTTCCCGAGACTTTACAGAAGGAAGACTCCCCACAAAAAGAACGCGCGAATCCCCACAAAAAAATGGCTCAAACGGATGAACAATGCGCTCAGAAACAAAAAGATTTTTCTGCATGATGATGAAAATTTTAAAAAGAATTATCCTTGGTGTCTATAAATAAATTGAAAATTTCAGAGTTGATTGATGAGGTTCAGCCATTGTTTAAAATGACGACTGTCGAAGAATTCTGTCCTTCTGAGCTTGTCTCAGGATATTATGCTTAACCCTTAAATATAAAATTAACACCTTTACATTAGGTGTTATTAGGTGTTAAAATATCATACAAGGTTTATTTTATGGCAAAGAAAACACTTGAAGAACTTGAAAAAGAATTATCTAAACTTCCACAAGGATATATTGTTGCAAAAGTAATAAATGGGAAAAAATATTTTTATCAGCAGTGGAAGGAAAATGGAAAAACAAAAAATCATTGTATTACTGAAGAGCAGGCCAATAAACTTCGACCTCTAGTAGAAAAACGAAAATTTCTTCAAAAAGAATTTAATGATATAAAAGGAATTTCTAGAAAAAATAAAACTTTAAAACAGCCAGAACCTTTACTTGAAACAGAATTCCGAACTAATGCAGTATATGGTCCTTCACTTTTAAAAATTGCAAAAACTGTAGAGCATTTTGAAAAAAGAAACTGTTATTCTAAAGTCCATGATTTTTTATATTCTCCAGCCAGTGATAAAGTCTGCCTCATTTTTGGACTAAGAAGAACGGGGAAAACAACAATTCTTAAGCAGCTTATTCTTGATATGACAAAAGAAGACCAAGCAAAAACTTTATATATTAAAGCTACTTCAGAAAACACACTCGCTCAGTTGAATGCAGATTTAAAACTAGCAAATAAACTTGAATATTCTTTTGTGTTCATTGATGAAATTACTTTGATTGACAAATTCATTGACAATGCGGCCTTGCTTTCTGATGTTTACGCAGTGCAGGGAATGAAAATTGTTCTTTCAGGAACAGACTCTTTGGGATTTTGGTTTGCTCAGAATGAGGAACTTTATGACCGAGCTTTAACGATTCATACAACATATATTCCATTTTCTGAACATTCTCGTCTTTTAAAAATCAGTAATATTGACGAATATATCCGCTATGGAGGAACTTTAAAAGCAGGAGAACTGGCATTTGAAGATGAAGATGCAACGGCCCAGGATGCCTCTTTCAGAGATAATGAATCTACACGCCGATATATCGATACGGCAATTGCTCAGAATATTCAGCATTCCTTAAAATGCTATGACAATGGAAATCATTTTAGGCATTTGATTGAGCTTTATGAAAAGAATGAACTTACCAATGCAATCAATAGAATAATTGAAGATATGAATCAGAAATTTGCTGTTGATGTAATTACAAGGGATTTTAAGTCTAGCGATCTTGGCTCTGCAAAAGAGCTTTTGATGAAAGAAAAAAATCCAAAAAAAAGAACTGATATTCTCAACACGATTGACACAACTGATGTTGTTCAAAAACTTATGAAAATTCTTGAAATAAGAAATAAAGAAAATCAGTCTGTTGATATTGAAGAAATACATATTCTTGAAATCAAGGAATATTTGAAAGCACTTGATTTGATTGAAATCACAAATAATGAAACAATTCCAATCAGCAACAAAAAAGAAGAACGTTTAATCTTTACTCAGCCAGGAATGCGATTTTGTCAGGCACAAGTTCTTGTGTATTCACTTTTGCAGGATGAGGCTTTTGGAAATCTTGATGGAGAACTTCGTGATATTATTACAGAAAAAATTCTTGAAGATGTTCGCGGTAGAATGCTTGAAGACATTGTTTTTCTTGAAACGAAAAGGTTTTACGGTAAAAAGAGAAATGTCTTTAAGTTAAAATTTGCTTCAGGCGAATTCGATATGGTAATTCAGAACAAAGAAAAACGAGAATGTGAAATTTTTGAAATAAAGCACAGCAAAGAGATTGTAAAATTCCAATACCGTCATATTGCAAATGAAGAAAAAATTAAAGAAACAGAAAGACAGTTTGGTAAAGTTATTCGAAAGTGCGTATTATACAAAGGTAAATCGACAACACTTGACAATGGAATTGAATATAAGAATGTTGAAAAATATCTTTGTGAATTGTAAGAATAACGAAGTAAGAAATTTTTCCGCAATACAAGTTTAGAAAGCCATCGTGGAAAAATTCCGCAAGCCGCTTTTAAAAACTTGTTGTGGAATTTTTCCGCGATAAGGTTTACTATCTTCCGCCTGAAAGAACTGCAAAAAGTTTAGGGCAGATTTTCTTTAGAAGAATCCCGAGAGCTGTGCCGATTGCGATGGTTAAAATCGTTACTCCAAAATATTCAACAAGGCAGAAGAATGGATTTTTCATTGGAAGGAATTTTAGCCAAAGTCTTTTTAATATGTCATTTAAGACAGGCATATGGATTGCGTAAAGCCAGAACGAAAATCCATTCAAGCAAGAAGAAATTTTAAAGGCTCTTTCGTTTTTACAAATCAAGTTAGAAAATTTTAAAAGTAATACACAAGTTGCTAAAGTTAAAAATGCTGACATAAATTGAGTTTCTGAAAAAATGTTATAATAAATGAAGGCAACAAGAAAAATAAAAATTATTTCAACCCATTTTATTTTGTCAATTTTTTCAAACAAATTAAAATCATGAATTCCCCAATATAGTCCCATTGAATAATAAAAAACTGCTGAAGAAGCGTGCGCATTTAATGAAAAATTTCCGCAAATTAAAAATAATGAAATGACTACAAAGAAAGCCGATGGAATTTTTTTAATCAATTGAATTAAAACCGGAGAAATCAAAGTGAAAATAATTAAATCACGGACAAACCAGAATTGCATTGCAAACTTTGGATTTCCATCTCCAGCTCCTGAATAATATCCAATAAAACATTCAATCCAATCTTTTGCAGAATATGTAAAAACTGTTTTATCAGGATTTGCCAACATCGAGGGATTTAATTTTGCAACAAGAATTTTTAAAAGTCCAAAATAAATAAAATAAATGCCTAGCCAAATTATATAAGGCACTAAAAGTAATTTTGATTTTTTCTTAAGAAGTGTGCCGTAAGAATCATTTTTCCTGGCTTGTAGATATGCGGCAAACAAAAAGAAAAGCGGAACAGCACAGCGGGCAATTCCATCTGAAATAAAAAGCTGAATCCATTCACTGAATGCATTTGGCACAAATAAAATTTCTTTTGCACCATTTTCAACACTCTCTACAATACTTTTTACTGTGTAGTTGTTGTGAATAAAAACAACTAAAATCGCAAGCAAAAACCTCAAACTCGTAATTCGTTTGGAAGACTCCTCAGAAATTACGCTACCTTTGTACCCCCCCCCGCACTTTGCATTGAGGCTAAATTATTTAATTTTTCCATAATAAAATTCTTATAACACTTTTTTGAAAAATTTTCTAGCTAAAGTTTTTCTTTTGATTTTTCCTTATCTATGAAGTTAAAAATTTATAAAAATCATGCTATAATATAAGAGTTACCTCCAAAAACTGAAGTTTTTAGAGGTTCCCATAAAAAAATTCAAACGGAGGTAAAATATGATGACGGCTGTAAAAGCGTATTATGATGGAAAAAACTACATAACCCAGGGAAATGTAGTTGTTAAAAAAAATCAGCGTGTTATTATAACTTTTCTTGATGAATTTGAACCTGTAAAAAGAAATTTAAAAAAATATATTGGCAAAGTAAACAAAGAAGATTCCGCCTTGATTTCAAAAGCAGTTGAAGAAGGTCGCAAGGTGGATAAAAATGAATGGTAAACTTCTTGATACTAATATAATTATTCGCTTTATAAATGGCGATGATTCTCTTAATAATATTTTTGAAGAAGATAATTTATTTTTTTCATCAATAACACTTGGAGAATTATTTTATGGAGCTGAATGTTCTAATCGAAAAGAGGAAAATGCAAAAGTATATTCAGATTTTTGCCATGAACTTGAAGAAATAAAAGCAGATTCGGAAGTTTCATTCTTCTATGGAAAAATAAAAGCTCAACTAAAAAAGGACGGCCACCCAATCCCAGATAATGACATATGGATTGCCGCCTGTGCTATGGCATATGAACTTACAGTGGTCACAGCTGATAATCATTTTTCTTTTATAGACGGAATCATGCTAGAAAAAAGATAAAATAATAACTGATGATACTCCTGGAATTTTTCCGCGATACAAGTTTAAAAAGTTGTCATAGAAAAATTCCGAAAGTGGATTTTTCTATCAACACTTGACTGAGCGTACGAAAATATGTACGTTAAATTCAGGAGGACTTTTATGTCAGTAATCACGGCGACTGCGGCAAGAGCAAACCTTTACAAATTGATTGATATTACTAAAAATTCTCATGAACCTGTAATAATTTCTGGAAAAAGAAATAATGCAGTTTTGATTTCTGAAGAAGACTGGAATTCAATTCAGGAAACTCTTTATTTGTGCTCGATTCCTGGAATGAAAGAATCTATTATCGAAGCAAGCAAAGAGCCTTTAGAAGACAGCGTTGAGGATCTTGGCTGGTAATGTGGACAATAAAATATTCAAATCAAGCATTAAAAGACAGCAAAAAGATTGAAAAGTCGAATCTTAAAAAAAAAATGTGATAAATCTCATTGAAATTTTAAAAATCAATCCTTTTCAAAAACCTCCGCCATATGAAAAGCTTGTAGGTGATTTATCTAGATTTTTTTCCCGCAGAATAAATATTCAGCACAGACTTGTCTACGAAGTTTTTGAATCTGAAAAAATCGTCAGGATTTTAAGAATGTGGACTCATTACGAATAATCGCGTAGCCATAAGTTTTTAGTCTTCCTTATAAATTTCGAAGCCCATTCAACTGATTTAGGTGAAATCATAATAAATCCGTCATTCTGAGCTTGTCTCAGGATATTTTTTATAGTCGCGGAATTTTACCGCAAGGCAGATTTAAAAACTTGTCGCGGTAAAATTCCGCAAGCTGCTTTTGCTCTAGGGAGCGTGCGGAAAAATTCCATTGGCTCACTTTTGTTTTAGGCGGGCTTCGGAAAAATTCCGCACTCTCCTTTTTTTCTAGGGAATGAATGGTAAAATACCACGGCTAGACTTTTTGTTAAAGGAGGCTTCGGTAAAATACCATAAGCTCCTTTTTGTTCAGGGAGCAAACGGTAAAATACCGCGAGGGGATTTTAAAACCGTGTTGTGGTATCTTACCGCGATGTTCTTTATCTTCCGCCGGAAAGGATTGCAAAAAGTTGTATTTAAAAGACTTTGCGTTCTAAAAAATGATATAATTCAAAAGCGGTTTTTAGAGCTGCCTTAACAATTAGAAAACTGAAAGGATTATTATGGGCGAATCACAGTTTATTACAAACGGACCTGTCAGAAGTTTTTATAACGAGCTTATTGAAAATCTAAATTCCTGTTCTCAGTTTAAAATCAGCGTTGCGTTTATTACTTACGGTGGCTTGCAGGTTTTGCTTGAAACTTTAAAAGGCCTTGAGGACCGCAATATTCCAGGGGAAATTCTTACGACCACTTACAAGGAAATGACGACTCCGGAAGTTTTAAAGCGCATTTCAGAATTCAAAAATATTCAGCTAAAGATTTATGTTCCGCCAACGCAAAATGACGGCTTTCATGCAAAGGGCTATCTTTTTCACAAGGACGAAGCAGAAGGTGAAAAATGGACTGTCATAATCGGATCGTCAAACATAACAGGCCACGCGTTAAAGACAAATGAGGTTTCTTATCACAATGTTCTAATCTACAAGGTCTAGACCACAAAGATGCTTACATTGTTAATTACGCGAAAGGCCACAGAGATGTCGGCTCTGTTACAATTCCAAAAAATGGTACTCAAGCATGAAGAAGGCTGACGCGAAGCTCACTTTCAGAAGCCTTCCGAAATCAATGTCTCCGTATATGACAGTAATTTCACGCAGCGGCTCGTTCGAGAGAGTCATCCTGAACATGCCGACTTCACGAGCTGATTCAGCATGGGGAGTTGCAGACAGCTCTTATCAGGTTGATGACGCTGACAAGGACACTCTTGAAATAGTCTATTAAATTCCACATACAAGATTCATCTTGCTGGTATCGACCTGAAAATAATCTATAATCTACGGCTGCTATAAAAAATAGCAGCCTATTTTTTTATAAGACAAAAATCAAATCACGAGGAAAAAATGATTATTATTTCTGATGAAAAAATCAAGCAGTTTGAGTCGTTCTTGGACGAACACGATTTTTTTTACATAATAGGACACAGAGAGCCTGATGGGGACGCAATTTTCAGCTGTCTAGGACTTGCGGAAATTCTAAAGTCAAAAGGACTTGAATATCAGCTTTTGTCGGCTGGTCCCTTCAAGAGAAACGAGATAAAGCCTAAGGCCTGGCTTTTCAGCAACGAGATGAAATTCCTTTCCGAGCCAGAGCGAAAAAGAGCCACGCTTATAATGCTCGACTGCTCAGAATACAGCAGGCTTGGCGACATCGACGGCGATTTCAAGAATCTTGACACATTCATAATCGATCATCACAAGACTGCCGAAAGCACAGAAAACAGCATTATCGACCCTACATCTCCGGCTTGCTGCTGCCTCGTCCAGCAGATTTACGAAAAGCTCGTCGGAAAGCTCTCATCGAAAGCTGCGGAATTTTTCTTTTTTGGGATGGCGACAGACACAGGATATTTTAGATTTCTCGACACAGGCTCCGCAGAAGTTTTCAGACAGACAGCGCGCCTTATTGAAGCTGGCGTAAATCCCCGGAAAGTTTACGACATAATCACTGGCGGAAAGGCATATTCAACGCGGAAACTCCTCGGAATAATGCTTGACCGCGCCGAGCGCAGATACAACAACAAGCTTGTCATCACCTACGAGACTATGGAAGACACAAAAAAATAGGGCCAGGAAGGACGCGACAGCGACTCGCTCTACTCTCTTCTGCTTTCTGTTGACGAAGTTGAAGCCGTGCTTTTTATCAGGCAAGACAGCGAGCTCACTTGCACTTGCGGATTCCGCTCAAGAGACAAAATTGACGTAAGCGCAATTGCAGCAAAATTCGGCGGCGGCGGACACAAAAATGCGGCAGGGCTTAGCATCGATGGAAAAATCAAGGATGTTTCAGAAAAAATATGCCTTGAATTCGCAAAAGTTTTGAAATAATTTTAATTTTTCATAGCAAGATCCGGCGATTTTCTGATTTTTAATTTTGCCGGATTTTTCTTTTGCAAAATTCAGCGGAGTAAACTGAGTGCGTAAAACAACACAGAAAAAGGAGCGGGATTAAGGTGTAAACAGCCGATAAAGAAAACAAGGCGGTTAGCACAATGGGAAGAACAAGACAGTCGTTCAGCAAGGATTTCAAGGCAAAGGTTGCGCTTGAGGAGCTGCGGGAGGAATCAACGATTCAGGAAATCGCAGTTAAGCACGGGGTTCATCCGAACCAGATTTCGCAGTGGAAGGCGCAGGCGATCGCCGGAATGGCGGACATCTTCGAGCGTCCGAACAAGAAGTCGGAAGAAACACGAAGGCAGGAAGAAAAAGAAAGCGAGTACCTGAAGCCCATCGGGGAGCAGAAAGTCGAGCTTGATTTCCTAAAAAAAAAGTACAGACAAATATACGGAATCGAGCCTCCCGCGTGGATTCATTAGACCGCGCCTTGAGCATAAGCCGCCAGTGCGAGCTTCTTGGAATTTCAAGAAGCCAGTACTATTACGACCCGAGAGTCCGGCAGGAACAGAAGGACTTTGAGCTTCTTCTGAAAATCAAGGAAGTCCTTTATGAAAGGCCATATTACGGCTACCGCAAGATCTGGCGTGAAATAAACAATCGCGGAGGAGACACCACAGAGGCCGCTGTGCGCCGCGTGATGAGGAGATTCGGTCTCTCGGCGATATTTCCGGGCAGGAACCTTTCCAAAGCCTCGAAATATCACAGAAAGTATCCGTACCTTCTGAAAAACAAGGCGGTCAGATACCCGAACCAGGTATGGTCAACGGACATCACCTACATAAAAGTGCCGCAGGGGAATGTCTATCTTATGGCGATAATCGACTGGTTCTCAAGGAAGGTCCTGAACTGGAGGGTGTTCAACACGATGGACGCGCTGCAGTACGCAAACCTTCTGCGGGAGACAATCGAGGAGTACGGCTGCCCTGCAATTTTCAACACCGACCAGGGAAGCCAGTTCACAGCGGACTGCTTCCTGAAGGTTCTCGAGGACAACGGAATTGAAATCAGCATGGACGGCAGGGACCGCGCTCTGGACAACATCCGCATCGAGCGTCTTTGGAGAAGCCTCAAGTACGAGGACATCTACCTTAAACGCTACGAGAGCATGAAAGATCTGAAGGAAGGAGTCAACGCCTACTTCAATTTCTACAACACGGCGCGCTTTCATCAGTCGCTTGACTACAACGTGCCTGATGAAATGTATAAATGCTTCCAGCGCAATGAGCTGGAAATAAAACAGGCTGCATAGATTTTTACACCTTAAACCTGTAAAAATTTTGTATTGACAAAACAGCGCAGTTTACAATACTTCTATTTTTTTTCATTTAAAAGCAAAATTTCTAATCATCGGTGCAAAAATTCAATCAAAATGGCGTTAAAAATCCCGACAAATTGCAGTATAAAAACAACGCGATTTTTTCTCAGTGTACACTGAGAAAAGGAATTGACAGATTCCTTTTGGCGAAAAACTTACATTGCTCGTTTTTCGCCAAATTAAATATTTTATAAAAGGAGGTTTCTTGCGATGAAAAACAATTCTAACAAACGCGATTGGTATGAATGTTCTAATTGCAAAAATCAAGGGTATGTTTTTCCTTCAGCAAGACCCGATCCTTCAAAATGGGGAGGGTGTTCTTGTGAGGGAGCAAAATTTTCTGGAAATCATAATTGGCAAAAGTTAGAGGATTTTCAGAATATTGAAACTGATTTGCTAAAATTTCCAAATCAGTATTTTAACATTCAATAATATTTTCGTCGGAGGAAAAAAATATGGGTATTCTTAAGTTTATGTCTGAATGTCTTAGAGAAGCCAGTAAAACGAATCGTTATGTGGTTACTTGTAAATATTGTGGTCGTACTGAAATAGCGTCTACATTACAAGGTGCTATTCAATTTTTGCAAACTTATGACGCTGGCTGTGGACGAAATTGCCATGAGCCAGTAATTACACAGCAACCTTAATAAATATCAATCACGGCAATGTTTTTTGTGTTTAATGCACGGATTAACTTTTTACAAAAACATTGCCATGTAATGCGGAATTGTGATTTTTTTCCAGATTTTCCGACATTGCCGTTCATAATTTTATAGCCCAAAGAAATTTCTTCTTTTTTCAAGAGTGTATCTAAAGACGAAGTTTCCCCTTTATGGCTTTTTACTTCGATTGGAATCACACTTCCATTTTTTTCAAGCAAGAATTCGACTTCGGAACTTGAGTCATCTCTTTTAAAATAAAAAAGTTTAATGTCTTTCTTTAGCAAAAAGTCTGCAATTAAATTTTCGTAAATGCCGCCTTTAACGCTTCCTTTTAACGTGTCATTATAAAGAGCGCCTTTCATTTCGTAGCCAAACATGCAAACCAAAAGTCCTATATCATTTGCATAGATTCTAAATTGTTCTTGCCGAACATAAGAGACAAGCGGAAATTCTGGCGGCACAACATTATAACAGTATCGAACAATATTTGAGTCACGAAGCCAGTCAAGACTGTTGGAATATTTTCTTGCAGTTCCTCCATTTTCGACTTCTCCATATTTAAACTTGGTGTTTTCTTTTGAAAGTTGCCGTGGAATAGAAAGATAACAGTTCCTTGCCTTAGGTTTGTCTTTCGTTGGAGCGTATTTTGCAATATCATTTAAGTATGCGTCAAGAATTTTTTGCTGTTCTGCGTGGGCATCATTAAAATTCCGGGTTTCAAGAAATTTATTTACTACAGCAGGCATTCCGCCGACGACCATAAATTCCCGAACATATTCTTGCATTTTGTCATTTACACTCTTTTCTACGGGGGAAAAGGTTTCAAAATGATTTTTCAGCTCTAAAATTAAATTTTTCGAAATACCCCGTGCCAAAAGGTATTCTTCAAAATCAAGCAAATGCATTTCAAATTGCCTTTCATAACCTACTGGAAAAGATGAAACTTCTTTGTAATTTATTCCCAAAAGAGAACCGCTTGCAATCACATCAAAGCGACCATCTAACGCCCAAAATTTTAGGGAAGTTCGAGCTTCTGGACAAGATTGAATTTCATCAAAAAAAATAAGTGTTTTTGTTTGGGATAAATTGAGTTCTAGGTAAAAATGCAGAAAGCTTTTGAATTAAATCATTGACATCAAGACCGCCAGCAAAAGCGGTTTTTATTTCTGGATTTTCTTCAAAGTTAATTTCGATAAAATTTTCATATTCATTTTTGCCAAATTGACGGACAATGAAAGTTTTTCCTATTTGCCGAGCACCTTTTATTAAAAGACATTCGTTTTTATGAGAAATTTTCCATTCTTGCAACTTATAATAAAATTTTCGCTCAAGCATGTTTTAATTATGCAGATTTTTAGAATAGTTTTCAATTACAAAATGCAGATTTTCAGAGCAAAAATTGATTAAGTTTTGCATATTTTTAGAAATGACTTTTCTAGGACAAACACAAGGTCGTTTCCTGGTGTATATGAGAGCCTTATTATATTGCCTGAATCATCCCTTGTCGCAAACAGTCCGCATCTGTTTGCCTCGTAAAACTCTCTTATCTTTTTTCTCTGGGAAAAATTCAGTTTTTTATACAGCTCTCTGCAGGTAATACAGCTCCTCCTGTATGCTGCGTATGTCGTCTGCATTCATGCTGTTCAATATATCCAAGACATGCACCTCTTTTTCATTGAGTACACAGCCTGAATGCAGAATCGCTTTGATTTCCGCAAGTTTTTCCTCTGCGCTTTCTCCTCTAATTTCTTTTAGATTTATCCCTTCCGGCATATTCCTGACACCCAGCGAGTATTTTTTGTTCAGCTGCACGCAGATTTCCATGAGCCGGGCCAAATCCCCGGATGCTGCCTCGTCTATGAACGACGGCTCATTTGCAGCCTCCTCTGCCAGAAGCCCGCAGCTGTATCTCTCGTCGTCGTACTCCGCCACGATATATTTCCCCTGAAGCGGGATTTTGTCATAGCTGCTTCTGGCGCTCTCCACCTTCCTTGCGAGCGCCCTCAGCGTGTCCCTGATTCTTTTTCTTGCCTCCTCCCGCGTTATTTCTGCCATATGAATTCCCCGTTCTCTTCCCGACGCTCATAGGCCAGAAGAAACCTGTAGTATTCTTCCTCAGACAGATTCATTGCATTGTTCTCTACAGATGTTTCCACTCTGTCACGTATTTCATTCATCAGGCTTCTGTATTGCCTTTCTGTCATCCGGTATTTTTTTCCCATGCATTTCTATCTCCATGAATCTCGGGGGGGGGGCTGGTTTCCGCGATTTTCTCTGACAGAACCGCCTCTTCCTCAAGCTCGTCAACTGTTTTTCTCGTAATAATCGGGATGGTTCGCATCCTGATATCCGTTCATGATTATTAAGGTCTCTGGATTCTCATGCTCAAATTCTTTTATTGATATTATATCTCCAATCCCATTTCCGTTGCCGCTTGCCCACGGCAGTCCTTCCTTGCGCTGCAGGTGCTCCGGCGAGTTAGGTTATAGTGTCTTCAGCAAGGTAAGAGGTGGAGTGATAAGCCCGGTCTAGTTTGCAGAAAAGATATGGAAGTAAAAAAGGATTCACAAGATTTCTTAAAAGCAAAAGTGTACGGCTTTCTATTTTATCTTTTGGAACAGAATGCCCGCCTTCTTCTACTCTGTTATCGACTCGTTCAATATTGATTGCAGGATTTTTTGTAGCAATAAAATACAAGTAAATCTTGAACCCTGACTTTTTTGCCTGTTTAAGAAATTCTAATTTTGAAGGATGACACATTCCGTACACTGGCACCTTTTACCATTTTAAGATTTTCAAGTCAGATATTCTTGAAAGATGCTTATAATTATTTGTAATTAAAGTAGCATCATATTGAAGTGCTGTTGCTCCAATAAAAAAAATAATCTCTAGTTTTTAAATTTGATTCCAGCGTTAAAACTTTCTTCAATAGCAGAAACTTCATTTTTATCAAACAAAGTTGAAAGCTGTTCTAATGCTTTAAATTGATTTTGCCGGTGCTCTTTATCCTGCTGCAAAAAATATTCATCATCTGAAGAAGGAATGGTTATAAAAACTTTCTGATTAGGATTAAATGTATAATTTTCAAGCGGCTTTACATTTGTTCCGTCGATATATGCTTCAATCATTTTCATACATACCTCCAGACAACTAAATACATTATACTATAATTTCTTTTATTTATTAAACAATTACTGCAGATTTTTCCCTGCTCGCACACAAAAGTATGCCCTACCCTTCCATTGGGAACTTGCCGCTTGCAATCTGACTCACCAGGTCGCAGACGTTATCACGGTTCTGTTCTCCAAAGATTGAGCGGCAGAGTCAAAAAAAATAATCATGCACGCTTTTGGGAAGCTAAAGACTTAACAGTTTCCAATGGCAAATTTGTGAAAACAGCAATATCTTCCAATGCAAGTTTTCCACTTTCTATCATTCTCAATGCATTTTCATTCTTTTCTTTTTCTACAACTTCTTTTGCAACTTCTTCAGCAACTTCTTTTGCATATTCCTTTGCATATTCTTCTACAGCCTTGCACATAGTTTTTTTGCCTCCTTCCGTTTCCTTAAAATGTTTCATGCTGTCTGCCAGCACAACGACTCGGCATGACAATTCTTTTAAATTGACTCTACAGCATTCTGTTCAAAAACTTACCGGTTTCCATGTGGTTTCACCAAGCAGGCAGGACATTAAACAGAGTTCTCTCCTTTCCATAATTTAATCCGTTTTTCACACTCACCTTTTGGAAGTCTTGGATTTATTTCCTGCAACTGTTCAAGTTTTTTAGCAGCATTGATTACTGAAATAACATTAAATTCTACAAAGTTATCAAATATAAACAAAATCCCAGAAACTTTTACATTATCATTTTCTGCAACACGGCGTAATTTTGCATCTCCTGTAAGCATCAGTGAATCTGTCTTTTTTGCATAATACCATACGGAACAATCTGGAATAGAAACATTAGTCTGAGAATTAACCTGTAAATCAGAAATTTCCATAAAGTCGTTTGGATTAAATGAAACTACTTCAATATCTTTGCAATCAGTATGAAAATCAATTTTCTCTTTCTGTTCCGGAATTGTAATCTCATTTATAATAAAATCTGTTGTATATACTTTAAAAGGCAGCTCAAAAAACCTGTCCAGCAGGTCAATCGAAATCAAATCTAAAAATATATTTGTATCGCTTACAACAATTTTATTTTTCATGCCAGAACAAAATCCTTTCTGACCTGTTCAATATCTTGCCGGAGCAGAACCGCAGCTTTTGAAACAGTTATACTTTCATTGCTTAAAGCCTTATAAACAAGACTTTTAAATCTGTTTGACTGTTCTTCGGGATATAAAGAAGTCTCAAAAAGCTTTTTGAAATCCGGACGCTGACTTTTCTGAATGCAAAAAGTCTTATAGCGATTTTCAGAAATAACACCGAAATCCTTTGCCTTATACATTAAAGCATCGCAGGAAATTCCATATTGAAGCTGAATTGATTTAAGTTCCTGATAAGAAATATCATGCCGTTTTTCTCCCAGGATTTTCTTGAACAGACTTTCTGGAATAAGCATTTCACTTGCAAATAAATTACAGTACTTTTCTTCGTCTTTTTCAGGAATGTCATCAGGGAAATTTAAAACAAGATGACCAAGTTCATGCATGGCTGTAAAACGTTTTCTTTCTGACGGAAAATTTTTATTCAACACGATAACGGGATACAAATCATTTACAACAGAACTTAATCCGTCAAAACCGTCAGAACCGTCAATTTCAAGAACCTTTATTCCATTAGTCTCTAGCAAATCAATGACATTCACGATACCGTCTGAACCGAGATTCCAGTTTTCACGAAGTTTACATGCAGCCTTTTTATAATCTAATGCATCTGAAGATTTTTTAAAAGAAAAATCAAATTTAACTGATTCATTGCAGATTTCTTCTATATTTATATAACGCTCAATAAGATCAGAAATATTTTCCTTTATGCTTTTTTCTTCTTTTTTTGAAAGTCTGCTTTTTAACTTTCTGAATTTTATTGAATCAACCTGCAAAGTCAAAGGCCTGAAAAAATAATCAACAGGCTGTTCCAGTGCATTTGCAAAAGAAATCATAACTGAACTGTCAGGAAAAATCTGAGCATGTTCATACTTTGAAATTGCCATTTTTGAAACACGATTATTCATGGCAGAAGCAAGCTGATCCATAGAAAAACCTTTTATAAGGCGTGCATTTTTAAGCCTTGCTGCAAAAATTTCCATATTATTCATCAGTTTACCTCCGTTACAATCTTGTTTACAAATATAGTAAACTTTATTATTTTTGTAAACCAATCAAATCTTTATTGGCATAAAAAAAGCCGCAGGAATAAAACATCCTGCGGTTTTTTTTATGCGGTGATAATTGGTGGTTGAGTCTGTCGAAATGACCGTTGTCTGTCATTCCGGACTTGATCCAGAACACTATAAAGCAGAGTCTTAATCCCTTAAATCAGGTCAATGAATTAAATGGTATTATGATAAATAAATATAGTTCTAAAAAATGGGTCTTAATCCCTTAAATCAGGTCAATGAATTAAATTTACGAGTGCCTCGATGACATTCCTGACAATACTTTCTGTCTTAATCCCTTAAATCAGGTCAATGAATTAAATTATGATCATCTTTAATGAGATGATTAATTACATCAAAAGTGTCTTAATCCCTTAAATCAGGTCAATGAATTAAATCAGCGGCATGGGTTGGGAGTTATTCAGCCAATACGTCCGGTCTTAATCCCTTAAATCAGGTCAATGAATTAAATAAAATCAAAGACAATTTACGGAGGTTACGCTATGCGTAGGAGTCTTAATCCCTTAAATCAGGTCAATGAATTAAATGAAAATGTCTAAATCCACTAACTAATTGGAAAGTTTAGTAAAGTCTTAATCCCTTAAATCAGGTCAATGAATTAAATCATCGACAGGCTGAACAGATGTGTAAGTAATATTTGTCTTAATCCCTTAAATCAGGTCAATGAATTAAATTTTTGAGGGAAAAGTTTTAAATAAACGATTCCAGAATAAAGGTCTTAATCCCTTAAATCAGGTCAATGAATTAAATATATCTGGATTCAAGTACTCAGGAAGTACAGGAAGTAAAAGAGTCTTAATCCCTTAAATCAGGTCAATGAATTAAATGAAAGCCAGCCGGACAATAATTTCCATGAGGAATACTTCAAGTCTTAATCCCTTAAATCAGGTCAATGAATTAAATATGTAAATGAAAATTCTTAAGTAAGAGGTACGAAAATGCAAAGTCTTAATCCCTTAAATCAGGTCAATGAATTAAATTCAGCTCAGCTACTATATCGTGTCTAAGGACCATTGTATCGTCTTAATCCCTTAAATCAGGTCAATGAATTAAATTTTAAAAATGGCCGGTGGAAATTTACATCAAGTTGCAGATGTCTTAATCCCTTAAATCAGGTCAATGAATTAAATGATTCAGAAGGTTGTTGACAAGTACAAGAACGAAAAGCTTAGTCTTAATCCCTTAAATCAGGTCAATGAATTAAATAGCACCCTACACAATTAACGATATTATAAGAATTTACAGATGCAGTTTCGCAAAGGTTCTGAAAAATTACGCCTAACATTGTAAAATTCTCCTATTTTAATAAAATTCAATTCAACAAATTTACATAAATCCTTTACAGCAAAGGATTTATAAAATTTTCGCATACCTGCCCCAAAAACCGCTGTTTTTTAGTTTTTCTAAGGTATGCGAATTGTCAAATAGCCCTAAACAGCTTTTGTTTACAAAAGCACTGCGTTCAATTTACAAGATAACAAAGGGTTTGTCCATATAATTATCCTGTAATTTGCTTTTTCCGTATGCTTCCCTTTTCTGCCAGTCACGTTCGCAGACGCTGAAAAATAAAATATAGTCTTCGTCTTCATCAATTACTCTGGCAGCCATTTTTCTAAGATGCTCAATGTCCTGCTCAGAACAGCTTAGTTCAAAAATTGACTTTTGCACGCGGATGCCAAAAGATTCCATAATCTTTGCAACTTTGTGCAGCCTCTTTACATCGCGTATGTCGTATACTGCAAGCCAGTTTGTTCTTTTATTCATTACAGCACCATAAAAGTAGAAGGCTTAAAAAGACTTCCCTGCCCTACGCTCTGGACAGTCTGAATACAGTCTTCACACAATGGATATACCAGAAGGGAATCTTCCTTAACCTTAATGATTTTTAAAATCTCTGAAACAAGTTTTGTCTTTTGTTCTTCTTTCATTTCGCATTCAAAAAATGAATATTGAACACGTATTCCGTAGTTTTCCAGAGTTTTTGCAACCTTATGAAGCCTTTTGGCATCCGATACATCGTAACTTATAAAGTATATCATTTAAAATAAAAGCTCCTGTAAGCCAGTTCTTCTCCGCTGATTACGCGCTTATAATGCTTTACCTGATTTATGATGATTTTCTGATAGGATATTTTTTCATCATCATAGGTTATCTGGGTATTAAGCTTGTCTTCAAAAGCCTTTATTACTTTTTTTATGCCGTCTTTAGTCAATAAAATTCCCTTTTTTGCACTGGCAGGCACCTTGCCTTCAGGAACATCTTCTCCGTCTTTTTCCAGAGGAAAATCTTCTGAAGATTTTTCAAAATCCATTTCTTCAAAATCCACTTCCTTTAAAGTTCCAAAATTAAAAAGGGCACAGCAGACGGCATCTGCAATAGGTGTCCTGAATTCTTCTACCAGGTCAAAAACCAGGCTTGCCCTGCCGTAGTCGCACAAATGCAGGTTACCAACCATGGTATCAAGCCCCTGACTTTCTACGGCAGCTTCTACCCTATAGGCCAAAAGAGTATACAAAAAGCTTAAAACTGCGTTTACATTGCTTTCCGGCGGATTCTTGCTGCGTGTTTTAAATACTGCATATTTACAGTTGATATTGAATGCAAAGACTTCAAAATATTTTTTAGCAGCCATGCCTTCTATGCCGCGGAGGCTTTCTGTATTTTGAGCCTGCGGAACTTTAGCCAGAAGATTTTTTATACGGTTTATATTTTCTTCCAGCTGGTCATTTTCCTGCAGCTGCTTTCTTTTAATGCGCTGCATAAAGCTGATTTGATTTTTTAGCTTGCCTTCTACAATAGACCGTGCAATTGCACAGGATTTTTCCGGGTCGCTTAATGTCAGATACTGCTTCTGGCGCAAAAATACATTTTTGGAATCTGAATAGACAAGCTTTGAATTGAACTTTCCGTTGCTGGAAAGAAATACTACGGGTATTTTATATTTAGAAAGCATTCTAAGGGCATCGCCAGAAATGCTTACATTGCCCACCAGAAACAGAATTTCTGTTTTAAACGGAAACAGAATTGTTGCAGATCCGTCTGGCTGACTAAAGACAAAAGTTTCATCCTTTTTGCCAAGTTTTCCTTTGTCGGAAATAATGTAAATAGATGCCATAAATCCTCCTTTATAACTTAATAGTATTCATACCTTTTAAAACAGACATGTTCAAAAATATATTCACGCTGAACCTTTTCTCCGTTGCAGCTTTCTCTGGCAATACGTTTTGTTGTTGCATAAATCGGAACCAGATTATTTTTTAATGCAAAGTCTACAAGCCTGAAGGTTGAACCAAATTCCCCCTGTATAATAAAAAGGTCTCCGGCTGTAGAATTTGCCTTTAGCCAGAGAGCAACTTTGTGCACTGCATCTGACTTTACGTTTTCTGGCGGAATGTTAGACCACATTAAGGCTATTTCTTCTGGAGGGTAAACTATTTCTTTGCTGTGCCAGTTTTGTTCCAGGTCTGCAATTTGATTTAAAGTTAATTTATGATTTAAAAGGCAAAGGGTTTTCATATTTTCTCCATAAAGCATTAGAGCAAATTCAAGGCAAGTTTTGTCCAAAGTTCACTCTTAAACTGCTTTAGTTCTTCAAGGCTTTTCCATTCAAGGCCTTTGGTTTCATCTGATTCCTGCGGAACAAAAGCAGTTTTGCATTTTCCTAAATAAACAATTCCTAAATGAACAAGTCCTACTTGGGTTTCTACTTCATTTATAAGGCCTTTATATTCCAGGTCTATAAGTGCATTGTCAAAGTTGGAAATTTCTTCACTAAGTTCACGAATCATTCCTTTTTCCAGTGTTTTAAAAATAGAAGAGTCCTTGTCACCTTCTTCTACATGGCCGCCAAAGCCACAGGAATACAAACCATGCAGGCGTTTTTCTGTTCCGTGACGCATGTAGCTTGCAATTTTTTTATCATGCCGCTGCAAGATTACATAAGGAATAAGCTGCTTATAATCTGTGTCAGTTTCGGCAGCATTTCTTTCAATCCAATGAATATCACTGTTTGCTAAAAAATCAACTGGGACTGCAAAGGAATCAGTTTTATCGATTATATTTTCTGGCAAATTAGCAGCTTTAATACAGCACACGCCCATTACAAAACCTCTGTTAAAATATTTAATACTTCGTCTTCAAAACTGTGCATAAGTTTGTTTTTTGTGTTTGAATCACAAAAGGCCATACTGATGCTGTTTCTGATTAAAACAATAAAATCCCATAAAGTTAGTTCCGGGCAAAGTTCAGATGCCTTTATATATTCATTTGTCAGGTTTGTTCTGGATATACCCTGATCGTCTGTATTAAGGCAGACTTTTAGCCCCCATGCCATATATTCTGCAAGCGGGTATTTATGTTCTTTTGTATGGTCAAATCCTACAATCTGATAATTGCTGCTTGGACACATTTCAACTCCGATGTTTTTGTTTATAAAGCGGTTAAGAAGTTCTTCATTGTCTAAAAGCTTCAGGCCATGTCCGATTCTGTCTGCAGAAAGATGATATACTGCTTCCCAAATGCTGTTTACGCTTTCTGTTTCACCGGCGTGTATGGTAATATTCAGGCATTCTTTAAGCAGCGGCATAAAATCTTCTCGTAATTCAGATGGCTTGGTTTTGCCTTCATTTCCTGCCAGATCAATTCCTACTAACTTTTCTTTGAATTCATTATTTTGCTTTATCAGGTTTAATATCTGGTTAATGGAATCCTTAATTTCTTCTTTGGATGCCTGACGGCCAATTATGTAAATAAATCTGTATTCAATGCTATTGGCAAATGGGCTTAAAGCATTCATCATGCATTGAACAACTTCTGCTGTTGTAAGCCCCAGGCGGGTATATTTATATGGGGAACAGCGGATTTCTACATACCTTACATTGTTTTGTATTAAGTTTCTGGCATAAAGTTCAACAGCCTTTGATATTGTATTTCTTGTCTGTAAAAGCGAACTTCCCTGATAGTCTCCTAGTTTCTGGTAAGCATCAATGCCGATGGCAAAAAAGTTTTTATCATCGCTGTATTGCCCGTAGATTTTCTGTTCAAAGCCTGAAGGATTATTTTCATACAGAAGGATTTGGTCTATCAGCTGCCTGAATTCTTTAGACCTTTTGTATCCTGAATCTGCTTTGTAATTCCGTTCTGTTTTTGCAACTTCAATTATTTCTTCCGGGCTTAAAACTCCGCCCAAATGAGAATGAAGTTCTGCTTTTGGCAGTTTTTTTAGCAATGCAAAATCGGCTTTTTTATTCTGCCCTACTTTATAGTTTTTAAGTTTTGAAAGTTTGTCCGGATGCAAAAAATATAATTTGCGGAATAAGTCTCTTCTATGATTTTCCTGTGCTGTAATACGGTTGTAAAAGTTTGTATAAACCTGGCTTGAACGTTTTTTTCGTTCTGCAATTTCTTTTGCAAGTGTGCCATCTTCTTCAAAAATCTGTAACACAGAATATTTATCAAACTCTATTGGAAAGCTTTTAGTTTCCAGGCGTTCGTTGTCTGCAGAAACAATCAGATTTGCTTCTATTTTCTGATTTACTACAAGAGGAATAAAGCACTTTGCATATTCTTCTTTTGGTGCATCAAGCAAATCATCGTTTTTATATTCATCAGGAGTTTTTGCTATATCTACAACATGAATCATTGCATCACAGCCAAAAAGATTTCCAGCTTCCTGCATATCGGCACTCATGGTTTTTCTTCCGCCAGAAAGAGACAAATACAAAACATCAGCTTTTTGAGAGCCTGCCAATACTATCCTATAGATAAAGGAGCGCATTTTTATAATTTCGTTTTCATTCTGAAATTTATCCACACCCTTGCAGACAAAAATATGCAGATTACAGTTCCATTTGTTAGACCAGGATTCAAGCTTTTCTATATCGTGCTGTCCTTGTGTTGTAATAATCCATAGTTCATCAACAGGCAGGATATTGTAACTTTCCCTGAATTGAACGGCACTTTGAGAATTACAGAAAAAATCATAATCTTTTGGATTTGTAACACCAAAAAGTTCTGGCACAATCTGCCATGAAGTTCCAAGGGTTGTAATTAAAAGGTTCATTTTATCCGGCTCTAAATTTCATTTCCGTCTTTTAAATCTATACCAAATTCTCTGGCCCGATTTAACTGGGGTTGCTTTTCCACAACGCTTTTTGTAAACAAATGCTGCTTAACAAACAAGCCGAATTTACTTTTAATTATTGCCTGTGCTTTATACAAGGCATCATTTAAGACTTTTATGCCTTCCTGCCCTTCTACAAAGCTTTTGCATTCAACAATATGCAGCTTGTTTTCCTTATCAAGATAAATTACATCAAGTTCGTTTTTGTCATCGCCTTTTTCAATAGAGACATTTAATGCAACATTTTTAGCATCAACGTTAGTATATTCGTTGCAGATTTTCTGATACACATATTCTTCAAACCAGCCCCCTGTTATATAACGAATATCTTTTTTTTCAACTTTATGAATGTCAAAATCAAATGACTGTAATAAACTGCACATATTTTCTTTTGTGGCATTTTCAGAATTTATTGCTTCAAATTTAGAACCATCTATTAAAGTAAAATCCACAAAATCTTTTCTTTTGTAAATGCCTTTAAAATGAGGGTCGTTTTGCAAAGCCAGCATTCCTTTAATTAACTCTCTGTTTGGCAAAACAGCATTTTCATAAACAGATTTATTATATTCCCAGTCCCTTACACAGTTATTTGAATATCTGAATTTAATGCCATGTGCATTCATGTATTCTTCTAAAGACAAAAGTTCGTTTATAGAATAATTCTGTTGAACAGGAAATAATTTTTGAAGTTCCTGCCCAATCGGCTGATAATAAATCTCTACATTTGTTTTATTCTTAAAAAAATCAAATGCAGCAAGGGACATTAATTTTGTTCCGCCAGTTATGTTGGCAATTATTTTTTTATAAGATTGATTTAAAAAATATTTTTCTAAATCCTTGCTTATAGAAGGCAAGCTGTTGCCATCTGTAGTCAATGTTTCCCATTCAAGAAAATTTTCTAGAGAAGATAAAGCATTTTTTATGCAATTGGATTTATCTTTTCTTTCCATCTCTTTTGTTGTTACAAGTAAAACCTTTATCTGTCCAAGGTTCTGTTTTACAAACCATTTTATAAACTGAACATTTGGTATTGTCTGGTCACTTACTAAATTTACAATAATTGCATCTTTCATAAACCTATCCTATTTTACTTCTTCTACTGTGCAGACACACCAGCCCATTGGTAAGTATTCACCGTTGTAGTCAAATACAGTGCGGGTTGTACCATACGGCATCTGCTTGCCTTTTCTGCTTGGTGTTTTTGGTGCCCTGAAATCTTCCAATGTCATGGATTCAACCTGAGACCAGCGGCCAAGACGAAGAATAAATTGATCTTGTTTTTTTGAAGTTTCGTTAATTATTTGTTTTAACTTATCAACTAAATCAATGTATTCATAAACATCTTTGTAAAATTTATCATATTCTTCATCAAATTCATTGGAATAAAAATCATTGCAGGAATCAATAATATTCTGCATTTTTATGGTCAAAGTTGTTCCATCATCAAATTCTGATAAACCAGGATTTATAGAAATAGAGCCAATAGATTCTTTAGAAGTATCCATTAAGCAGCCCTTTATTGCTTCTGCATAAATATCTGCCATTTGCTTTGGAGCTGCACGCCTGCCAATTGCTTTAAGAACACCTACTATCTGACAGCCATTAGGTTCAAAAGTAAAATCTGAAACTTGAATTGCTCTGAAAGGATCTTGTTTTGCATCAGTGTTTTTTAATAATTTTTTTGAAAGCTTTTTGTCAAATTTGTCTTTATGAAATTCTTTATCAAACTCTTCTTTCAAATCATCATAGCTTGAATCAGATAATTTTTGAACGAGTGTATTTAATACAGCTGTCCTTATAGCACCTTTTACAGAACTTCCCGGAATTACAGGTGTTGCCATGCCTTTAGGCCTGTACATTTCATGAACTATGGCAGCGTTATCAAGGGGGTCTTTTTTTAATAGATTTTCATAAACTGCAGCAAAACCTTTTGTCATGTGGCAAAGATATTGAATATCTTCTTTTGGCACACAATTCTTATGAAAGAAATCTCGTATGGCCTTCATGTCATTTCTTTGAGTTGCTATGTCAAATTGGTTAAACAATTCTGGAGTTGTAGCAATTCTTTGCAGTATTGAATCAGAACTGAACCGCATAAAGCAGGAGTTTCCTTGCTTTGTCTGGACTTTTTTATAATCAAGCAAAGTCAATTCATTTCCCGTTCCAACATGAATTGCCGTAATAGGCTTTAGAGTAATTTTATATCTTTTCTTTTCCATAACCGCCTCTTAAAGTAAATCCTCTGATATAGGAACAACCGGTGTAAAACCACTCTGGCAAATTCTTGAATCCTGATGAACATCCGTTAAAAGCTGCCCGATATATTCCGGTTTATCATCGCTTTCAAAAACTGCACCTTCGTCAAAGAGAATTACAGTTTTTTTCCAAGGAGTCATGTAAGCAGAAAATGCACCACCGATTTTGCCACTGCGGATAAAGGTATCTGCACGCAGGTTTTTTATTTTGCTAAAATCACCAACAACAAACGGCGCAAGTGCCATATACAAGTTACTTTCTTTTGCAGGTTTTACAATTAAAGGTTCAGAAATTACTTCTATGTTACCTTTGCCCGTAGAAGAATCTGCACCGTAACCGTTTTCAAAAGCCCATGTTGTAAGCTCTTTTATTCTTTTTGCATCAAAAGAACTTAAAATGTATAAATCAAATTCGTTTTCTTTTTTAGCCCAAAGTTCTTTTACAGAATAAAGCCCGCCTCCTTCACCATCTTCAGAATCCAAAACAGTGTTTGTAATGCGGTTAATCTGGTTATGCATGGAAGAACTTTCTTCAAATTTGCAGCCTTCATTATCCGCATTGCCTTTGCCATCAAAAACTTTATCTGCACTAATTGATTTTAGTTTTTTGTTTTTCTTGATGTCTGCATATTTGTCCGGCGTCATTTTTTCGTGAGGCTTTGGAAGTGGCAGTGGCCTGCACACTGTTCCTTTAAAGAATGCAGAAGATACGATTAAAGGCGGATTTGCACTTTTGCATTCTTCCAGGAATTTTGCAACTGCATCTTCACCTTCGTGGTTTGCAATTCCCCAGACAAAATGTCCCCAGATTGTGTCGCCTTTTAAGGACGTTACAAGAGGGCTTTTTAACTTAAGTTGAATTTTATATAAAGTCATTACAACCTCTATTAAAGACTGAAATCTGTACCAGTTTTGTCTTCTGTTCCGTTAAAGAGTTTCATCTGTGTAAATTCAATCTGTCCGTTACCACGGGAACCGCCGCCGCCAAGGTAATCTTCCTGCAAAAGCTTTAAGCCAGTTTTTACAACTGAATCAAAGTTTTCTTCGTCAGTTTTACCATTATCACCTGTGTCTATCACTCTATAAGCAATTTCAAAATCAAAGGTAACGCCTGGAACAACACGTTCAATTGGTCTTGGGGTTGCTTCTGCTGTAATCCGGTTTATGGCGTTTTCATTCTTTTCTTCTACAATTGCCTTGCCGTTTTTAAAGTCATCTGCAAATTCTTTAGAAAGACTTGCATCACGGACAATTAGACGTGTTGGTCCTCTTAAGTCTGCATTTGTATCTTTACTTTTTGAATTGTTTGCGGAACCAAATACACGGCAGATTTTGCAGTCAGCTTTTCCACAATTGCAAGGTTTACCGCTTGTTGTTGCTAAAACTCCTTCTTTCCATTCAATTAAACTTCTCATTTTTCCTTTGATAGAAGAACCTGGAATATATGGTTCGCGTGTCAAAGGATTACGAATAATCGGGTTATCCATTCCGCCGATTTCAACTTTTTCATTTCCAGAACCAATGTGAAGCCCGGTTTTTACCAGGATTTTGCCTTTTATTGTTTTTATTGTTGTCTGTTTCATTTTAATGTTCTCCTATAAATTAGTTTTTCAAATCTGGTCTTCTTTCATAGTAAAAACCATATACTGCTTCAAAAAGAGCAATAAATACATTTAAATCTTCTTTATCACTTATCAAATCAATTCCATCAGAAATAAAAGATAGAAGATTATTGTAAAATTTCTTTTCCTCATCACTGGACTTCTTTGTTGCTCTTGCAACAGTATAATGAACCTTTGATTTTATCATTTTAATATAAGGCTTTTGTTCACCCCATGTTTTGTCATCAACAACAAGCCTTTCATATCTTTTAACCTCATCAAAAAGTCGACGAAGTTGTGTAGAAGAAACACCTTTTCTTTCTTCTTTTTCAGAAGATTTACCTGTTCTTTTATCTATCCTTGTAACAGTTTTTACTTCCGAAAAAGTTTTAGCTATCTTCTCCGCAAACTCACATAATAAGTCATCAAATACAATTTTTGTTCCAGGTTTATAAAAACCTTTTTGTTTTAATTCTCCCATATTTCTATTTTCCTCCTTAGGATTAATTACCACGTTGTGTATATAAAGCATAGCTTACTGCAATGCAATATTTTTTCATCAGTTCGCTGTCAGAAGCAACTTCAAGCAGCCTGTGCTTAATGCCTTCTTCCTTTACGTTTCTTGCAATCAGATAATGCATGTTGCTCTTCCAGAGATTATCGCGTAAATGTCCGTTCAAATCTTTCTTAGACATATTCAAAAGTTCTGAAACATTTCCATTACCGATCTTTGATGCACGGTTAGAAAAATCAATCATCTTGTAAACAACACCGGTAGAAAGATTTTCTGCTTCCAGATAATCCTGCAGCTGTCTGCCTTCGTCTAAAAGCCTGCCATAATCTTGCCAGCTTACAGTTCTGTCAAAAACTGTAATTGCATTTTTTACAATAATATTGTTTTCTTTGTGGCTTTTTGACTTTTCCAGAAGTTCTTCCGTCATGTCAGCAATTGTGCCAACAGGAATATTTGAACTTACAAGAGAAATTCCGCCTGAAAGTGTTACGGACGGATTATTGTTTGTAAACTTGTCCAGCTCCTTTTTAAAATCAAATGCAAACTGCATTACAGAATCCCATGCACCTAAAACGCACAAGTCGTCTCCGCCAGAAAATACTGTATAAACAGTATCTTTATATATATTGCCGTTTTTATCAGAATGATTTTCTACAAACCAGGCATAAAAGGCACTGAAAAAGTAATGCAGCATTTTGCTTAAATCTGCATACCGTGAAAGTGAAACACGTTCCTTAAGTCCAGAAGAAAACACCAGCCCTAAGTTGTCAATGTCAGACTTGAACATGGCAAGCTTTCTGTTGCCTGTAGATTTACCTGCAATATCTTCAAAAGTTAAAAGCTCTCCATCTTCATATTTTGGAGCAACGTAAGGCAAATGAACCAGCGGACGACCTGGAATAAATTCGTTAATTGAATATCCGTAATCTTCTTTGCCGCTAATTTTTACCATGTCGCCAAAGTGTTTTAAGTCGCTGCCGATGTTAAAAATAATGCTCTTGCCTTTTACTAATCTTGCACCAATTTCTGTAAGCTTTTCACAGTTTGCACATTCAAGTCCATTTTCTCTTGCTGCAAAAACACCGCATTTTGGACAAAGACCGTTTCTTTGCAAAGCTTCATAATTTTCATTACGAATGTATCCAAGTTTTGAAAGTGCCTTCTGCATTTTCTTTTGCTTTGCCTTGTCTGCTTCTTCTCCGATTTTATTAAAAAGATTCTGTGCATTTTTCTTTTGTAAATCAGTTGCATTGGCTTCTACACCATCAGATATTATTACAGCCAGATGACCTGCAAATTCTTTTAAGAAGTATTCTTCTATTTCTGTCTGCAAGTCAGCAAGTTTTTTCTTTGCTTCTTTTGAATTCTGCAAAAGAACAATAAATTTTCCTCCGGCAGACATGATTACATTTGCAGGAGTCAAATCATATTTTTTTACGATGTATTGAGAAAGAACTTCGCTTAAAGCCCAAAGCTGAAAACTTTTTGCACGCAGTAATTTAGAACTGTCTTTTGTAGTCTTTAGGTCAAAAATATATTTCTGAATGCCGGAAATATCACCATTTACAAAAAGGAATTTATTAACATCAACCTTTCGGATTTCAACTTCGCTCAAGTTTTCATCATTTTCATGAAAGCGGTATAAAGCGGCGGCAAAAGCAGCCGTTGTTTTTGCATGCTGATACAGGCTGATGTCAACATAATCATTAGTAGCAGACGGAATGCACCACCAGTATTGTTCAAGCAATGAATCAAGGGCAAGTATAAAATCTTCGTATTTTGACCCTTTTAATTTCTGAAAATCTTTTTCAAACTGAACCCATAGATTTTTATAATCTTCCTTGCTTATTTTTTCACTTGTAGAAGCAAGTACAGAATCATTGCTTAACTTTTGCATTTTATAGTAAGCAATATTTTCTTTCCTGTCTCCAATACTTATAGAAGAAATTAAATGCTTCATGGGTTTTTCATAAAACTTTAGTTTTGTTTCATCCTGATGGCGGTTTTCTTCTTTGTCGCTTTCAGCTTCTTCAAGTTTTAAAACATTACAGCGGTCAGCACCACTGGAAAGACAGTCAGCTTCAGAAATAAGCCATTGTTCTGCTGTAGAAGGACTATGATGAAAACTTGCAAGGTCAATAATATTTTTAATATTTAACCCGTCTGGCAATACATCCTTGTATTTTTCCAAAAATCCCTGGGTATAAACTACATGCTGATGAGTATAGTAACCACCTTTATGAAGTTTACAGTAAACGCTTTCTACACTTTTATTGAATAATTCGGCAACATCAGCGCGTTGTGCAAACTTGCCCACATCATGAAGCCATGCTGCAATTACTACTTCTTCAAATTTTGCATCCATCTATTTTCTCCTGTTTCTAAAATCTATTGTAAGTTTTTCCATACTTTTATTTGACCAAGTCCAAAGTTTGTATTTTTGCCCGCATTGCAGTTCTGAGCAACTTCTAGCAAAAACAATTCCATGCTAGAAAACTCTCCGCTTAGCTTAAAACTTCCTACAGCACCGCCAAGCTCCATGGCATTTTTCTGCCTTGCAGAATAATGGGAATAATCGTGCCAGCGCAATTTACGCTCTTCTATTCGTACCTTGCAGCAATTGCTGTCGTAGTTTTCTACATTGCCGTCTCCATACAATGTGCACAAAGTTTTTGCACGGCGGTGCAAGGCCCTAAAGAATTCCGCTGCCGTAAAATCTGTTGTGTACCTTCCGTTAGTTTTAAAACGCAACGGGGAATTAAGTTCTACAAGAACTTCTCCTGCTTTAGTTTTTGCATCATGTTCAAAGGCAATTGTCCGGCCCGGTATATCAGTCTGAATGTTTTCTTCGTCAATCAAAATGGAAGAACCATTGCATTTAACGTCAGTTATGACAAAAGGTGCTCGCTCTTTAAAAACCCCTGCCCTGCCTGCACGCACAAAAGCAGCATATATGTATGGAAGATATTTAATAGCTTCTCCAAAAAGCGTAATTGAAAAATCAAAGGAATCTATTGTTTTCTGCTTAAATGTGTATTTAGAATTCTGCGTAAAGGCAAAAGGATGGCTTGCACGCTCTGTTCCTGCAAGAATCATGTTTTCTTTTGGAATGATTGTTTCAAATATTTTTGAATATGCACAGGTTGCGCTATACATACAGTCTGCACATTTTACAAAACCATTTTCTGTAGTTCCATTATCTGTATTTTCTACACGGCGGCGGGAAACAACGCAGCACATTTTCCTAAGCTGCATGCCTAAAACGCTGCGTAATACAAAAACCGGGTAATTGTTTACAGTGGCCGGCTCCAGGAACTTAATGGAAAAATCAAATTTTGCAAAACTAATGTTCATTATAAGAAAACTTCCCCCAGCTAAAAATATGAATGCCATTTTATAAAGAACATGTATTTTGCAATGTTCTGTAAAGCATGAACTTCCCTCTTTTTTATACATTATAGTATAGAACTGCGTTTTTTGCATTTAAATGCGCCTTTTTTACTGTAATATAACCGCTTTGTAAAATACCGGCATCTTTTGTACCTGTCATGCGCCTGTATGTACCTTTAGCATTAAATCATGCAGTTTTAACCATGGAGATGCATTCCCATTGCATTGCGGGAACTATTCCCATAATACAGTGGGAATCATACACCCCCATGGGAGTGTTCCATCCACACCCACGAGGGTGTAATGTATACCCCCGTAGGTGTGTAACGTACACCCTCATGAGGGTGTATCATGCACTTTCACGGGAATGTAACATGCACCATCTTAAAAAGGCGGCTTGCAGTATGTATTGAAGAATCAATTTTCTTAAAGTCTTCTTCATAAAGGGAAATAATCTGCCTCTTGACAATATCTATGTCAGAAAAATTTTCACCTTCAATAAAAGCTTCTACAGCCTGCGGCATTCCGCCAACTGCCATGTAAACACGTAAGTCCCGCATCAGCTATAGACTATAACGTCCGTTTCTTCAGGATAAATTCTGTTAGATTTATGCTTTTCTTCAGGATAATTCACTATCTATTGACTGGTACAGTCTTTATATATGATGGTCTGTTTAGCGGCACTTTTTGCATACAACATGGTCTGATTAGTGGCATTTTTTACATTATGTAAGGTCTGTTTAGTGGCATTTTTTTTGTTATAGCATTATAATGAAGCACAGTATGCTTAAAAGAAAATTTTATGACACGCTTGTTTCCTGGAAGAAAGCAAAGCAAAAGGAATGCCTGCTTGTAAACGGTGCCCGTCAGGTAGGAAAAACTTTCATAATAGATAAATTCGCTCGTGAAAATTATAAAAGCTATATTTACATTAACCTTTTTAAAAATCCTGAATATGCAGGCATTTTTGAAGGCTCTCTTGAAGCTCCTGAAATTTACAAAAGGATTTCACTATATGTTCAGAATGTAAACCTTATAGAAAAAGACACATTGATTTTCATTGATGAAATTCAGGTTTCTGCCAGTGCCAGAACTGCTCTTAAATTCCTTGCAATAGACGGCAGATATGACGTAGTTGCATCAGGTTCCCTTTTAGGAATCCACTACAATAAATCGGATGCAAATGCAAATCAGCCTGTTTCTATCCCCGTTGGCTACGAAAGGGAACTTGAAATGTTCAGCCTTGATTTTGAAGAATTCCTCTGGGCAAACGGAATTACGGAAGAATCCATTGCAAGCCTTAAGTCTTACTTTGACAAAAAGGAAAAGGTTCCGCCGGAAGTAAATGAAAAATTCCTTGGAAAACTGCGGGAATATATGGTTGTTGGCGGAATGCCCGAAGTTGTAAACAGGTTTATTGAAACTTCTAATTTCCAGGAAGTGCACAGTGCACAGGAAAAAATCTTAAAATCCTATGAAGATGACATTCAGCTTTATGCCACAAACCCTGAAAAACCAAAGATAAAAAACTGCTATTATTCAATTCCACGTCAGCTTGCAAAGGAATATACAAAGTTTCAGTATAAAACCGTAGAAAAAAACGGAACTGCAAAAAAATATGGAAATTCCCTTGCATAGCTTGAAGATTCAGGGCTTATAAACCTCCTGCATAATGTAAGCCTGCCGGTTATGCCTCTTGCAGCATACGAAGTTCCGGAAAGCTTTAAAGTCTATGCTTCTGACATAGGACTTTTGACTTCCATGTTTGGTTTTGAAACACAGGCGGCACTTATAAAAAAGACACTTACTGGTCCTGCAAAGGGCGGAATATATGAAAACCTGATTTTTGACATCCTGCACAAAAGGGGTTTTAAGCTATATTACTATAAGAAGAACGATTCCCTTGAAATTGAATTTCTTTTTGAAAAAGAAGGCTCTGCCATTCCTGTAGAAGTAAAGTCAAAGAAAGGAGAAAATGTTTCTCTGAATAGTTTTATTGCAGACTTTAACCCGGCCTTTGCCTATAAGCTTATAGACGGAAACATCGGTGTGTCAGGTAATAAAATTACTGTTCCTCAATATATGGCTATGTTTATTTAATCACCTTTCTTTGAAGTCTACCGTTTCCATGCCGACATTCCGTCTCCATTGCTTGAAAACACAAATGCTACTTTATGCACAGCTTTACCGCTTGCTAAAAACGGTGCGGCGTAACCTTTGGCATCAATTTGATCAAGTGCTGTTTGTGCAACTTCTTCTGCATCCCTGCCCTTGTCCATTTTAAGTTCAAAGATAAAGACTGCATCATTTGTCTTTAAAACTACGTCGCTTCTGCCACAGACATTCTGCAATTCTGACAAAACAACAAAACCTGTAAGGCGGAAGATTAAATGAACAACTGATTCATAATAATTTTCGCACATGTCCTTTTTTACGACGGTAGGCAGGTCAGCAATGGCGGTCTTTATGATTAAGGCAACTTTTTCTATATCTTTTGCACGCAGGGCACGGCGGATATTTTCTACGGCCAAGCCCACATCATCATATGGAACTTTTATGAACTTTTGCAGAAGAACCTGCAGAAATCCGTCCTGAACTTCTTTATTAGGAAAATCAAGGGTAAACAAATTTGATTCGCCGTCAAAGTCTTTAATTGTAAGATAACCGCTCTGGTAAATTACAGGCAGAAAATTATGATTATCCGGGTCAAAATCCCTGAACTGATATTCTGTTGCCTGCCTTCCATTAACCAGACTTGAAAGCTCTACGGGCTGATTCTTCAATGTTTTAACCAGTAATGATGGCGTTCCGCTTTCAAACCAGTAGGAGCCGAAGCGTTTTTCATAAAAGCACTTAAGCAGGCTGAATGGATTGTAAACGCCTGAGACATCATTTGTAAAATGGTAGCCGTCATACATCTGTGTAAGTCTTGATTTAGTTTCTTTTACAGAAAGATTGGTTTCTTCGGCAAGTTCCTTGATTTCATTTGAAAAATACAAGTCAAGTTCTTCTTCAGAAATTCCGCATATTGAAGAATATCTTCTGACAAGGCTTATGTCATTAAGCTGGTTCAGTCCGCTGAAAATATTCATGTGGCTGATTTTCGTAATTCCTGTAAGAAATAAGAAGCGTATATATTTGTCACAGTCTTTTAAAGGGCTGTAAAGCTTTCTGAGTTCTGCCCTGTTTGCCTCTTCAAATTCCGTGTAAAGGACATCAAGTACAGGCTTGTCGTATTCATCGACTAAAATTACAACCTGCCTGCCGGTGCTTTCTGAAAGTTCTGTAATAAGGGTGTTAAGGCGGATGGCACAGTCGTCGCTCTTTGCTTTTACAGAATATTTGTTTTCGTAAAAAGAAAGTATTTCGTCAATTGTCTTCAAAAGGTCCTTATTAGAATTATAGGAGTTCTTTCCAAAGCTGATTGTTATTACAGGATATTCAGTCCAGTCTTTTTCAAGATTTTCTATTGCAAGCCCATTGAACAAATCTTTTTTGCCCAGAAAATACGCTTCCATAGTAGAAAGCAAAAGACTTTTACCAAAGCGGCGCGGACGGCTTAAAAAATAAGGCTTTCCTTCATGTGAAAGTTTGTAAATATAAGATGTCTTATCTACATAAAGAAAATTACGCTTGCGTAAATCTTCAAAGTCCTGAATGCCAATGGGTAAAATTTTTTCTTGCATAGTTTGATTATAGCATAATCTATATTTATAGTGCTACGTTAGTTTTTGCCGGAATGATTGAACAAAAAACGGAAAGCCAATCTGACTTTCCGTTTTGGTGTTTTTAGTAAAGAAGTTTATTCATCGTAAAGTTTAGGCTCTACTGTCAGTTCCATTAGTTGCCCATCTCGGATTACTTTGAAAGAAACCCCATTTGACTTTTGAGGATTTGAAGCACAATCTGCAAGAACTTCTAAGAACTCTTTATCTGAAGTAAACTGTTTTCCATCAACTTCACAAATCTGGTCATCTTTTTTAAACTCTTGTGTTTTAATTTTAAGCGGTTTCTTAACTAAAGCTGCAAATTCATAGGCATCTTTTAAATCACCTTTACCTTTGAATTTTTGAACCTTAGAATCTTCGATTCCAAAACAAGATACTATTTTAGTTCTTATATGGTAACCAAAAATAAGTGGATAACCAATAAAATCTTTTCTCTCCTTTCCATCCCAAGGCTTATAGTTTAACATAAGATATTCCATGTAGTGATCTACAAAGTCTTCTTCTTGATAAACTCCTGACCAATCACCTCTTCCATCTCTTTTAATTTCAGACCAAATTCCGCTAAGTCTATTCCACTTAATTGATTTAATTAGCGGATTTAAATTTACAACAGAAAAGAACATATTTGAATGAACAGTTTTTTCTGAAAGAGAATAAACCTGCTTTATAGATAATGGATCTACACCTGCATTATTAGTTTTACCAGTAAGCAGCCCCTTCTTTATAAGTCTATTTTTCATCCAAGCTCCTTTATATTGGTCCCCAGAGTTGACGTTAGAGCCTGCATATTCAAATATTTCATAATATGATCTTCGATAATCTTCGTCATAACTTGAATGAAGCTGAGAAAAAGCTTTAATTTCAATAGGATCATATACACCGATTAAATTGATTATATTATCCAGAAATTCATTATAAACAAGGAAGAAATAGGAATATATATACTTTTTATCATGAAACTGATATGTATTGAACCAAACACCTCCATTTTCCTTAACATACTCTTTCACATATTTGCTAAGATTTTTTTCGTAGTCTTCTTCAAAATCAAAGTTAAGCATGTCTTTTAAAGAAATCCATTTATTTTTAATGTTGTTCTGAAATTCATAGTCTACATTATTATAAGTACCTGCCATAGACTCTGTAAATTTGCATTCAACTATGTTTGCTGGAGTATAGATATTTGAAAATACAAAATCCCTAAGGAAATAGCAGTTTGTACTGATTGCTTTTCCAGGTGTGCCTTTGGAATTAGCAAGGTTTATGCTTTTTACCCTCATGGAAAGATTTGAAGTATCAGCATCGGCACTGATGGTAAAATACTCAGATGTATCTAATAAACCTTTTGGGCGCTCTAATTTTAAAGTGTCAGTTGTTTTTCTATACAATACTGTTTGAGTTTAAATAATTTTCTTAGAAGAATCCAGAAGCTCAAACGTTAGAAGATATCTTGTATTATTTCCATCTGGGAATAAAAGCTGGTCTGCCTCTAGAGAATTTCTTATACCCCAGTTTCTGCTATCCGGCTGCTTTTCAAAATTTTCATATATATCATCTACGATTTTTTTATCGTCAGCCAAGCAGTATATGCCTACAAAGAAAGGTAAATATATCTGATTTTTATCATAGTTTACCTGCATGTGTGCAAAGGCTTCCTGATAATAGAATTCAAGGGGCGGATTCTGCCTGTAATAATCAGATACTGTTTTGGCAAGATTAATAAAATCTTTTCTTAATTTAATCTGATTTCTTGCCCTGTCTCCAATATCTTCGCTGGAAAGAACATTAGATGTGCTTTTAATTTCGTCTGTTACACGGGCCAAAGTATTATCCTTTGAACGTGCTTCAAACAATAAGCTCATGGCTTCTACAGCAGAACCTTTTTTACGGGCCTGCTCTGCTTTTGCAACAGACTTCTGTGCTTCTATAGAAAGGTTTGCAACAGAACTTGAAGATGCATTAGAACTTTCAACAGCCAGAAGGGAATTCTTGCCTTCTGCCGTAAGGCTTACCTTTAACTGTTCAAGCAAATCTGCCACAGCTTTCTTTAATACAAGGCCACTTTCCAAATCTGCATAAGGGCAGTTTGGATTGTTATAGGAAGCAATTTTTGCTGCAGTACTCTTATCTGTAATGCTAAAGGAAAGCATATAGCTGGAAGGCTTTCCTGTAATTTCTACAACAAGAATATTTTTTGCAACTGTAAATCCGCCTAATTCCCCTGTTGAATTCTGATCATATAAAACGCTTGAATCAGCAACATTTGCAGCCGTTACCTGAGACAGGTTGCGGCGTTCAATTACAGTAATTGCCGAATATTTTTTAATATCATCAGACAAAGAGTTTACAACAAAGCTTGGAATCCATGCTGCATCATCGCCTATATTTGTCAAAGTCGGGTTTCCAACTTCAATGCTTAAATCCTTGCCGCCATCTCCAATATAAAAAGCATTCTGAGAGAATGCAAAAACAGTTCCCATAAAAAGAACTGTAAGGCACAATAGTTTTTTTATAGTCTTCATAATTCCTAAAATAATAAATGTAAAAATCCCCACCCTTTTACAAGATGGGGAATATCCTGTTCAAATAAATTACAAACCGAAATCCATCAAAGCCTGAACAGCCGAAGTTGTTATATAAGGTGCCTTTGCAGCTACAGCTTCTGCTGCACTTGCCTTGGATTCAGCCTTTACCTGTTCTGTCTTCTGCTGTTCCATTTCAAGTTCATGCTTTGCTTCCCTAACCTGACGGTCAATTTCTTTCTGCTGTGCATCAGTCTTTTCTGCCTTTACAGCATCCTGAATAATGCCAAGCTTTTTATCCATCAAAGCCTTGCGGACATCTTCCGGGAGACGAGGGTCATTTAAAAGATTTAACATATAATAAGCAACCTGTTCCTGATAGTCTTTTGGATCCAGTGTATAGAAAACATATCCACGGTACTGATATTCAGAATTACCTGTAGCATCAGTTATTTTTACATAATACCAGTATGTTCCGTCTTCCCTTAAACCTGTAAGTTTTGCAGAAGTTTCTGCACAGAATTTAGCAATTGTGCTTTTACCCTGGTCACTAACAGAGTTTCCTAAAGAACCGTTAATTGAAACAGACATTTCTGTACCGATTGCCTGCATAGCCTGAAGTCTGGCATTGTTTAAGGCAGTTTCTCTGTTAAGGGAAGTACCCATTGAAGGAACAATCCATTTTCTTGCACGCAATTCGTTGGCTTTATCACCTTCTCCAATATTTGCAGTAATATACTGATTTGGATTTCCGTATGCTAAAGTACGGAGCCATGCAGGCTGTGCAGGGTCTCCAAATTCCTGTCCCTGCCACTGTAAAAATTCAATACGCTGGGCACTTACGCCAGTATTGTTTGCAGCAGCAACATTTGCAGACTTTGGTACAGCATCTGCAGTACTTGGGGTTGAACCACAGCTATCCAGCAACAAGACTGCACTTACAGCAGCCGCAATAAAAATGATTGACTTTTTCATCCATCACTCCTGAAAATTAAAGTATGTTTTTATCTAGAGCCTGCATACGCTGGCTTGTATACAAATGTAAAAAATTACAGTCCAAACAAAGACAGAATATCTGCAGAAGCTGATTCAATTCCCATAAAATTAGAGAAGTCTTTTGCAAATTCATCTTTTACGGCAGCAGAAATACTTTTAGATGCAATGTTTTTTACAGTAGCACGGTTATAGCTTCTGGCACTTTTGCCTTGCACCGTAAAACTATAGACTGCTTTTTTTGAACCAGCATCTGAAAGATTTACTGATAAAGAAGGCGTATTGATATAGATTGTGTTGCCTGTTCCATCATCCTGAGTACTTTCGTTGTAATTTATGGAAGCACTTAATGGACATGCAGATTTTTCAAGTGCATCTGATACGGTGTAGCCGTTTGACGTAAGGACAGAAACCAATGCACTTTTTACAGCATCGTCTGTATCGTTTTTTACAGTTACATAAATTGGAGTTTTTATTATGATTTCTGAAATCTGTGCTGAAATTTCTGATGCAGCTTTTTTATCTGCACCAAAATCTGCTGCTACTAAATCTGGAGCAAAAAGTTCAGCATAGGCAAGCTTTGTTTTAAATTGGCCGCTTTGTTTCCTGCTTGAATTCAAAAGCCTGATTTTTGCAAATGGTTCTTTTTCTGCAATAGCTTTGTCGTAAATACCATAGAAGGCAGACTTTTCGTTTTCAAGTTCTGGTTTTAATGCTTCGTATGCCTTTGCCTTTTCTATATAAGCGCATGCATACCAGCTTTTGTCTGATTTGTTGTAGTATGGATCAGCATATTCAAGGGCAACAAGATCTACATTGACCTTTGATGTTATTTGATTTTTTAGAACTGTTTCTGTTGTACCGGTTGTCTTTCCATTTACAGTCTTTTCTTCTGAAATCATCTGCCGGGAAAGTTCTGAAGCAACTTCCGTCTTAATAAATCCGGCAAGGGTATTTGCCGCCTGAGCCATGGCAGCCTCTGCACTTTCAGCTCCTGCTGCGTTACGTGCAGAAAGGTATGTTGAATTTGGATAAGCTTTACTTGTTAGCGGATACCATTCGGGTGTACGGGGGGGGTAACTTTCGTTGAACCACAAGAAACTGCAAAAAGTGAAATAAGAGAGATTACAGCTACAAAAACAGAATATTCTTTTCGCTTCATTTAGATACTACTCCAGATTTTATAAAAATCAGTTAATGAAAATAATACTTCTTTAAAACCAGTATAAAGCGAATCATTGTTTTCTTCAATTGCCTGTTTGTATTAAAATGCCTTTACTTACAAACCTACGTAACAGTTTTGATTAATCTGTCCACAATCTGCTAGGGATAAATGCCCTTTAACGTAACAATGTTGATTAAATTATCCACAAATTTAATTCTATAAAATATAAAGACTTAAATGAGTTTTTAAAACAAGACGTAACAGTCAGGATTAAAAATGTAACAGTTTTGATTAATCTTCTATTATATCTAATAAATTCTAATAATATATATAACTAATAGTAGTAATACATACTTGTGGAAAACTTAATCAAGACTGTTACGTTTTGCTAAATCAAGGATGTAATAAGGGCATAACGCTTGTCATTCTTTATTACAGGTGTTGGACTTTTAAACAAAGTAATGCCCAGACTGTTGGAATCCAAATCTATATTCAATTCCGGATAATACTTTGTCTTTATTTCTGCCAGCATATCAATAAGCCTGTTATAGTTTACGTTCCTTTGGTTTGGATTTGCTGTTTCCGTAACAGGCATAAACTGATCTACAAGGCTTTCTTTTGGTATAAAGACAGGATTTGTAATTCCATTGTTCCTGAAAACCAGCCAGGCATACAGGTCTTTTCCTACTGCGCTGTTTATGTCCCTGTATACTGTGTAATCAATAGGAACGGCATGCTGCTGACAGAATCTTGCAAATTCTGCAGAAAGTATTATTTTAAAGTCTCCGAATTTGTTTTCTGCACTTCCGTCTTCTATTTCCTTAAACTGTATGCCTTCTGTAAAACGGATGTTTCCTGTGCTTCTTATAACTACATTTACGTCTTTTTTAGGATAATTGCCGTCCTGGTACAAGTCTTTAAATAAATACCCTGCCTGCCGTTCTTCTACCCGCTGATCGAAGGCAAAAGATGCATTCATAAAACATTCCAGCTGTTCCCTTACTGCAGACCCCCTTTGTCGCGGAAGTTGCATTTCCTTTAACAAGTCTGCAAGGGAGCGGAATTCCATGTAAACAGGAGCATCTTTTTCTTTAGATAAAACTGCATGCGTCGTAAATATACTTAAAAGCAGTCTGCCGTATTTTCCAAAAGGAACGTTAAAAGGTGATGACAGCGTAAGTTTTACGCCCTGACTTCCTCTGCGGACAAATACTGTTTTATGAATATTTTTAAATGGCAGGGAAGCTGTTGTAAAAAAACTTGGAATGTAGCTTAAAAGCTTAGTTTTTGGTTTTTGTAAGGATAATTCTTTGTCAAAAAGTTCTGTTACCGAATTGTCTATTGCAATTACTTCGTAGGAGGTTTCTTTATCAAGTTCCGGTGTTTCAGCCTGATTTTCCTTGTTTGGTTCATTCATTAATGCTTATTCCTTACAATCTGGCCGTCTACAAAGGAAAATACGTTTTCTTTTTCCAATACTTTCATTAATTCATACATTTCCATTATACCTTGTGAAAGTGTTGTTCCTTTCTGGATAAAGTATGCCTTTAGTTCCCTTCTCTTTTGCTTTGTCATCCTTATGCCCACTGATGTGTCTAGCGTTTCTTTTTCTGTGGCGGGGATTGTCGTTGCGTTTTGAGGCTGTTCTTCTGATGCCGGCCCTTCAATTTCTTCTGCCTGAATAGCTTTTACAGGGGTGCCAGTATTTTCAGATTGAACTGAAACCTGCGTTGTAAAAGGCTCTGAATTTGTTTTTTGCGTCAGGCTTGCCAAATCAGGAGTTTCTTTAACTTCCGTTTGTATTTTAGACGTAAAACAGTCTTTTAATTGTGCCAAATCCTGCTGCTGTGCTTCTCTTGATATTTTTCTTGTTGCCGGCATGTTTTATTCCCCTACCCTATTCTGACAAGGCTTTTGCAATTTCGTTTATTACTGCAATGGTTTCTTTTTTTGCTTCTACTGCTTCAATTGATTCATGAAGGTCCTGTGCTTTTTTAAAGGCCTGGTCTACAGGAATTATATGGAGCTTCATTTCTTTTGGAAGTGTCTGCATAAGGGCATCTATTTTGCCGTCCTGTGTTGAAAGGCGGTTGTCTTTTGCATTTAAGACCAGCCTTTTGATTGCTGCTTCTTTGCTTACGCGCTTTGCCCTTGTCTTTAAGTCCGAAAGGTTTGACATAAAGATTTCTAGTCCGTCAAAAGAAAACCTGTCTATCATCATTACAGGTATTACTTCGTCACTGGCTATAAAGCAGGATTCTTCAAGAGGTCCAAAATGAGGTGATGTATCAATAATGCAGTAATCAAAGGCTTTGGATAGTTCGTCCGTTACGTCAAGCATGGCTTCCGGTTTGCCGTTTGCTTCTGTTTTCTGATAGGCATTTAACCCGCCCCCGACACCTGCTGTAGGAATCATGAAAAGATTCTTTATTCCCGTTGCCACCAGTGCGTCTCCGATGCCTGCCTTGTTTGTTAAAATGTCGGAAAGTTCGGCCGTAAGTTCCTGGTTATACCATGCAGATGCATTGCCCTGTGGGTCTGCGTCTACTAAAACTACTTTATGTTTTTTTGCTAATGCCGATGCTACGCTTACTGCTACGGAAGTTTTTCCTGTTCCGCCCTTCTGAAGTGCTATTGATATGGTTTTCATTTCTTCTTTTCCAGATTGAATTGTTTATGCAAATTATAACTTGTTTTATTTGTTTGTCAAGTAAAAAAGATGATAAGTCAAAAAGATAACTTGTATTATTAGTAAAACAAGATATACAAGTAATATAGTCAAATTGTATGTTTAATAAAACAAAATAAACAAAATGACTTTATGACAAGTTAAAAAGTTAAACAAAACAGTGTTTTTATCTGCACCTCTGAGGATTGCTTTAGAGGGCTGTTTTTTGAAGAAAAGGTAAAATATGTCTACCTGCATAAAAAAGCTGCTTAAAACGGCCGTTTATGCGGTTTGACAGTTTTTACTATATTAGTTAATAGTAGTGTTGACGGTTTTTAAATTGATTAATCAAGACTGTTACGTGTTAAAAGGCAGGTTTTTTACTTCAAGGGTTTAAGATAAATTGGTTAATCAAAACTGTTACGTGCTCCAGTCTTTATTTATATCAGGGTAGGGTAGGGCCGGAATTTATCAATATAAATATGTGGTTATCCTGAATTAAAGTATGAAAAGCCTGGTTGCCTAATCAAGACTGTTACGTGCTGGAAATGTAATATTTGTTTTACAGCCTTTTATTCAATGTACTTAATCAAAACTGTTACGTTTCCTTATATTTCCTTTGACTTTTGTATAGGGGGAGGGGCAAAGTTTATAAATAATTACTTTCATAGCTAGAGGAACATGAATTAACTAAACTATGTAAAGTCTGTTTGTTTAATCAAGACTGTTACGTGCTGAAAAAGCAAGTTGTGTTCTATAACTGAAGCTAAGCCATTGATTCAAATTGCCTAATCAAAACTGTTACGTTAATGGTCGTCATTTTGCCATGCCGCAGCTTGTTCAAGCAGTTAAATAAAAGTAAATATCTGCAGGGGCTGAAAATGCAGCCCCATAGGCCTTTATTCCCGTGTGCCGGAAATAAGTTCCAGCAGGTCATCTTTGCTTAAGGTTGCAGCTGATATGCCTTCTGCACTGATGATTTTATCGGCTAAATCCTTTTTCTTTTCCTGAAGCTTTAAAATGCGCTCTTCTATGGTGTCTTTGGCAATAAGTTTAAAAACCGTAACATTGTTTTTCTGACCGATTCTGTGGCTTCTGTCTGTTGCCTGATTCTGTGCGGCAACGTTCCACCACGGGTCATAATGAATGACCATGTCTGCTGCGGTCAGGTTTAATCCTGTTCCGCCGGCTTTTAAAGAAATAAGGAATACATCCGCTTCTCCGTTCTGGAATTTTTCAACTAAATCCCGGCGCTTTATTTTTGAAGTTTCCCCTGTAAGTTTTAAATAGCGGATTGCAGGGCCGTCTTTCTGTTCTTTAAGGCGGTTTTCAATAACAGAAAGCATGCTCGTAAACTGTGAAAAAAGCAGTATTTTGTGGCCGCCTTCTACTGCATTTGAAATAAGTTCAAGGCATGTTTCAAGCTTGGCAGAGCCGCCTTTGTAGTTCTGGAAGAGAAGGGCAGGGTCGCAGCAGATTTCACGGAGTTTTGTAAGTTCTGCCAGAATAGTCAGCTTTGATTCATTGAAATCCTCAGCAGTTTTTTTGCTGATTGTTTCAACAACATTTTTTTCAGTAGCCTTGTAAAGCTTTTCCTGTTCCGTTTCAAACTTTGTGTAAATAACTTCTTCAACTTTTTCCGGCAAATCTTTCAGGACTTCTCCTTTTAAACGGCGCAGGATAAACGGAGAAATCATCTTGTGCAGGCGTGATAGTGTTTTCTGGTTTGAATCAGGATTTTCAACGGAATCCATTATTGAAGTTTCAAAAGTGTCTTTAAAATGCTTGTAGCTGAAAAGATAGCCCGGCATTAAATATTCAAAAATGCTCCAGAGTTCAGAAAGGCGGTTTTCAATAGGTGTTCCCGTCAGTGCAAAGCGAACTCGGCTGTCAACGGATTTTACGGCTTTAGATGCAAGGGTAGCCTGATTTTTTATATATTGTGCTTCGTCTATTATTTCAATGTCAAAGGTTTTGCCCTGATAGTTTTCAATATCGCGGATTAAAAGGCTGTAGCTTGTTACAAGGGCGTTGTAGTTTTTGTAGTCATCAAGGATAGCCTTGCGTTCTGCTGCAGTTCCGGCTAAAAGACCGATTTTCATGTCCGGTGCAAATTTCTGGAATTCAGACCCCCAGTTATAAAGAAGGGAAGCAGGGCAGACAATTAAATTTGTCTTTGCCTCTGCTGAATTATTTTTTAATAAATGCAAAAGGGTAATCATCTGCAGTGTTTTGCCAAGACCCATGTCGTCAGCAAGGATTCCGCCTAAGCCCAGTTCTGCAAGGGAAGAAGCCCATGCAAATCCTTCCTTCTGATAATTCCTTAAATCCGCATTTATTTCCCTGGGAACTGTGTATGTTTTTGCAAATACTTCATCAACATGAGCCATAAAACTTGTAAAGGTATTATCAAGCCGGATTTCAAGGCGTTCGGAATTTTCTTTCATCAGGGCATCAAGGTAGAGCGCACGGAAAACAGGAAGTTCTGCCTGTCCGCTCTGTATCTGGCTTTTAGTTAAGTTAAGGTCGTCCTGCATCTGGGCCAGAGTTTCAATTCCGCTTTCTGAAAGATTTAAAAGTTCGCCGGACTTAAGCTTAAAGTATTTCTTGTTCCGGCGGTAAGCACTCAGAATTGAATAAAGCTCATCGCGGCTCATGCCATCTACATCCCAGGAAACATCAAGCAGGTTTCCCTTAATTGAAAGCCCTGTAGTTACGGCTTTTCTTGAAGTTACGCGGATTTTTTTAAATGCATCCGTTGCAAATATTTCTGAATACTGTTCAATGGCAGGAATTCCGTGCTGAATGAAATCTGCAAGTTTTTCTTCATCGTCGGCGTAGGGCAGGAAAAATTGTTTTTCATTGTGCAAGTTTTCCTTAACTTCCGGAAAATAGCTTTGCAAAATGGAACGCAGTTCAAATTCACTTTTTGCATCGCGGTAATATTCATGGCTTTCTTCATTGTCTGCAAGGTTATGCTGCTTTTCGTTTTCCCCTTCGCCATAAGAAACTTTCTGCGTGCATGAAAGGCATTCACCATCTTCATCTGAAACAACATCTAGGTAGGTTTTAAACACTGGTTCTTCTGCTTCATACTTTGAAAAATCAACACCCCTTGCAAGATGAACGTCACAATATTTTTGCAATGTCGGCAACAGTATGGAAGAAAATTCAGCAAAATCCGGCTCGTCAAGGTTTAAAATGTACTGGTTTTTTGAATGGCCTGAATGGTAGTTTGAATTGCGTTTTTCCTTTGTAGAATTCTGCGTAATCAGATACAGAACTTCCTTCATTTCTTCAAAATATTCACCGGTAATCTTGTAAATGACGTCTCTGTATAAGATGTAGTTTTGCCTTGTGCCTTCAAGCAGAAAGATTTTCGGGAATTCAACTGTAAGGTCTTTGCGGACTTCCATTGCAGCAGCAAGTTTTTCAGATGCCTTATACTTTGCAGGGAAAGCAGGATAAATCTTTACGGGCAGAACAGGATTGCATTTTTCTATTTTACCATCAATTTCAAATTCAGAATCCAGAATATACGAATCCAGCGTTGAAGTTACTTTGAATTTATGATTTTCGCAAATGCCAAGAAATGATTCCAGCTGTTCCGGCGTTAACCTTATGTAGCGTTTATCTGCTGCCCTGTCGTAAGGCAACGGAAGGTTTGCATTTGTCAGATTCAGCAGGAAAGAAACAACCGGCAAAGCTTCCTTTGAAAAGGCATTCTGGGAATGTACAAATTCCAGATTCTTGCCGTAGGCAATCTTGTGCTGGGTCCTGATTGCTTCAATTGTCTGCCTTACATCCTTTACAACAAACTTTTTTTTGTTTCCTATTTTCAGTGTCAGCAATTCTGCTTCCGTTTCCAGACCAAGATGAAGTTCAAAATCAATGTCGCCGCCGGGATTTTCCTGAAAGAATCTGTTGCGGTTCTTAAGTGAAATCTTATCCATGACATTCATAAGGCTGCCGGAAGTTTTAGAACTTCTTTTTTTATTTCCGCCCGACATAAAGGACCTTAATTCTTCCAGTGTCATAGAAATGTTTCCGCTGTTTATGAAGAATATAAGTTCTTCCGGTGTTATTTCTTCAGAAGCTTTTATGGCAAGGGCAGCGGCATGCTTGCAGAAATTCCACCCGGAAGACGTAAGGCACTGGCATTTTGAACCATACAGATTGCAGATAACTATTCTTTCATTTGGATTGGAAAACATTATGGTAACGGAAGCTTCGTAGGAATCCTGAATATTGCCCTTTACTTTTGCAGTGATTTTAATATGGCCTAAGCAATCATGAATGTCCAGAAGCTCAAGCTTTATGTCATTGACGCAGTCCCTATTTGCAAGGATCTGACCCCTTTCAAAATAGCCTGCATTATAACAGCAGTTGCGGATGTCTGATCTTGTAAAAATCTTTTTGTTTGCCATAAAAAACCTGCCTGTATCCTATATGGAAGAATATGTTTAATATAACGCAGTCTGTGGATTTGTAAAAGCAAGGAAAAAGAAATGTTTGTTTTGTGCATAAAGTGCAGGCAGATGCCGGAAATCAAAATCTGTGCTATACTTCCTGCGGAGGCTTAAAATGAAATTTCCAATCGGCATACAGACTTTTGAAAAGATTGTAAAGGAAGGCTATGCTTACGTTGATAAAACTGCCTTTGTTTATCAGCTTGTTACGTCGGGCAGCAGCTACTGTTTTTTAAGCCGTCCGCGCCGGTTTGGCAAAAGCCTCCTTATTACGACGCTTGAATCATATTTTTCCGGTAAAAAAGATTTATTCAAAGGCCTTGCCATAGAAAAGCTTGAAAAAGACTGGACTGAATATCCCGTTCTGCACCTGGATTTGAATACTGGTGCATACAATACGGAAGACGGTTTAAAGAATCAGCTGAATGATACACTTTGTGAATGGGAACAGATTTACGGATCAAAGCCTTCAGAAAATGAACTTCAGTTAAGGTTTAAGGGAATAATTCAGCGTGCATACGAAAAGACAGGCAAGAGGGTTGTTGTTTTAATTGACGAGTACGACAAGCCTTTAATCAGCACCTTTGACAATCCTTATTTGCAGAACCTGTACCGAGCGCAGCTGAAAGCATTTTATTCAGTGCTAAAGACCATGGACGGATGCATAAAGTTTGCACTTTTAACGGGCGTAACAAAGTTCAGCAAGGTAAGCATATTCAGTGATTTAAATAATTTAAAAGACATTTCCATGGATGACCGCTACTTCCTGCTCTGCGGAATGACCTGTGAAGAAATAGCTTCAACCTTTGACGAAGAAGTAGGCAAGATGTCAGAAAAGCATGGCATTTCAAAAGAAGAATGCTATGCCAAGCTGAAGCAGATGTATGACGGCTATCATTTTACAAAGAATTCAGAAGGAATATATAATCCGTTCAGCGTAGTTAATGCCCTTGATAAAAAGGAATTTGAAAATTACTGGTTTGAAACAGGTACGCCTACAATGCTTGTGCAGGTTATGAAGGCATGCAGTTTTAATTTCAATGATCTTGAAGGTAGCCAGATAACTTCAGACCTGCTTGGTTCAATAGATGCGATGGATGAAACTCCTCTGCCGCTTCTTTACCAGACGGGCTACCTTACCATTGAAGGCTACGATAAGGAGTTCAACGAATACAGCCTTAACTTTCCTAATAAAGAAGTAAAAAGCGGCTTTGTAAATTTTCTTGCACGTTTTTACAGGCAGAAAGGCGCAGGTTCTGAATTCAGGATTACGGAATTTGTAAAGGACCTGAGGACAGGTAAAATAGATCGTTTCATGGAACGCATGCAGGCATTCTTTTCCGGAAACGATTACCGCATAGCAGGTGATATGGAATTGTATTTTCAAAATGCCGTTTTCATTTTGATGAAGCTTATCGGCTTTTACGTAGAAGCAGAAAAGGCCACAAGCAGCGGCCGTGCAGACCTGCAGTTTAAGACGGCAGACAACATCTATATAATAGAAATAAAATTAAACGGCACGGCAGAAGAAGCCATTCAGCAGATTAAGGAAAAGAAATACGCAGAACCATATAAGCTGGACAGCCGCAAGAAGACATTAATCGGCGTAAACTTTTCTACGGAAAAGCGAACCATTGATAACTGGGTTATAGAAGAAGCTAAAGAATTAATTTAAATACAAGCAATAGAATTTTTATTAAATAACTGGAAATACAAATGCTAAAAAAGATATAAACAGAATATTTCAGAGACCTTTTGGAAAATGATCCTGGATTTAACATGCTGCATTCCAGGGATTCTGCATTTATAATTTCATTTCTGTATAAAGTATTCCGTTCTGATAACAGCACTTCAGCAATAGAATCTGAAGAAATTGAAAGCCGCCTTGCTTCTTACCTTTTGGAACATCCGGAAGATGAGCAGGAACTGAATGCTGACGAAAATGAAGAAATTGATTATTCTGCTGACTATCAGATAAAGGCACAGAGATACATTAATAACTGGTGCGATAAGAAAAAATATCTGTATAGAACATACAACAAACAGCGCAATAAAATCATTGAATTAAATCCAAGCATTGAACGTCTTTTTAACTGGATTGAAAATTGTGAAAAGAAAGAATTTGTCGGAACAGAATCCAGGTTTCAAAGTATTCTATTTCAGCTGAGGAATTTAAATCAGAATATAAATGAAGACCCGCAGGAAAGAATAGAAGCATTAAAAAAACAGAAAAAAGACATTGATAAAGAAATTGAACAGATTAAAAACACAGGCCGTGTAAAAACCTATAACCAGAATCAGATTAAGGAATACCTTAACGAAATAGACCGCAGTTCCAGGGAATTATTAAGTGAATTTAAACAGGTAGAAGAAAACTTCAGGAGTAATATAAAAGATATTTATAAAAAGCAAAGTGAAGTAGATTCCACAAGAGGAGAAATCCTTGGGTATACCCTTGATGTTGATAATAAACTCAGAAAGTCACCTCAGGGACAGTCGTTCTTTACATTCTGGAATTTCCTGGCACAGGATTCTGAAAATGAAATAAATTCCATTGCCAGCTCAATTGTCAGTAAAACAGAAATTCAGGATGAATTCATTCTGCAGCTGCGCCATTACTTATTTGATGCCGGTCACAAAATCATAGAACAAAACCGGACGCTAACTGATAGAATCAGCCAGCTGTTAAAACAGCAGACAGCAGGGGAACGGAAAAGGGTCTCAAAGCTTATAGCAGACATAAAAAAAGAAATGTGAACCTATGAAGAAAAAGTAAGTTCCGGCATGGACAAGGCAGGCAGGGATTTTATAGAAATAGAAACAAAGCCTGATTTATATTTCCCGCAGGCAAGAACTGTTCCGCTGCCGGAAAAATCAATAAGGTTTACGGATATTTCAAGTTTTAATGCTGATGTAATTGATTTAAGTTCCATACAGGGGCTTGTTGACAGTTCCTTTGTTGATGAAAAAGTTCTGAAAAACCATGTCAGTTTATACCGCAGTAAAACAAACAAAGTACAGTTTACGCTAAAAGATTTAGTATCTGAATATCCTGTAGAAAAAGGAATCGGGGAACTGGTTGCCTGGTTTGCTTTGGCACAGAAAGAAGAAAAGATAATCATAAATCCTTTAGAAACAGATATTATAGAAATTCACAGGAATGGAATCTTAATAAAAGTAAAAGTTCCAAGGATGATATTTGCATGAGCGAAGTAAAAAGATGTCCGGAATGGGCTGCAATATGTATTTATTTATTGCAGGGACCCGTATACAGGGAAGGCTTAAACGATAAAAACTGGAATATTCTTGAAAGGAATATTTCTGAAATATCAAAATATTTTGCAGTAATCGGAATTAAAGTTGTAATTGATAATGAAGACGGCTTTGCTTTTTTATCTCAATACGACTCTGAAGATGATTATGATGAAAATAATGAATATACAAAGCTCCCGAGGCTAATAAGAAAATCAGCATTGTCTCCGGAAGTCGCCCTGCTGTGTGTTGTCCTTAGGGAAGCTTTAGATTCCTTTGAAGCGTCTGGGGATGTTTCTTCTGCATGTGTTTTAAAGGAAAGTCAGATAAAGGATATGCTGCAGGTTTTTATTCCTGAACACTCAGATCAGACAAAAGTATACAGGCAGTTTGATGAATACTTAAGCAAGCTGGAATTCCTTACATTCATAAAGGAAATTAACAAAAGGGATGACGGACGTGAACAGAATATTGACTGTGAATTTGAAATCAGAAAGATTTTAAAAGCCAAGATAGACGCCAATTTTATGGAAGAATTCAAACGTAAACTGAAGGAACTTAGTAATGAACAATGATTTATTTGCAGAACAGTATGTTGACGGTTACAGAATAGAACTCTTTCAGATGTATAACTGGGGAGTCTTTAACAATACGATTTATACAGAAACTTTTAACGGCAAGTCTGCACTTTTAACCGGAAATAACGGAATCGGAAAAACAACACTTGTAGACGGCCTTGTTACCTTACTGGTTCCTTCTGCCTACAGAAAATATAATCAGTCATCTGGAACAGAAAAGAGCAGGGACAGGGACGAAGAAAGCTATGTTCTGGGTGCCTATGGAAATAAACAGGAAGAAGATTCTGCCGTAAGCAAGGCACAATACCTGAGAAATAAAGATACAATTTCTATTTTAAATGGTGTCTTCTATAATGATAAATTAAAGAACTACGTTAGTCTGCTGCAGGTAAGGTATTTTAAAGGGTCAGAAATTAAAAGGATTTTTGGCATTACAAGGTCTAAACTTACTATTGAAGAAATTAATGATTTTCTTAACGGTAACAATAGTCCCCTTGATACTTCCGGCAAATGGAAGCGGTTTATAACGGAAAAATACAGCACTATTTTTAAAGATGAATTCAAGCCATATAGTTCCATTTATTCAGAGATTTTTGGCTTTAAATCTGACAATGCACTTAAGCTTTTTTCTCAAATCGTAGGCCTTAAAGTACTGGATAATTTAAATACATTCATAAAAACTGCCATGCTTGACCCCATAGACACAAAGAGCGAATTTGAAAAGCTGCAGGAAAACTATAAAAAGCTTGTCCTTTCTGATAAAGAAATTAAGAAGACTAAGTATCAGCTTTCCCTTTTGCAGGAAGTCTTTGATAAAGGAGAAGCCTGGAAGAAGACACGAACAGAGCAGGCAAAGAATGCAGACCTTTTATCTACGCTGCCTGCATGGACTGCAAAAAGTTCAATAGATTTTCTTGAAAGCTTAAAATGTCAGAAGGAAGAAGATTTAAAAAGAGAAGAAAGCCGGAAAACTGCAAAAGAGAAAATACAGGAATCCATACAGACAGAAATTGACGGAATTAAGATAACCCTTGCAAGTCTGGACATAACAAGAGAAATGGACAAGCTTGATAGCCAGATAAAGCTTTTTTCTGAAAAGAAAGAAAATGCACTCCGTGAATATGATTTATATAAACGCAATGCAACTATTCTTGAGCTTCCGCTGCCGCAAAATGAAAAAACATTTGCTGCCAATTCTTCAAAGCTGAATAAATTAATGCAGACCCTGGAAGCAGAGAATAATGCTGTAGAAGATAAAAAGTTTAATGCACGTAAGACACAGGAAGAAGTTAATTCTGAAATAGAAAAAAATAAAGCAGAACTTGAATCTTTAGGAGAGCGCAGGACAAATATTCCTTCTTCAAACCTGAGTATAAGAAGCATGATCTGCAAGGCCATTAAATGTGAAGAAGAAGAGCTTCCTTTTGCCGGAGAATTGATTCAGGTAAAGGAATCAGAAAAAAAATGGGAATATGCTATAGAAAGGCTGCTTCATCATTTTGCTCTTACTTTGCTTGTGCCGGAAAATTATTACAATCGTGTTACTGCATTTGTAAAGGACAACAACATCAACGGAAGGATTGTTTATTTCAAGGTTGAAGATTCAGTCTTTGACAGTTATGAAATTGATACAGACAGTAACACTGTTCCCGGAAAAATAGAACTAAAGCAAAATACCTTGTTTACAGGCTGGCTCAATAAGTATGTAAATGATCATTTTGATTTTTTATGTACAGACGAAATAAAGGAGATAAATGCAAATAAAAGAGTCATTACGTCCTCCGGCTTAATTAAAAATGAGTACAGAAATGAAAAAGATGACCGCAACAAAAATACAAATAAAATCCTTCAGGTATTGGGCTGGGATAATACAGAAAAGAAAAAGCTGTTAAGCAACAGAATTGACGAACTGCTTGAAGAACAGAATTCCATAAATGCAGAAATTAAAACTATTGCAGACAGGGAAAGGTTAATTAATAATAAGCTTAATTCAGTCCGGAACCTGGAAGACATAATTTCCTGGGATACTATTGATTATTTTTCATGCAGTGTAAGGATAGATGAATTTGAACAGACAAAAAGAAAACTGGAAGCGTCAGAAAAGTCAAAGGAATTCCAGGAATATAATTCCAAGTTAAAGATAAAGAAAACAGAACTGGACGAAGTAACAAAGAATATTCTTGAAATATATGGAAATTGTGAAAAACTAAAGCTGACAATAGAAGAAACAAATGAAGAATTAAACGTTAACTATCAGGCCTGGGAAACATATAAAGATACCGAAACAATAGAAGACAAGTTAGGAATTTTCATTAAGGAATTTCAGATAAAGGAAAAAGAAATCAGTTCCACAAGGGCGCTGAAATCTATCCAGAAAAATATTGCAGATAGACTGGGCAAAAACAGGGACTTGCTTGAAAAGCAGTTAAAGCTGCAGAACGACGAATTAACAGAAAAGATGATTGCCTTAACTTCTCCGTCCAGAGATGTAATAAACCAATACGATGACTGGAGTGTGGAATTTGCAGATGTAAAGCCAACGTCAGATTATTTAGGGGACTTTGAAGCAATATATGCCAGACTAAAAAAAGACGACCTGCCTAAATACGAAGCACAGTTCCACGATTATCTTAATAACACAATTAATCAGGACTTAATTGATTTCAGCGAATTCATAGACAGCAAGCAGCAGGAAATAAAAGTTGCAATAAGGGATTTGAATGCAAGTTTAAGAAGAATTACATATCAGAAAAATCCTGCAACTTATTTACAGCTGATTTACGATAACACAAAAGATACCAGAATAAAGGAATTTAAGCAGAAGCTCATAAATGCAAAACCAGATGCCTATGAACTTACGCAGCACAATCCGGATTATGAAGCAAGAATTTATCATCAGGTAAAGGAATTCCTAGATTCCCTTCAGGCAAGCGAATCCACTAGAGCCTATGTCCTGGATCTAAGGAACTGGTTTAACTTTGCTGCCATGGAATATTATGAAGACGGCGACAGGCAGAAGCAGTATTACAGCAATAGCAGCAGCTTAAGTGGCGGTGAAAAGGCAAAACTTACATATACGATTCTTGCATCTGCCGTTACGTATCAGTTTGGCTTAAATGAAGACAAGTCATCTTCTTTCAGGTTTGTAATTGTTGATGAAGTATTCAGCAGAAGTGATGCCATAAATTCACAGTATGCTATGGAACTTTTTAAGCAGCTTGATTTGCAGGTAATGGTAGTAACGCCAATGGATAAAGTAAATATTGTTGAAGATTATATTTCTTCCATTCATATTACGGAAAGCATTTCTGATAAAGAATCCAGGCTGCTGTCCATGACAATTGACAGATACCAGGACTATAAAGAGGAATGGGAGAAGTCAAATGATAATGCTCAATGAGTTGCATGAAAAGGCGGATAATCTTTTTAAGTCTTACTGTCAGAATAAAATTACCGGCTTTTTTTCTGATGCCATTGATTCTTTCTTTCCTCTGGAAATAAGAGCCAACAAAGGAAAGGTAAATGATGATATTAGGCAAAGGGCAAAAGAACTGGAAGAAATCATAAATAATTCCAAAGAAAAAAAGGGCAGGGGGTATTCCCTTGAAATAGAAAAAATACAATCCCGCACAAATGGAGTACAAACGGCAGTAAGACGGATTTATTTTAGTACAGAAGAAGACTACCTTACATTCATCAGTAAAAAGAAGAACGTAAACAGGCTGGAAAATGCTGCCAGATACATTAAAGAAAATCTTAATTCAAAAATCAACATACAGGACTGGTGCCTGAAACATATTCAGATTTTGCTTGAAGAACAGGAAGAAAGTTATTGGGAAAACATTATTCTATGTGTAAACTGGCTGAATGAAAATCAGGATTCCGGAATCTATATCAGAAACATTCAGCTGCCCGTGCATACAAAGTTTATAGAAAATAATAAGGGAATAATAAAAAGCCTGTCTGACAATGCAGAATGTAAAGATGATTTTGAAACAACTTTCGGCCTTAAAGCAAAACCGGAAAGAATAAGGGTAAGAAGCCTTGATAATGCAATTAAAATAGAGATATTAGGAAAAGAACTGGAAGAATGCACTTTTGATATAGAAGATTTTGCACTTCTGCCAGAAGAACTTACAGACTCTATTACCGGTATTATTATAGTAGAAAATGAAATGGTTTATCTTACTTTTCCGGATGTTGCAGGTGCCATATGTTTATGGGGACACGGATTTACCGTAAATATTTTGAAGACTGTGGGCTGGTTAAAGGAAAAGCAGATTCTATATTTTGGCGATTTAGATGAGCATGGTTTTGAAATATTATCAACTCTGCGTGCAAGTCTTCCGCAGGCAAAAACTTTCTGCATGGAAAAATCCATTTTAGAAAAGTATGACAGGTTTCTGGTTAAAGGTGTTCAGCTTGCAGGCAGGAAAATTCCTGAAAACCTTACGGATGCAGAAAAAGAAACATTCATGATTTTAAGAAACGCACCCATAGAAAAATCCAGACTGGAACAGGAAAGGATTACCAATATAGACATAAAAAATTCTTTATTTGAAGCTATGGGTTAAATGCTATATGCCTGCTTTAAGTCGTTCCGATTATGTGAAGGGCAGGCCATGTCCCTCTGTGTCAATATAGTTGTCGTCCATAAAACCTGATATAATGTACAAATCAGCAGAAAACTTCATATGCTTTTAAGTTATCTATTCAAATCTATTCAAACATTTACTTTTTTGTTACTTTAAAAGCAGTGGGGACAAATGACAGAAATTAGCAATCAGATCAAAATAAAACTTTCAGAAATTGAACGGAAAGAAAATATACAGATTCTTTATGCCTGTGAAAGCGGAAGCAGGGCATGGGGTTTTGCAAGTCCAGACAGCGACTATGATGTCCGTTTTGTTTATTCTCGGCCTGTTGAATTCTATTTGAAGCTGGAAAATCAGAAAGATACTCTGGAATGTGAACTGAATGAAGTCTATGATATTTCCGGCTGGGATGTAAAGAAGTTTTTGCTTCAGCTGAATAAGTCTAATCCGTCTATTTTTGAATGGGCAGCATCCCCTATTGTCTATAAAACTACAAAAGAATGGAATGAAATTGTTCAGGTCATGAATAATCATTTTTCAAAGCTGAAGAGTCTGCATCATTACAATTCAATTACAAAGAATAACCTGAAACGTTTTTTTGCGGAAAAGACAGAAGTCAGGTATAAGCCATACCTTTATAACTTAAGGCAATGTCTGGCCTGCCAGTGGATAATGAAAAAAAACATTCAGCCGCCCATCGAATTTGATGTTTTGCAGGCAGCCTGTCTTCCGGAAGAATTAAAGGAATCCGCAGGCATACTGGTGGAGCGTAAAAAATCCATTGGAGAAAAGGAAACAGGGCCGCGTATCAGGGAAATAGATTTATATATTGATTCCGTTGTTTCTGAAGTAGAAGAATATCTTGAAAAAAACGCCGAAAAAAAGCCTTTAGAATATGATGAATTAAACAGACTCTTTCTGAAAGTAACCGGATACAGATAATCATGAAGAACGAAGGTCAGCTGGTTATAAAACCTGCCTGTTATATTATCCGGCAAATTATGATTTGTTTTATTATGATTATTTCAGCTTTATATTTTGCCGTTTGATGCTATAATATTGCCATGGGTAAGGTTGAATACATTTCCGTGCAGCAGGCGGCAGGCAACTGGCACATTTCAGAACGCAGCGTGCGCAATTACTGTTCTCTTGGAAGAATTGAGGGTGCA